>JANXZQ010000056.1 GCA_025355445.1 Gammaproteobacteria bacterium
CGTACCTTCGTCCCTGCAGTTTTATTTGTGTTGGGCTTGGTGGGTGGCGCCGCATGTCTGGCGGCGCCACCGCCTACGCCGCCCAACCTGTCTGCCGAGCAGATCACCAGCAATCCGTGGTTCACGATGGGCGTCAACGCGATAGGCCAGAACATCGGCGCCATGACGGTCTCGATCGACGTCAGACCCGCAGACACGCTTGTCGCACGCATCAATCAGGCGCACCAAGGCCTCGCAGTCAGCGGCTGGAATTTCACCAGTCAAAGTGCTGTCGAGACCGGCGGCGCGACCACGACGATATTGCTGACCTATCGCCGCGGGCCTTGATCTGGGCGCACGGCTCCCGCCTGGCTATCCGACCAATCCTTCACCCAGCACAGCGTGTTGATCATCGCCATCTGCTCCGGCGTGGAGCAACGCACGCTCATCAGCTTGGGATTCGCCACGACGATGGCCAGGCACTTCGCGCGTGAGATCGCGACATTGAGGCGGTTCTTGCTGTAGAGGAATTCGATGTCGCGCGGCAGGTCGTCGCCGGACGAGGTTGCCATCGAGACCAGCACCACTTGCGCCTCCTGACCCTGGAACTTGTCGACGGTGCCGACACGAGCGCCTTTCGGTAACGTCTTCTTCAGATGGTTCACCTGCATGTTGTACGGGCTGACGACAAGGATGTCGTTGACGGTCAGCCTGGATCGCTCGCCGTTCTTGTCGATGTAGCTTTGTTGCAACAGGCTGTCGAAAATCTCGCGGATGATGTTTGCTTCTTCCTCGCTCATTTGCGAACGATCGCTGTGGTCAACCGGAAAGTAATGGACGCCCACCGCGGCGAGCGCAGGATGCGCGGAAGCATCGAGCACGAGTGATTGCCTCTCAAGGCCCGGAGCGGAGTGCAGCTTGCCGTCGTAGACCGCCTCGGAGATGAAGCCGCACACTGCCGGGTGCATTCGCCAGGTCAATGGCAGGAAGATGCCTTCGTCTGGCGGGATGGTGGCGCGGCCATCGAGCAGGTATTCGAGCGTCGACTCGCCGGATCGGCCGGGATGCACGCCCTGGATGGGCTGGCCGAGCTGCATCTGGTCGCCTAGCAGCACGATGTTCCTGGCATTGAGGCTCATCGCGACTAGGTTGGCCAGCGAAACCTGCCCTGCCTCGTCGACAAACAGGTAGTCGAGTTGCTGACCGTCCGCGAGGTCAGCAAAAGCCCAGGCAGTTCCGGCGAATAACTGGTGCGTTTGTTGATCGTAGTTGGCGATCTTGTCGCCGTTGTCGAAGAACTGCGGGCATTCAAAGCGCGTGTCCAGAATACCTTGGGAGGATTTCTTGAATCCCCGGAACTGGCTTCTTTGTTGTTTGGCCTCGCCGACGATACATTCAAGCAGGTTGTGGATCGCCTTATGGCTGTTGGAGGAAACGCCGACTTTGTGCCCACGCCTGAGCAAATTCACAACGACTTTCGAGCCGGTGTAGGTCTTGCCAGCACCCGGCGGTCCCTGGATGAAAAGGGAGGAGTTCTTCAGGCCCGAAACCGCTTTGATGACTTGATCGATATCGGATGGATCGCTGACGAGGGACTGGCCTTGATCCTTTCCCTCAATCTCGGGACGACGCTTCAGCAGGATGCTTTTGATCGCTTCAAATTGCCCGTCATCCGCGACGACACTATCAGCAAATTTCCGAATCCGTGCCCGCAATTTTTTGTCTTCGATCGGGCTACCCGGCCCGATGCTGAGGCGTAGCGGCAAGGCTTCACGCTTTGCACCGAGGCGTATTCGCGCAATTCGTTTTTGCTCGTCGAGTTCGACCGCATTCAGTCCCTCCCCAGTATCGGCACGCGTACAAGAATCTCCGTCCTTGAGTTTTGTCTCCTGCTCGGGATACCGATATGTGTAGATCAGCGATCGCTTGTCGGGTTTCGGTGGTTCATTGGGATTCCGCGTCAATCCGGCAATGCATTCCTTATCCTCGATCAAGTCTGCTTCGTCCAGATCCCTTCGATTGAACATCGCCCACCATTTCGGCTTTTGTTCTCGGCGGTGGAAGTCGAGCAATTGAAAGGTCAGCGCGCGCATTTCCTGCTCGCGTGTGAGCGAGCTGCCATCTTCTGGAATGCCCGCTAGCAACTTGGCGCGATATGCGGCAAATTCCTGCTCGGCTTGCTGGGCCTTGCTGAGATCATCGCTTGCCGAACCTGTGCCTGGCGCGCGCCAGTCCAGTTCCCCGGGTCGCTGTTCGAGAAGCCAACGATGCAGCAACCCCGTGGAGCGCACGTCGTCCTTGTTGTAGTCCTCGATCTGTTGCAGCAATACGTTGTCGCGCGTTTGCAGCCATTTCTCGTAGTAGACGATGCTGGCACCGGCAGTCTGGACATCCCCTTGGCGCGCTTCCATGTAAAAGTGTTCAATGTTTTTGATCGAGTACTTCGGTTCCGAAACGCGCATTGCTTCGCGAACGACTTTGTAGAGATCGACGAGCTTGTGTTGCCGCAACAAGTCATCGACATTTTGTTCGCGAGTGCCGTGCAGCGACATCAATCGCTGGAGCGCCGTCTCTTCGTAAGGGGCGTAATGGTAGATGTGCGCATTGGGGTGCTCGTGTAGATGCGAAGCGATGAAATCCATGAACGCCTCAAACGCGCGCTTTTCCTCGGCGCGCGAGTGCGCCCAAAAGGCGTGGAATTTCAGTTTTTCGCCGCGCATTGTGCCGACACCGAACAAGTATTCGAGTCCGCCGTCCTCGAGCGGATCACCCTCCATGTCGAAATACAGATCGGCCGGATCGGGCTTGGGTAAGCGGGCGAATCCGCCTAGCGTGCCGGGTTTTTGCGACAACAGCTCCACGTATCGCTGCCCGGTTTGCCGTGCCCGAAGCTGAAGTTGTGCCTGATGGCGCAGCTTGGCGAGACTTTCATCTGCCAAGCGAGGAATGGCTTTCCCATCGGGAAGCTGCGCCAACGCTGCGAGCGTCGGAACGCCGGCATTGGTGAGCTTGTGAATCTGTGTGTTGCGGATGTTGGCGACCTGATTCAGGTGGTCATCCTGTTCCCAGCGTGCCTCACACAGGTG
>JANXZQ010000101.1 GCA_025355445.1 Gammaproteobacteria bacterium
ATGATGACCAGCGAGCCCAGATCCGGCACGCCATCGAAAAGGGTGGCTTGGATCAATTGGCCGAAATCACCCGCGCCGTTGCAAGCCTGGGGGGGCTTGCGTACACTGCGCGCCTCGCTCAATGCGAGGCAGATCAGGCGCGTGCTGCGCTCGCGCCCGTTCCCGAAAGCCCCTTTAAACAGGGCTTGAGCGAATTGGCGAAGTTCGCGGTAGCGCGCAAGAACTGATCCCGCTGCCGATTCGGGGTGTAGCTCAGCCTGGTAGAGCGCTACGTTCGGGACGTATAGGTCGCAGGTTCAAATCCTGTCACCCCGACCACTGATTTTACTACAGTTTATTCACCGTCATCCGTCAACGATTCCAGGTCCAAGAAGCTCGCGGTCTCTGCGTCATTGAGCCTTGCCTGGTTTTTTGCGCGCTGATTGCTTGCCGATGCGCTTCACAGGCTTATGCCCACGATGAGCCGGCGACTTCCTTTTCCTGGCGAACGCTTTACGGGAGGATGTCGGTTCTGCGCTACCTAAGTCGATGCCGAAGACGTCGGCCAGTTTCGACGAATCGAGAATTCGGTCGGCGCGGGGCAGTTTTTGAACCGGTAGTTCGCCAACCCCCGCGCCTGCGATCAATTCCTTTGCGTCGATCTTTCGCAAGCCGAATAGTAGCTCTGGCTCCGCATCAAGCCGGGCGCCAATTCCATAGAGTGTCGCGGCGACATGCTTGCACATCGCGGCCGAATCCGGACAGCTGCAACTGAAGGAAATCTCCGTCGGTGAGGGGAAGAGGCCGGTTCCGGGTCGGGTGATGCGCTCCATTACCGAAGTCGACAGTTGCCCCTGGAGCAACTCGACTAACGTGTCGATGGAGCGGGCACAGTCGCGTGCAATCGCCTGCCAATGTGCGCCGGCCACCTCCCTGATGGTAACGGTGATTCGGTACAGACTGGATCCCATCACCTGCGCGGTCACTTCGCCCGGGCCGATCTTGAGATCGATCACCGAGCCGTTTCGCAGATAGGTGCGTCCGCGCGGCAGACGGTTCGAATAGTCGCTATAGCGTTCGAGGTTCCGGCACCACTCCTTACCCCAGAACGATTTCGCAATCGCGCCGCGGCTTGCGGCGACGGGCGAAAGCGTCTGACCCTTTTTTTTCATTTTCGCGACTGTCCGGTCCGCCCTCTGTCGCCGCGCCGCCGCGGGAACATAGGGCTTCCAGTGAAAATACATCAGCCTCGCTCCAATGATTGATACACGTCAGACATTCGCCTGCGCCGAATGAATATCAAGCGCCACCAGATTCAGCAACTCCTTGTCGCTGAGCTCGGTCAGCTGCAGCTCCGTACCTCCTTCAAGCACATCCTTCACGAGCGTCTGCTTCGACTCGATCAGCTGATCGATCTTATCCTCGACAGTGCCCTGACAGACAAACTTGTGCACCAGAACATTGCGCGACTGCCCGATCCGGAACGCCCGATCGGTTGCCTGATTCTCGACGGCAGGATTCCACCAGCGGTCGAAATGCACCACGTGCGAAGCGGCGGTGAGATTAAGGCCGGCGCCCCCCGCTTTCAGGGATAGAACGAAGAACGGAACCAGCTCGTCGTCCTGGAAGCGCCGAACCAGTTCCTTGCGCTTCGATACCGGCGTGCCGCCATGCAGAATCAAACCCTCCCGCCCGAATACGTGCCCGAGAAACGCGGCAATGGGTTGAGTCACCTCACGGAACTGCGTAAACACCAGCATCTTCTCCTGCTTGGCGGCGATCACCTCCGCCAGCTCGCGCAGGCGACCGAATTTCCCGCTCTCAGTTTCGGCCCATGCACCGTCGCCCAGCCACTGCGACGGATGATTGCAGATCTGCTTGAAGCGTATCAGGAACGACAGTACGACTCCTCTGCGGCCCGCGCCCTCTGATCGATCGAGCGCCTCCGCAAGTTCCTCGACCCCCCTCTGGTACAGGGCCGCCTGCGTGGCGCTCAAATAACAAAACGCCTTCATCTCCGTCTTGTCGGGCAGATCGGCGATAACCGACTTATCGGTCTTGAGGCGCCGCAAGATGTACGGGCGCACGAGTTCGCGCAGCGGGCTGTAGGTCTTCGTTTCAGCGAGGCGCCGGACGTACCGCCCGAACGCCTGACCGGAGCCCAACAGCCCCGGATGAGTGAAGTCGAAAATCGACCAGAGATCGCCCAGACGATTCTCGACTGGTGTCCCGGTGAGCGCGATCCGAGTGTGGGCGATGAGTTTCTTGACGGCGCGCGTCTGCTTGGCACCCGGATTCTTGATGGCCTGCGCCTCGTCGATGACGGCAATCCGCCACTGGGTGCTGGCAAGCCAATCATAGCGCAGCAGCGCGCCGTAGCTTGTGATCACGAGATCCACCGCCGCCAGCGTCTCCGGCGTCATCGCCTTGAGATCCGCTGCACTCAACGCCGAGGGGTGAGCAACGAGGAATCTTAGCGTCGGCGCGAACCGTTCGATCTCGGCGGCCCAATTCGCCAGCAGCGAGGCGGGCGCCACCAGCAGGTTCGGATTTCGCGTCCGCGTTGACGCCCTTTGCGCCGTCGATTCGTGCTTGAGAATCAAAAGCAGCGACAATACCTGGATGGTTTTGCCCAATCCCATGTCGTCCGCGAGACAGGCGCCAAGCCCGAGGCGGTGAAGCAGGTAGAGCCAACGGACGCCGGCCTGTTGATAGGGCCGCAGGGTCGCCTGAAGCGCCGGACCCGGCTCGATGCGGGCGAGTCCGTCGGGACTGCGCAGGCCCTTGAGAGTCTCTGCAAGCCACGGCCCGGCGCTCACCGTCGACCAGTCGGGATCCGAGGGGTCACCCAACCGCTCCTCGTCTACCGCCGCGCCGGCCACCAGCCGCATGGCATCGGCGAATGGTAGTCCGCCGTCGGCGGCCGCCGTTTCAATCTGGCGGAATCTATCGAGGAGTTGCTTGAGCTTGTCCCGATCCACTTCGACCCAACGTCCGCGCAAGAATTGCAGTCCGTTGGACCCCTGGAGCAGAGCTCGAATTTCGGCCGCGGTGAGTCGCTCCTCTCCGAGCGTCAACTCCACCTGAAAATCGAGCAGCGCGTCCTTGCCGAGCACCGACGGCACCCGGCCGCCAATGGTCGCCCGGACCTTGGGGCGAGGCGGTCGGCCCGAGCCCCACGCACTTGGCGCGCGCGCCACAATCCCGGCGGCCTCGAGCTTGGGCACATCGGTCAGGAACTGGAACGCCTCGGCTGCAGACCATCTGAGTGGATGGTAGATCTCGCCGGACTCCACCATAGCATCCAGCCATGCGCACCCTTTCGAAGCCTCCTGCACAGGCTTAAGCAGCGAGAGCAGGCGCGCCTTGTTCTTCGCTCCGGCGTACTCGCGTAGCGCTTCGGCAAGCGGCATGTGCTGGGCGCGAGATTGAGCCGAGAGACGCGTCGTGTAGGTCGCGATGAACGCGAAGGGCGCTTCTTCATCGGACCGGTTCTCGGCAAGATTGAAATGCACGCGGCCGACGAGGTGCCATGCGGGATTTCGCCCTTGCAGGAACTCCTGCAGCGTTTGCTTGGCCGCGGCGAATTCGGTGCGGCATGCCGTATCAATTTTCTCCCACAGCGCGGCGAGCACAGCGGCGTTCAGGTATTCCCCGCCCGGCATCGGGGGTGCGACGTTCACCAGTTCAGCCAGCAGTTCCGCAGGCGGGGCCTCGATGCTGCTTATCGCAGCGGGGTCCGTGACCCCGGTGGGTTGCGCCGATGTGCACAGCGTGGTCACATAGCGGCCGGCAAAATCTCGCCAATAGGCGAAATCTGCGGGCAGAGCCGTACCGATCTCGCGAATACCAAGCTCCAGCAACCCGTGTCCTGCGCCGCGCTCGAACGCGGACTCCAGACGGTCCCGCAGATCGTCCGGCAAGATACGCGCCTCATGCGTCGGAGCGAGCATGAGGTGCCCGTGCGGCGTGAGCACCGGAATTCGATTCGAGGTCGTCATTTCATTAATCGGTCTTCGCCGGTATCACTCTGTGCAGCCCTATCCGTACCGCCATGGACCCTGAGGCTCCCAGCGAGAGGGATTATCGGCCGCCGTCGCCGCTCCCGTAGCCGCCGGCATCAGAAACTCAGTCAGATCTACAATGATTTGTGGGAACTCGTTCGCCAGGGCGGGCTCGCCAATCCTACGTACAAACGCGGCCCATTGGCGGACATGAACGGGCTCAGAGTGGAACTTCGCCGTCAACGCCGTCGGCGGTGCTACAGGCAGGCTGGTCTGGCGACGATCGAAAGTAGAACGGATCGCGTGGCTTTCGATATCCATCGTCGGCCGTGCGCGAGGCACGCCCCATACCCGCAGCATTAGCGCACCTTTGAGTAGGACCTTGTCGGCATGCGGCGATCGTGAGAGCCGCGTCAGGAATCGCTCAATCACATAGGATTGAAGAATGTCGTTGAAGCTTGAGCCTGCTTCCTGAGCGACGTTGCGCAGTCTCGCGAGCACCGAGGCCACAACATTCTTTGGCGCATTGGTCACGTAACACTTTCCAAATATGGCGCCATCACGCGATCCTGTCGCAGTAGCTGCGCGAAATGGAGGATTTCCCGATTGCTGGTCCGCTTGCGGGCACGGGCAAAGCGCAGCGCCTCGATGGCAATGTCCAGTCCGAGCTTGTTTCGATATTTGAAACAATCAACTACAGTGCGCGCGACACCGTAGATACGAACGGAAACCTCATCGCTCGAATGCAGGTCGATTCCCTGATTGAAGGTCGCAACATCAAAACGATAGATCTTCACAGGAGGCGTGCGGAGGCGCAGGCCCGCGTACCGCCCACGCGGAACCGCCAGATGTACGACTCTCGGAACCTGAGTCGTGATGCCATGGAAGTCGAGCGCTGAAATCAGGCACACGACCGCATCCGGAGCCTTTGCCGCGACTACTGCGAGGTCCGGATTGCCGAACTCCCGTGCGGAGGCTAGGCGATAGAGCCCGCGTGCGAGTCGCGTAAGCTGGCCGTCCGCGACCAACCTGTACAGTGCCGCAGGATGAATACCTTGCGTCAAGGCCTGACTCGTTCTCATTACGCCGCCGTGCTGTCGGAAGGTCTTGAGGGCCGCTTGGATATCGCGAGTCTGAATCATAGTGGATTATCGCTAATGCGCGTCTCATGTTCGTTACTGCGTTGCTCCGTCCAATCTCCTGAGGAGACCCGAGGAGGCCATGTGGCTGCTGACAGGGCGCTGAGACAGGACGGAAGGATATGTCCAGAGCTCGCTCCGACCATTGATTTCAGTTGTTCCGCCGCCTCTCGAGCGGAGGCACGGGACTGGGAGCGGTGGGCGGCGCGCCCTCCTCTGCCTGTTCTGAGCGAGGCTTCGTTGCGGCCGGCGGAACGATGGACAGTATCTCGATCTCATAGTCCACAGTAGCGCCGGGCCTTACCGTGGGCTGCGAGCCTCGGTCACCGTAGGCCAGAGTCGAGGAACACACGACGCGGCTGCGGCCGCCCACCTTCATGAGCCGCAGGGCTTCGCTCAGGCAAGGCATCGCGCCGCCCACCCGTAGCATCGAGGGCTCGCCACGGCCCTTCGAGCTATCGAACACCGTCCCGTCCACTAGCCTGCCTTGGAAATTGATCTTCACCTGATCGAGATACGTGGGGTTCGCGCCACTGCCTTCGACCAGGGGGATGTAGACGAGGCCGGACGGCGTGGTCTTCGCTTCCGAGATCTTGGCCGCCTGGTCGAGATAGGCCTGGCCGACAGACTTCTCGTGCGCGATCAGAGCTTTCACGCGGGCGGCGTGCAGCGCCTGCCATTGCGGGTCGTAAGCCATCGCCGCCGCGACATCGGCACGGCGATGGTATCCATCGGCCATGCCGGCCATGACTTTCGCGAATTCGGAATCGGACAGAGTGTAGCTGTCCAAGCCGCTGCTCAGGAACACGCCGAGCTCATACAATGTCTTCCCATCCGACTGCGATGGTTCTGGCGCAGCCGCTCCGCACGCGATACTCGGGGCCAACGCGAGGCCCAGGGCTAGTAAAGCGCCGCCGCGCCACTTGCAGCTATTGATCACGCGACCGTTAGTTGATCGGATAATTGGACGTGGGTTGCGTACAGTAATTGGGTGCCGGGTTGTTCGCATTAAACGTGGGATTGGGGCCGTCGTAGGCCGACCACCCGACGCAATTTCCCTGCGGCTTACCCAGCCCCATGTTGATCAGGTAAATGCCCTGGTCATTGTACGGAGTCGTCGCCGTCAATGTGTTGAGCAAATCGTAGTACACCACCGGACCGGCATCCGTGATGTAGACCTTGGGGTCCAAGCGCTGCGACAGCAGCCCGCCGGTTTGCGTATTCGCCGGCATCAACACCTCGAAGAACGGATTCTTAGGGTTGAGGGTGGTGACGCCCAGGCCATTGGGCTCGGTCTCGGTCTGCTGCGATTCCGCCTGTGTGCCAAGGCCCATGACCACGTAGGTCACGCACTGCGGCGTGCAGTTGATGAACGCCTTGGGATCGAACATGTAGGGTTCGCCCGGATCCGGAGAGTAGATGGTGTTGACCAAGGTCATGATCGGCGAGCCGTTCGAGTTGGTGCCCGTCTGCTGGAAGATCTCGAGCTGCATATCCGCGGCCACGGTCATCAGTATGTAAGTCGCGTTGCCATTGGGGTCCGGGAAGTCAGGCGCCTTGAACATCACCCCGCGCTGCTTGGTGGTGGGATCGAAGGTTATTTGCTGATAGACCCCGGTGTCCATGTCGTACCAGAATTCCTGCTGCAGAACATTTGCACCGATGGTCACATCGCCCTGGAAGGTCAGCCAGCGCGTGCTCTGGGGGTAGGGACTATTGGCATCGTGCCCGCAGGCTACGAAGCGCTCGCCAATGCCGTTGGCAGTGGCGCCGAAGGTTGTGAGCACAGGCTGCGTACCCACCGAGGTGGTGACGGTTTCGGTGAACATCTGCGTGGGCGTGAGCAGGTTCTCGAATACCGCGGTCGCGAAGGAATCCGACACGCACTGGCTCGCCTCCGGCAATACAGTGTTCTGCTTGGGCGGCGCGTAGGCGCTTGGGAAGAAACTATATTGCCACGTGGCGTTGCCGCCGCTGTTGCCCGTCTCGTAGGCCAGCGCGGCGCTGGCAAATTCGTAGGTCGCGGGCTGTCCCGGCGCGATGCCGGTGTAGACCAGCTGCGATACGGGGTCCTGGCCAGCCCCCGGCGTGGAGAATGCCCATTCCGGTCCATTGCCCCAGTCCTGCCAGAAGAAAGCCGCTCCCGGCGCCACGTTGGTTTCGCGGCCCGACACGGGATTGAACATGCCCGTCACTGGATCGACGTAACTCACCCAGAGATTGTTGTTGCGATCGGTCCAGTTCACCTGCGAGTTCGTCGAACCATAATTGCAGGTGGGACAGTAGCGGCCGTCGCGCGCCCAGTCGAACTCGATGTCGCCGGTCATGTACGAAGACACCGGAACTTCCGCGAAGGCGGCCGTGACCGACACGGTCGCATAGGCGGTGGCGCAGGTTATTGGCGCGACCTTATCGCATACGGTGAAGGCCAGGTTGGAATAGGTACCGGCAGCTACGGTGGCGGCCACTGTGATGACGCCCGTGGTGGTATTCAACTTGATGCCTTTGGGCCAGCCCGATCCCTGCGTCAGGGTCGCATTGCCTGACGAACCTAACGTTGCGGCAGCACCATTCACCACGTCGTTCGAGAGCACGTTGCCGATTGCCGCTCCCGGAATCCCCGCCACGATACTGCCGGCCAGCGACACCGCGGTGATTGACGCATCCACCTGGATGGTGACTGGCGCTGATTGGCATCCCTGCGTCGAACCCACCGGGCACACCGTGTAGAACATCGAATCGTAGTAACCCTGCGCGACGGTGGACGCAACAGTCACGGCGCCTGTCGTGGTGTTGAGTGCAATGCCAGTGGGCCAGATGCCGCTGGCACTCACCGCGCAATTCGGCGAGGTCTGCAGCCGGCACTGCACACCGTTGATGGTATCGCCGCTTACCACGTTCCTGATCGAGGTGGAATTCGTGTTGAATGTGGCGATGCCGGACTGCGCATTGACGACGAGCTTGTTCTCGATGTCGAGATTGACAGTGTTGATGGCACAGTTGACGGGCACGTTGAGATCGCAGAGCTGGTACTGGAATTCATAGCCGCCGGCGGCCAGCGTGGCGGCGGTGCTGATGCCACCCGTCGCATTGTTGAGATTTACCCCGGTCGGCCAGGTGCCCACCTTGGCCACTTGCGCGTTGGCCCCCGTCACCGAGCCGGTGATGGGTGTCGCACCGTTCACCGAATCGGTGGTGAGTACATTCCCCACAGGCTGCGTGGTCGCACCCGACGCGGCCGTGATAGACACCGGGTTCGCTAGGATCGAGGCGGTGATGATGGTCACCGTCACCGTATTCTGCGCGCAGTTTGCCGGCGTTAGCAGGTTGCAGATCTCATAGGTATTGGCCCAGACGCCGTCGGCGGACGATAGCTGGGTGCTGATCGCGCCGGTCGGGCTTAGGCCGATGCCGTTGCTCCACGGACTCTGCGCATTCACCACCTTGGCGACCACCGCATTTCCGCCCGCACCGAGAACAGCGGGCGCTCCATTGATCGTGTCGGTGGCGGCGACATTCGCCACCGGCTGCGAGGCGATGCCGGAATCGGCAGTGCCGCTCACCGAATTCGCCACCACCGACTCGGAGATGACGGTCACCGTGGCGGTGTTGCCGACACAGTACGCCGGCGTGTTCAGGTCGCAGATCTGGTAACCCAGCGGATACACGCCCACCGGCTGAGAGGCACTGGCACTGATCTGACCGTTGGCAGGATTGAGCACGAGGCCCGCAGGCCAGTTCGATCCCGGCGTTGCTTGCACGGTCGCGTTACCACCGGACCCCAGGACGACAGGGGCGCCATTCACGGTATCGCCCACAGTGACGTTGGCGATGCACACGGAGCCGACGCCGGTGGCACAGGTTCCGGACTGCGGATTCACCACGATAACGGGGTTGATGACGTTGACCGACAGACTCCCCAAGGCGCAGTGGGAGTTAACCAGCAAATTGTTATCGCAGAGCTGGTACTGCATCGTGTACGGGCCCACCGGCACGGACACCGTCGTGCTCACTGCGCCGTTGATGGGATTGAGCCCAAATCCAACGGGCCAGGTATTGTACTTCGAGATGCTCGCATTTCCGCCCGCGCCCAAGACCACGGGGCTGCCGCCGTTAACGGTGTCGCCCGCTGTGACGTTCGCGATGGGCAGCGAAGCAATGTTGAAATCCGCGCTACCACTGAAGGAATTGGCGACGATGGCCGACGGAATCACATTGACCGTGTCGATCACCGCGGCGGAGCAGTCCCGCGGAGTGTTGTCGTCGCAGAGTTTGTACGCCAATGAGTAAGTGCCGAGCGCCACCGAGGCCGTGGTCGTGACCGCTCCGCTGCCTTGGTTGAGGCTGAAACCGGTGGGCCAGGTACCGTAGGGGGTCACGGCAGCATTGCCCCCGGCGCCAAGCGTGGCGGGATTGCCGTCGATGAGGCCGCCCGAGGCGATGTTGGCGATTGCGGTGGACGCGATGCCCTGATCGGCGGTACCGCTCTGCACCGCGGGCGTGATGGTCGCCTGGATGACGGTGACCGTGCCGTTACCCACTGCGCAATCGGGCGGCGTGTTCACGTCGCACAGTTGGTACTGGAAAACGTAGGTACCCAGTGGCGTAGAGACGAAGGTGTTGACGGCGCCCGTGATGGGACTCAGGCCGAGGAACCCAGTGGGCCAATTGATGCCCTTGGCGACGGTGGCATTCCCGCCTGCCCCGAGCACGGCCTGTACGCCGTTCACGAGATCAGTGGCGACCACATTGGCGATGGCAATCGAGGCGAAGCCGTAGTCGGCGGTGCCCGACACCGAATTAGCGGTGATCACGGGCGCGGAGCTGCTGATGCTCACGCCGGTGCCGGTGGAGGTGTTGAGCGTGATGCCTGTGGGCCAGGCCGCGGCGGCCGTCACGATGGCGTTGCCGGATTTCCCCAGCGTGGCGGGGGCTCCATTCACGGTATCCGGGGCAGCCACGTTGGCGAGGACATAGGACGCCGTGCCCGACAGGCCCTTGCCCGACACCGCGTTGACCACCAGCGTTTGCGCCTGCGCGGAGGCGGCGCAGAGGATGGTCAGAGCGAGTGCGAAAAGGCTGCGGTGGAGTAGATTGCGAGGCATCCCTGCTTGACGTCCTTGCCTTAGCCTAGGCATCTCGGGTGAATCAGCGCAAGGATAGGCGCTTGGCCATGCGCTTGGCGCAGTTTTTACAATAAGCCTGCAATATATTCCGCTCGTTCCGCGTGCGGTCACGGCGCGCTACTGAGAGTTACGTCTACGGCACCAATGATTTATGACAAGCCGCCGGATATGCAAACTCTGGCCTTTACCCCAATGCCCCCCGATTGAGGAGGTTGCCTCCTAGCCGAACTTCGCGGATCGGCAGCACCGGAAACGGCTGTACCGGGGATGCATTCGTGAATCGCACCACCTAAGTCTTGGAGACTACGCCGCTGACATCAGTCCCGTCCGATCATGACAATTGTATCGGCCCACGAACAGTGCGCACACGATGCTGCCGGTGTTGATATTCATGCATGGCGGCGGATTCATCCGTGGCGACAAGTCCGACCGCGAGAATATCGGCCAATACTTCGCCCGCAATGGTTTCGTGACGCTGGTGCCCAACTATCGGCTGGCACCGGCGCACGTTTGGCCGGCCGGCGCTGAAGACGTGGTGCGCGCCTACTGTTGGGCGCGCGAACATGGCGGGCGCTTCGGCGCCGATCCACAGCGCATATTCCTAGTCGGAGAATCCGCAGGCGCGGCGCATGTGGCACTGGCGACGCTCGCACGGCGCTTTCACATGCCGGGCGGCTTCGCCGGGGTGGTGCTCATATCAGGAGTATACGACGTACGCCTAGAAGCCTTGGCCCGCCGGCAGTTCGGCACCGCCTCGCCGGATCCGCGCAACGAAGCCTATTTCGGCTCTGACTTTGAGCGCTATATCCAGATGGCCACGGTGCAACTGATCGATGCGGCGCCCTTCCCTCTACTCATGACCTATGCCGGAGTTGGACCTTTTGCAGATGCAGGTACAGGCAGGCGAATTATTCTCGCGCCTGGTGACGCAGCATCGATTCAACCCTGAGCTCAGCGTCATTCGCGGTCACAATCATTTGACGCAAGTTTATTCGATTAATACCGGGGACGAATCCTTGGGCACACCCGTTTTGAAATTTCTCAGAGATCATGCATGAGGAGTGCCCGTGAATCGCCGCAACTTCCTTGTGACGGGTGGAATCGCGGGCGCCGCATGGATTGTCTGCTCGCCACGTCCAATTCCATCATGGCGCGCTCGCGCTGAGCAATGAAACTAGCCGAAGCGGATATATTCGAAATCGCCTTCTTGCTTGTTGACGCCTTTTTCGGGAGGCGCAATCCAATTCGCAAATTTTCCCGGATCCGTGACTCGGCCCATCAGCGAACTTACGTAAATTCGGTCCTCCTCCGTCGGCAGCCAATCGCGTGACTTTGCAGGCCATTCGGCGGGCTTTAGGATTCGGCCGTCGGGAGCGATTTTGAGCCCCGCCAGTGCGCCGATTTGCCGATTGAATCCCTTATGCGGGACCGACAACCGAAATTCCAGGCCGCTCTTTTGGATGACCTTGTTCCAGCGCCCGACTCCGGAGACGGAATCCTTGATGTAATCGTCACGCAGTTTTTCGTTCAGAGCATTGAGCGCGGGGGCGGCGCCTGTGGTCAATTCACCGTTGGAGGCCTGCAGGATGGGATAGGTCTGCTCCTTCAGGACATGATCGTCCTGAATCCGGCTCTCTTCGAACCGCCCTTTGAGCCCTGTGCTATAAAATGTCGCGGCATTGGACGACACGTCGGCGCCGAACAGATCGAGCGTGACGCTGTAGTGAAAATTCAAATAGCGCTGGATGGTCGGTAGATCCACCACGCCGAGCTTACGCAACCTCTGCGGATCATCCGTCTTGTACTCACGCATCACGTCGCAAGTGCGCTGGATGACTCGCGCCACCCCTGACTCGCCCACATACATGTGGTGCGCCTCCTCCATCAACATGAAACGGGTGGTGCGCGCCAGCGGATCGAAGGCCGATTCGGTCAGAGCACAGAGTTGGAATTTGCCGTCGCGATCCGTGAAGTAGGTGAACA
>JANXZQ010000122.1 GCA_025355445.1 Gammaproteobacteria bacterium
CCGGCCCCAAAGGCCGGAAGGGTCTTGGAATAAGAGGATGGAACTGTCCTGTGTGCGGAGCGATCCATGATCGTGACGTCAATGCAGCTCACAATATCCTCGCGGCGGGACATCGCCGTCTTGCAGAAGGAATCCTCGTCCTATGAGGGCGAGGAGGATGTCAAATGGCGACGATCCAGCCCATCGCGCCGCGCTCCGCCATGTGACTTTGATGAGGATGAAACATGTAGCGGCCGCGGCGCGGCAGGCGAAATTCGATGACGGCGCGCTCGGCCGGGCCGAGCCCGACGATGTCGGTATGCTCGTGAGGGGTGAGCGACGTTCCGGAGCGGTACACATCGAAGGTTTGCGCATGCAGATGAAACGACGCGATGGGATCGTGTTCGAGCATGTTCATGAGATAAATCCGCACCAGTTCGCCTACCGGGACCTTGAGGGGAAAACGTTCGTAATATCCCGCGAGGCCGTTCCAGGTATAGACATCGTTGCGGCCGTCGCCGTCGGTGTCGAAGCCGCACAGGCAGAGCACGAACTCGTGCGCTGCCGGCCGCGGCTCGCGAGGATCGACTATCATGGCGCCATACATGCCCTTATTGATATGCCACCCATACGGCGGCACATGGCAGTGATAGGGATGCAGCCCTGCAGGACCGGCTTCGAACCGGTACACCTGATTGCCGCCGTTCGCGACGCGCTCCAGTCCGTCCTGCATCACATCGTGCGCACCGTGGAAATGAACGCTGTGCGCCAGCGCCGCGCGATTGGCCAGGGTGATCTGCAGCTGTTCGCCCACCGTTGCGCGAATGATGGGGCCCGGCACGCTGCCGCCATAGGCCCAGACCTTGACGATTTGTCCAGCCGCGACTTCGAGCGTGGTTTCAACCACGGATAAATCGAATTCGCGCACCTCGTCGGAGAAGGGCGCGGGTGCGGGAGGGAGGTGCAGGCTGTCGCGGCTGCCGGCATAGTAGGCCGCAGGCACAAATTTCTCGCCATAGCCGGCGCTCGACGTTGCACCGGATGAGGACGATGCCGCGGCGGCCGATGCCGCGGCGGCCGATGCTGCGGCGGGGTCGGTGACGCAATCGACACCCAGGGGCGGCAGTGCTGCCGAGGGGCGATCCTTCGCACCCAACACCTTGCCGACGGACCATCCTGCTGCCCCGATGAGACCAATGCCGCCGCCCAAGCCGCCGAACCGGAACAAGTCGCGACGGCGCAGAGACATTAGCTGATACCGCCGATAAACGCGCCCAAGGCCAGTACCACCAAGTACGCGCCGCCGCCGCCCAAGGCCAGCAGCCTGACCCGAGGCGCGAGCCGGGCGCCGCCGAAGAACAAATAGCCGAGCGCCGCGACGAAGGGCAGTGCAAAAATCAACAAGGCCCATATCCATACCGCCGCCCCGGATAACTCCTCACGGCGCCCCAGATCCCACAGAGCCAGCGTGCTCCACAGCACGTACAGCAGCAGCGGCAGCAAGTAGGCATAAAGCCCCAGAAGCATCTGCAGATTACTGGGCATGGTCACTGACATGGCAAATCTCCCATAGAGGCAATTAGCTGAGCGCCTTCGGACCGAGCGGTCCGCCCGCAAGCCACACGCCGATTGCCAACGGCAGCAGCCAAACGACGAGTCCGGTGATCACCATGGCAATGCGCGCAGGCCGCCGCAACGACGTCGCGGCGCTCAGCAAGTAGCAGGCGCCGCCGAGCAGCGGCACCAGTATCACGAAGGCTCCCCAACCGGCGCCGCCCGTGCCGTCCACGCGTTCGCTCATGTCCATGAAGGCGAGCGATGCCCACGAGGCATAGAGCAGGAGCGGAACCAGGTACAGATACACGACGAACCAGACCTGAAATGCAGTCATGGGATGCGCGAGAGAGAACAGGGACGGCATGGTTTGTCTCCGCAGCTAAAGCTTCGACAGCGGCTTTTGCGCAGTGTCCGACGGGGTTTTGATCGCATCGAGATCGAGTTTCAGGCCGGCGAACACACGCACCGCCGGCACTACCGGCGCGTCGGCGCCGCCTGGCATGTTGAGCTGGGCGGCGGGAGTGGGCCGTGTACGGTAGTCGTTGAGCGTGAATTGACCGGTGCGAATCTGCGCAATGGATCCGAAGAAAGTCATGTCGCCGGAGAGATCGGAAGCCACGGGCACGCGCAGCTTTCCGCAGCCATTCAATGCCTGCAAGCCCCAGGGCAGGGAGCTGCGGAATACATTTCCCGCGAAGCAATTGCCGATGGTGCCGAAGCCGGCCGCCGCGAGATCGGCGCGTCCCGATTCGAGCACTGTGTTGTCGCGCACCACATGTCCGGTCGACGGCCAGTAGTGCCGGTCCAGAATTGGAATCACCACGATGCCATTGTTGCGGCTGCGCACGACGTAATTGCGCTCGATACGGTTGTTGTGTGTGCCGACGAGTGCGATGCCGTTGCCGGCCAGAGTCTCCGTGGCATAGAAGCCGGCCGCCTCCTTTTCGAGCCCGCTGTCGCTGACGACGTTGCCGATGATCGTGGTGTCGCGGCCGGGCGGGCTGAGTTCAATGTCGAAGGTGGAGGTGCTGAGTCCGCTGCGATTGTGCGCGAAGCGCGAATTGATGACATACATGTCGCCGCTGGAATTGGTGCCCGAATAGCCCAGGCCGCTGTACTCGCCGACCACATCGTTGAGCACCACCTGGCAGGGCGCGCACTGGCCCACGTAGAAGGATGAGTCGGGTGAGCCGCTGGCATAGGAGTGCTCGAACAGGCCGTCGCTCGAGCTGAAGGCGTAGATTCCATAATCGCCGTTGTTATAGGCGGTGAGATACGAGCCGCGAAATCCCTTCACGGCGGTCCAATAGAATCCATTCAGCGTGTAATTCCGGGCCGTCATGTTCTCGATGGCTACGCCGTTGCCGCCGACCATGATGCCGGTGCCGAGTTCGAACTTGCCGTCGAGAATCACCGCGTTGCGGTCCACGCCGCGCAAGGTGATGCTGGGGGTGGTGACGAATACCGACTCGACGTACCGGCCCTTGTCGATCAGCACCATGTCGCCGGGATTTGCCGCGTCGACGCCGTTTTGAATCGTGGGGTAGTCCTGCGGGACGCGCCGGGTCACGCCGGACGCCGTCTCGACCGCCGGCAGCACTCCGCGCGTTCCCGGCGGCGTGTACTCGACGTT
>JANXZQ010000148.1 GCA_025355445.1 Gammaproteobacteria bacterium
TGCTCGGCTGCGGCACTCGCCTCGCGCACCTGCTCAATTCCCCCCGCCGCATCGCCGGCGTAAAACTTTATCGTGCCTGCCAACGCGTCGCGCAGCAATTGCGCCTCTTTCAACTCATCGCCGCTCACATTGTCGAGCCAACTGACGGTCGCCGCGCGTGACGGTTCGACATGCGCGCCGTCGATGCGCGCCTGCAACTGCGCGAGTGCCGCCTTTGCCTCGGCGGGCCGCTCTGCGGCGGCAGTGATACCACGCGCGAAATCGTGAGCGGCAAAATAGTTGATTGACGTAATGCCGCTGTTGTCGACCGGCTTGCGCGCATCGGGGCCATCGGTGCCGCGGGTCTCGACGAGCCACATGGCCCGCGTGTACGCAAGCCTTGCCCGGTTGTCCTGGGTCGCACCCGAGGCAACATCCGCGGCGACGGAGCGCACGAGTTCCTCGGCGTCGCTGCGGCGCTCCTGCTGCAGGTAGGCGTAGGTCAGCCACAGCAGCGCGTGATAACTGGGATCTCCCTGGGCTCGGCCAATCTTCAGTGAGGCGACATTGGCGTCGATGGCGTCATTCCACATGCCGAGGGCGAAGAAAATATGCGAGGGCATGTGATGCGCATGTGAAGCGGCCGGCGCCACTTTGCCGTATAGGCGCGCCGCGGCCAAGCCCAGCGGCGCATGCACGGGATCATCGGTTGCATGGATCAGGTAATGCAGGGCGCCGGGATGCCGTGGCGCTAGCTGCAGCACGGCCTCTGCTTCGGCAGCGGCACGCATGTAGTTTGCCACGTTGCGCTCTCCATTCGACAAGCCCAACAGTGATAGCGCAAAAAATGCGCGCGCATCGAGATCGTCTGGATAATTTGCGGCGAGCGCGCCCAGTGCCGCCGAGAAATTGGCGTCACGCGTAGTCTTGTCCCCGTCGCCATAAAGCTGCTCGACCGAGGCAAGATAGGCCCGCTCGCGCGCGGTCGGCGCCTTTGCGGCGCGCGCCGCCGGATCTGGCGCGAGTTTGGCGAGGGCGGCGAGCGCCGCTTCCCGATCCTGCTGGCGCCATAGGCTCTGGTTGTAAGTCAGCGCCTCACCCCAGTAGGCCATCGCGAAGTCCGGATCCGCCTTTTCCGCATCCAGGAAGGATTGCCGCGCCGCTGAGTACTCGAAGCTGTGCAGCAGCAACAGTCCGCGAAGGAAGGCGGGCTGCGCTCGCGCGGCGCCAGAGTTGGCAAAGCGCGTGCTGCCAAGATCGCCTTTGACCGACATCTCCTGTCGCATCGGATCATGGGCAGATGAAGGACCCGGGTGCAACAGTTGACTGCAAAACAAGATGACCAGGATCCGGATGAGTCGCATCGTGCCCCCGAGGTATGCCGAATACCGAAAAAGTGCGCTGCCATTCTAGGGGAGATTGGAACCCATGTGGCGCCGGTCAGGCGATCCTCTACAATGGCCTGAATGAGTAGCAGCGCCCTGCCCCCCTACATCCGCATCCGCTGGCGGATTCTTTCGTTCCTGTTCGGCTTCGGGCTGCTCGCCTACCTTCAGCAAAAAACCATTACCGTTGCGGCCGAGCAGATCATGCCGCGACTGCACTTGAGCCAGGTCGAGATCGGCTGGCTCGAGTGGGCGTTCGTGATCGGCTACGCCGCCTTCCAGATGCCGGGCGGCATGTTCGGGCAACGCTTCGGGGCGCGCCGGACATTCGTTATCATCTCGTTGGTGGCCTTCTTTGCGATGATGGCCTTGCCGGTGGCGCCAGAATTATTCGCAGGTCAGGTCCTGTTTGCCGTCCTGTTCGGCGCGCAACTGGTGCTGGGCCTGTCCCAGGCGGCGATCTTTCCGATCTCGGCCGGTGTATTCACCGACTGGTTTCCGCCGCGCCGCTGGGCGCTCGTGCAGGGCCTGCAGACGATGGGCATGCAACTGGGCGCCGCCATCACGCCGGCGCTCATTGCGCCCCTCATGCTGATGGGCGGCTGGCAATGGGCTGTCGCCTGGACGACGTTGCCTGCGCTGCTGCTGATTGCGGGGTGGGCCTGGTACGGGCGCAACAAGCCGCGCGAGCATCCGGGGGTGGGGCCCGCGGAGCTCGCCGAGATCGGAACCCCGAGTGTCGAAGTGCCGGCGCCCAAGCTGACTGCCGAGCGCGTCTGGCACATCTTCAAGGACCGCAATGCGCTATTGCTGTTCGTCTCCTACGTCTGCATGAACTATGTGTTCTACCTGATCTCGAACTGGGTATTCCTGTACCTGATCCAGGAGCGGCATTTGTCAGTGCTGGAGAGCGGATTTCTGGCTGCGGCGCCGCCGCTGGGAGCCGCCTTCGGCGCGGGGCTCGGCGGCGTGATCACCGGTTTCCTTTGCAAGCGCTTTGGCTATCGTTGGGGGTATCGACTCGTGCCGCTGATCGCGATGCCGCTTGCGGGAATCCTGCTGCTGGTCACGACGCACCTGAACAATCCCTACCTTGCGGTCATTGCACTAACGATCTGCTACGGCACGGTCGAACTGACGGAAGGCTCCTATTGGGGTTGCGTGATG
>JANXZQ010000152.1 GCA_025355445.1 Gammaproteobacteria bacterium
ACGACGGCGGCCCTCCCTCAGCTAGTTCATCAACAAATCCGGGCACCGCCTTACAAGGTCGCAACCGACATCAAAGAGCCTAAGGATTTGACTTGGGCGACATCCAGTGTTTGCGTCATGATTTCGTGACGAGCCCCACACGAGCCCCTCTCGCAGTGCAAATTCAAGGCGCGCCTTGTTGTTCATACGTTACTGATGTGCGACCAGCGTAGGACGTCACCGACACCCCATAGTAAGAGTGGGTCATTGCATTCCGCACGGACGGAAGCTAGATTTTTAATTTGCTTTAGCGGGCAGGGGCCTGCTTTTAGAGCCATGCAGGAGTTCACTATGAGAATGGACGATCAAGGCGAAAGCGACAATGTTCAGGACGTGCGTGGCTCCAGCGGCGGAGGTTTCCGTCCAATTCACGGCATAGGCCTCGGATCTATCGTCCTCGCTTGTGTCGCGGGACTCATTTTTCATGTGAATCCCCTGCAGCTCTTAGGACTCATGGGCAGCGATCAATCTGCGCCGGCGCCAGCAACTCAACAGCCTGCTCAAAGTGCGCCAGCGTCTGATCCCCAGGTGAAATTTGTCTCCCGAGTGCTCAAGAGCACGGAGACGGTATGGGCAGAGACTTTCCAAGAGCGCGGCCTCACTTATAAAGATCCAAAACTGCGATTGTTCCGCGATAGCTATCCGACTGCCTGCGGTCAGGGAACCGCCGCGGCGGGTCCCTTTTACTGCGGTGAGGACCAAGTGGTATATCTTGACTTGGGATTTTTTGACGTAATGACGCAGCGACTTGGCGCACCCGGCCAATTTGCGCATGCGTATGTCATCGGTCACGAAGTTGGTCATCACGTGCAAAATTTGCTGGGCATTCTAGGCAAAATAAATGCCCAGCGCGAGCGAAGCACCGAGGCGCAAGCGAATGCACTCAGTGTACGTCTGGAGTTGCAAGCCGATTGTTTCGCCGGTGTATGGGCGTCACGTTCACAAAAGGAACATGGCTGGCGTCTTGATCCGGGAGATATTGAATCTGCATTAAACGCAGCCTCGCGAATCGGCGACGACACGCTGCAACGCCAGGCGCGAGGCACGGTCGTCCCCGAAACTTTTACCCACGGTACAAGCGCTCAACGGGTCTCGTGGTTTAAACAGGGCGTATCATCAGGTAGCATTGATGGTTGCGATACCTTCGGAGCGGCCAGGCTTTAGCCGCTGGTTTTTCGACGTGCGCGCTTGACACCACCGGGGCGAAATCGGTGGGCGTTGTCGAAAATCGGCTGCAGCGATCCCAGCAGCCATCGCCGCCCCCTGTGCTGTGGGCGGCATTCCGGGAAACCGCGATTCCGTTGTTAAGGATTGTTCGGTTTCCAGGGTGTCCAGTTTTTTGGGGGCCGGTCAGTGTCAGCTTATACCTATGATCACCGGGAGATTAATTTGGACCACCTGGCGGCCCAGCCCAGTTCACAACCGAGCGGGACAATTAGATCGTAGAAGAGGTTGGCCGTCAGGGGCAAAGCAAAACCCATCGCCCCCTTCGTGAGGCGTCAGATCGCGATGGTTAAAGTTTTGGCACGTGGATCCGACTCACCATAAGGGAGCCTGAAATTGCAAACAGGAGCGTCAAGGGATGCAAGATGAAACCTAGAAACGTGACCTGGCCAAACCACAGATGCTCACCGATCGCGCCAAGAGCGGTGGCCAACGCAAGCACGCACACGAGAATGAACGAAGACGGGATCGGGGTGCCTTCGAAATACTTGACCTTATCACCGCCTGCCGCGAGTGCATCGGCAGTCACGTTATAGCGCGCTAGGCGCGAGACTCCGCAGGCCACGAAGAACGCCAATACGATCCGATCGTATAAACCATTCATTCCGCAAGCATAGCCAATCATCGCGGGCGCAACGCCGAAGGAGATGATGTCCGCGAGGGAATCCAGCTCTCTCCCCATCGCTGACGACTCTTTGCGCCAACGAGCGACGCGACCGTCAAACACATCGCATATCAATGCCGCAAACACCAAAATCGCCGCGATATAAAGATGACTAAGCATCGCGGATGCTACATAGCTGATAACGGCAAATATCGCGGCGGTACCGAAGATTGCATTCGCCAAGGTGAACCAATCCGAGAGATGGAATTCACGAATCATCGAAAAAGGTTTCTTTGCTAGGGGGTTGCGCATGCTCATCGTGGGAATTGGTGAAGATCTCAACAGTCGAGTTCCGCGTAGAATCTCTTCAGTAGTTCAGAACCAGTGTAACCCCAAACGCACATTAAAGTACCCAGTCCCGTATAGTCCGAACGATGATAAGGGCCTTCGAAGGTGCCCGGAGGCCCGCGATCACGCTGCTCACCGTCTTTCTCGTGTCCAATTTGCAAACACCGGAGGCGAAGATCGAGCACCGCGTTGAGCATTTATATGGAATCCGCGATCCGGTTTTCAAGCGCGAGATGAGTGCGCTGTTGGGCCCGATGATCATCGCGGGCAATCGGATCGCGCCTTTGCAGAACGGTGACGAAATCTTCCCTACCATGCTTGCAGCCATCCAAGGTGCAAAGCACAACATCGATTTTGAAACGTACATCTACTGGTCGGGCCAGGCGGGCACCGAATTTGCCCGAGCGCTCGCCGAGCGGGCGCGATCCGGCGTGAAGGTGCATGTCATGCTTGACTGGCTTGGCAGCGTAAAGATCGATAGTCCTTGCTTGCGGAAATGAAAGCCAGCGACGTCGAGGTGCAACGATATCACGCGCTCCATTGGTACAGTCTGGGAAAGCTCAACAACCGCACTCATCGAAAAGTGCTGATCATCGATGGTCTCGTCGGCTTTACGGGCGGGGTGGGCATTGCCGATCAATGGGGCGGTCACGCGCAAGATCCCGACCACTGGCGGGACAGCCATTTCCGCGTGGAGGGGCCCGTCGTAGGGGAATAGCAGGCTGCTTTCTCGATAACTGGATCAAGACCACTGGGCGCGTCTTGCACGGCGAGGAGTACTTCCCTTCCCTAGATGCCAAAGGGACGATCGACATGCAGATGTTCATGAGCTCCCCGTCCGGCGGCAGCGCGAGTATGCGACTGATGTATTTGACAGCGATTACGGCCGCAGAGTCCTCGATCGATATCGAAGCGGCCTATTTTGTACCCGACCCGCTAATGACCGGTGAGCTGATCAAGGCGCGCCATCGCGGCGTGCGGAAACGCATTCTGGTCCCGGAGAAGCACATCGACTCGGAGACTGTGCGTGTCGCCAGTAAGCGCGCGTGGGGACCTCCACTAAAAAGTGGGGTAGAGATATATGAATACGAATCGACCATGCTACATTGCAAGATGTTGATATTCGATCGTGCCATGGTGTCCGTGGGCTCCACCAATTTTGACATGCGATCATTCGAACTTAATGACGAGGCAAGCTTAAACATTTACGACGATGCGTTTGCCAGCGACATGACGAGTGTATTTGCACAAGATTTAGTCTCGGCCAGCCCTTACACCTTCGAGCAGTGGCAGAAGCGCCCATGGTCACAAAAGCTCGCCGAACGTATTCTCGTGCCGATCCGATCGCAGCTGTAAGCGCATCGATCCGCCTTTCTCAGCCCTGAACAGCGCAGCCGACAAGCTTTACTCATCCGGCAAGATTTAGAAGCACGTGCTCCGCGCTGCGTTCAACCGCGGCAACGCCACGAGTCCCGACGGGCAATAGGCCTCTTCATCATCTTTCTGCCAGGATGTGCCCGTCCCGCAGCGGTATCGACTTTCCAGGATCGTGATCCATGTGCACGTGAAGGCGTTTGCCGCCAAGTTCGTAGGTGACCTCGTAACCATTCGGCTCTACCGTGGTGTCGTAGGCGGTGACACAGCGCTGCTCGTTGGTCGAGTAGGTGTCCCCCTGCTGTACTTTCTGTTCGATCTTGTTTCCGGCATATCCGCCGGCCGCAGCGCCCGCCACCGTCGCCAGCACTTTGCCGTTGCCACCGCCCACTTCATGACCCAAGAGTCCTCCGACCACCGCTCCGATTCCGGTTCCGGCGAGCCGGTTCGTGTCCCGGGGAGTCTTGGTGCGGGTTACCTGTTCATCGTGAAACTCTGGTCTCGGCGTCTTGATGGTCTTGGTAAGCGCTCGGCTGCTGAGAACCATCCGTCGGCGCGTTTTTTGGAACCACGGGTAGTGGCTATTCTGCAGATGGTCGTTGGAACGTGCATCGGATCACACTTTCCACAATTGCCGCGTGGACCGGCATGTTGTCGGCGATTGAAGACCGCTCCAGGCCTTGCATCTTCGTTCCTAGTACGCCACTGTCGCCGCGCACACTAGGGGGTCATGAACATGCGTCGATTGTTACTTTGCTTTTTCGTCGCAACCGTCGCCTGCGTCTCCGCGAGTGAGGCGGGTGAGCTGGGTATCCACGTCATCCTTTCGGGAGAAGTGGCCCCCGGCGTCTATGGACAGGTGCAGCTCGGGAACGAGGGTCCGCCCCCCGTGGTTTATGCCCAGCCGCTTCTGATCGAATCGCGGCCGATGCCGCCCCCTCCGGTGTACTTGCACGTGCCGCCCGGACATGCCCGCAACTGGCGCCGCTTCTGCAGGGACTACAACGCGTGCGATCGCCCGGTCTATTTCGTTCGCTCGGAAGAATACGCACCGGATTACGTGAAGCGCCACCGTCATCACGACGATGAAGATGACGACCACGGGCATGGTCGAGACCACGGCCATGGGCATGGCCACGATCAAGAACGGCACGACTAACGATGGTCATGGACAATCGGCTGGCGGTCCGGGCTCTTGTGGTGACGTGGGTTCTGGCCTTGGCCGCACCGGCGGCCCATGCAGAGGACAACGGCTCCCTCTCCTCGCGCTTGCATCGTTTCGGCGAGGCTGCCAAGCATGATTCAGCTGTCGCCGGCGCCGCCGTCAAGCGGGGAGCGCACCGGGTGGCGGTTGCTGCCAAGGCGGTGGGACATGAAATTGCCGCTGCTGCGAAACGCAGCGCCGCTGAAACACGCGCAGCCTTCAAAGACGGCTAATTGATCTCATGTTGGAACGATACCAAAGTCCGTAGTAGATATTGCCCGTCGTCACCATAATCGCAAATGCGGTCGCCGGTAGGAAGCCGCCGAACCAGCCATTCCCGATGTGGTAAGGCAGCGACGTGGAACTATAGCGAATGCGTGCCGGAAACAACTCCACCAACAGGGCGGTAATCGGTCCGTATACCATCGTCACGTATATGACCAGCACCCAGACCATGAGCTCCACCATCGGCTTGTTGATCTGCGTTGGATCGGCCTTGTCGGAATATTGCCGCGACCAGCCAGCTTCCTGGCCTGTTTTTGGGATTGGATCGAACGGAAAGGAACAGTCGTGGGGTCCGCAATCATGATCACTGGGGAACTTCGCTGATCGCGTAGAGGGCCGGATTCGCATAGTGTGTCAGCGCGTTGAACGTTGAACAGCGGAAAATAAGTCGGCGCCGCCAGCAGGCAACCGGTCAGGATGATGGGCTTGCGGCCAATTTTGCTCTGGGCGTGCAGTCGAAGACGCGCGCGCCAACGCTCACGCAGCGGCGGCAGCGCTTGCGCTTTCAACCGGAGCGATAGGTCGGGAGAGCGACGCAGCCGCGCCCTGACGCCGCAGAGTGATGTTTTTATCGATATTCGGTTACCCAATCGATGAGACCGATAACGCCCGCCTTATCATGGGAAGTCGAAGTGCGCCTTTCCACGCACAACAGCTCGTATTAGAAACGTCTTGTTTCCTACAGCAGTCGCGAGTCAAGCGGATACGGGAAACTTGTCAGGCGCTTTATTCGCGTGGCATCGGCGTGTCGCGGATTGATGATCAAATTGTAGGTCTCGGGCACGAGAACCGATCGCACCGTCAAGACGGCGGCATGACCCTCTCGAAGCCAACGGTCTCCCCAGGCACGGGTCACCGATATCCGGCGTGACCAGTCGGTCGGCAACTGGGACTCATCGACCGAGTCGCGCGAAATTTCATCGGGGATGTTTAGTTTGATGAAACGGTGACGGGAAAGCGCCGCGGGCTCACGGATCTGGCTGTGCACCAGAATCTCGAGCACCGCCGTCGCCGGGTTTGGTGCGCAATAAAGAATCTCCCGGCCTCGCGTGTGCCATCGCGCGGAAGCGAGCAATCCCCCTCCCCCGTCGAGCGATTCGTGCTTGGAGAATCGCCAGACAATCACTTTAGGCGAACATGCCGTGTTCGATCCCGATCATCTGCTCCTCGACGGCGAGTGCCCCGGACTCGGTGGCAAGCAATTGCAACGGCGTGCGATCGCCCAACGAGGATTTGGGCTCGCGTAGCCAGGCCGCGGCATACGCCGGTTGACCAGCGAATACCTGTTGGGCGCGGGCCGTGACGCGCGCAACCCGGACAGCCTTATCGGCTTCCTCAGAAGACAGCAGTTGCCCGGAGGCTTCGCGTCGGTTCAAGGTTCGTCGCGGCGCAATGAGCTGGTAGGTTTCGGCGTCGGTAAGATTGGCTCGAACCCGGAGGCTGTGCACCGTTGAGATCGTCAGACCCTTCTCCAACCGCTCGATCAGGTCGACATCCGAATGCACGGCTTTGAGGCCCAGCAGCCTCGCGGTGAGCGCGTAGAGTGACTCTTCGTCAGATTCAAAGGCCAGAGGTCGATCGCCGGTGGCGGAATTCATAGTGACTCCAGTGGCAAGTGCGCATATTATCTGCGCACTTGGCCTAAGACGCAAATCGTTGTGTCTAGAGATAACTGATTGAAATATCTGACTAAATCATCAATCTGGCTGAGGACGCCGAAACAGATGCGTCGCCCACCGAACCCTGTTAGGATATCAGCGTTTAAACGCTTAAGCGTGAATCTATGAAAACGAGTGAAGAAGATAATGTCCGGTTGACCATCTTCGTACCGAAGGAGACGGACCTGTTGCTACGGACTCATTTGGCGCAAGCCGGCCTGCGCAAGGGCGCGATTTCGAAGTTCGTCGCCGACGCGGTGCGCTGGCAGCTCTTTCATCTCAATCTTGAAACCGCGCAAGCGCATAACCTCGATGTACCATCCGAGCAGATTGAGGATGAGATCGAACAGGCTCTCGCCGAAGTGCGCAAGGAACGCTTTGCGAAACGTGCGTAATGCTGGTTGTTCTCGACACGAACATCCTGCTGAGCGCACTTATCAATCGACACGGCACGCCTGCGCAACTGATCGCAGGCTGGCGTGAACGCCGGTACGATCTCCTCACCTCCGGCGAACAGCTGATCGAACTCGGTGACGTTGCCCGCCGCCCAGTGCTGCGCGCCCGCATCGTGCCCTCAACGGTGGGTCGCTTGATCCGTGATCTACGCAAACATGCGGAGGTACTAATACGCCTGCCCGCAATCGAGCGATCGGCTGACCCGGCCGACAATTTTCTACTTGCCATGGCTGAGGCCGGCAACGCCAACTACTTGGTCTCCGGTGATCGACGCGGAGTCTTGGCGCTCGGTACCCACGGCATAACCCAGATCCTACGCGCACGCGAATTTCTCTATGTACTCGGCATCAAACCGATCGGCGTCCCGTCTGACCCCCTCAGAAATAAGCCACGCTGATCGCCATCAGATTTACCGCGAGCACTTCGGTCTCCTGAGCAGCTGGTAATGGCCCGAAAAATCGTCTTAACCGATATCCGGCCAATTATCAAGACTCAAGTTATGTCTTAATTCGTGCAACGATAGCACCACGCGATGAGCGAAAAGGGATTTGCCTGCGGAGCCTCCGTGCGCAATAACGCTTTTCTCGGCTATCGAAAGAATTAATCCTGTCGATGCGCAGATGAGTCTCTTAAAGTTCCGGACTTGAATTCCGAACTTTCTGACTTTCTGTTTTTCGTCTTTTACGGAGAACTGATGGTAATCAAATTCAATCTGTTCCGCGATCTGTTTTAATCGGTTAATCGCAGTTGCGATTCGGCGTGCAAAATCCCGAAGTTAAAGTATACCCTTCACTTCCCATGTGGCAGCGAGCCAGAATACGATCCCGCCGAGGCGCGCTCGTCCGGCAACCACTGCGACGAAGGGGAAGTAGCTTGTTTGGCGCTCCCAGGACGGCCATAGCTCCGGCTGCAGCCTTTGCTTCTTCATATCCTGAGCGGCTGCCCCAACCAGTGACAGGACCATGATCGCCGAGGTGACGATGAAGGTCTTGGCGATTGGATAAACGAGGATGTGCGCTAAGCTCCAGATTGCGAACGACCACAGCATCGGATGGCGCGTGATGGCGAATACGCCCCGAGCGGAACCCGGCGCGGCGCCGGGCGCACCAGGCTTCGGAAAGGCAGGATTTCCGACGAGCGATCCCATTTTCAATTACTAAAATCTGCAGCCCCGACAGAAAAGCAAATTGGCGGGCGTAGGCATTGAGCGCCGCTGCGAGAGGCAGGTGCGCGAGCATGTCGGGGCGTAAGTCGTTGGCAAGGGTGCGGACGATCTCAATAGTTTTATCAACCGCGGAGGAAATCGCTTGGTCAATCTCTGAATTGGCAAGGTCTATCTTAGCTGCGGTCGCCAATTGTTTGATCCACAGCTTCACTGCGAATAAGTCTTGAGCGATGCGCTCATGCAGCATCCGTGACACACTCTTGCGCTCGTCCTCTCGGACTATCTCCAAGCGCTGCGCGAGATCTCTAATTCGTTGACGCGAGGCGCGTAAATCGGTGATGTCGTTGGCAAGCGCATACAGGCCGACGACACTGCCGTTCTTAACTTCCGGAACATAAGCGACCATGCTGTAACGATTTGATCCATCCGGTTGTGGATCGATTTGCTCAAATGATTGCGCCTCCCCGGCGAACGCCGCATCAATGTACGGTTTGGCGCGCCGAAAGCGCTCTTCCCCAACGATTTCGCTTACGTGTTTGCCTGCGATCTCATCAGCTTTCACGCCGAACTGCGCGGCGGCGACCTTGTTGGCGAATCGAATCGTATAATCTGCGAGCCACGAGGTGATTCTGGCCGGGACGTTGTCGAGCACCGCTTGCAGATCCGCGCGGGCGTCGCGCAATTGTTCGGCGAGTCGCCGTTGCTCTGTCACATCGGTGAAGGTGCAAATGACGCCGGTCAGTGCATTTCCGTCCGTGGCCAATACGGGTTGCGCATTGATGCTGATCCAGCGCAGCCCGGTTTTTGGGTCTCGAACTCCCATGATTTGATTTCGCACCGCTTTCCCAGTGCGAGCCGTGACAATCGCTGGATGCTCATCGCCCGGAAAGAGCGTGTGGTCCTCACGAATCGACCGCCAGTCCGAATCGAGCGACGATTTTCCCAACAATTGATCTCGAGTCAGACCCAGGATCACCTCGGCCGCGGGGTTTGCATCGATGATTTTGCCGTCCACGGTCTGTAGGACGAGACCCTCAGCCATCGCGTCAAAAGCGCTTCTTAGTTGGGCGGCGTTGTCGCGCAGCACCGATTCCGCGCGGATGCGCTCACTGACATCTCTAACACTGTCGAAATAGATACGCTTGCCTAAATCCTCAAGGAGACCGAAATGAAGCTCAACCGGAAACACCGTCCCATCCTTGCGGCGTTGACGCCCATAAAGGGCTTCCGTAATGCCAGGCTTAACGCGACTCCACGCCTCTTTTGCCGCCTGCAGATCGAAATCCAATTCCAGATCAGTAACATTCATCGTCAACAGCTCGGATCGCGTATACCCCACGCTCTCACAGGCCTTTCTGTTGACCTCTAGAAACCGACCATCGTGGTCATGAACGAACAACGCGTCGGGGTGAATTTGGTCCAACAGAAGTGCATAATTTCCGATCTCGAACGGTTGTGTCAAAGGTCGCTCTCCCGCAGAACTCGCAGCGCAGAGATTATGAGGCCGATAGGATGGCTGATTTCAGTGTGCGCCTCATTGTCGGCCAGGTGTTGGCGATGAGTGGAATGGCGCGAAACGGTTGCTTTAAACCAAACCTGGGTGGCCTGATGATCTTTCTTTCACAATTTCCAGTGTCGACGACCCGGGACTCGCGGTGCAGGTTGATGACACGGGCATGGCAGACGCCGTGGGCTGGGAGAGCCCGCTGACGGATTGCCGCAGCGCCGCAATCCGACCCAAATAGCTAGGACATGCCCATAAATAGCCCTTCATGGAGCAGTTGGAGAGGGAGAAGTACGGGTGACCAAAGTTAGGGACAGTGGCATGCCCGCCGCGGAGCAGTGGGAGTCGTATTTCGACGCTGCCGGCATTCTTGAGTCCCTGGGCTGTCGCGACTTGAATGGTGATGCCGTTGAGTTTGGCTGCGGCTACGGGACGTTCACGATCGCGGCCGCGCAGATGATGTTGGGCACGATCTATGCGCTCGACATCGATCCGCGGATGGTGACAGCAACAGCGGAGCGCGTCTCGCGGGTTGGTTTGCAGAACGTCGTCGTTGAGCAGCGAGACTTCGTCGCCGAGGGCTGCGGACGAGAGTCTCAGTCGGCGAGCTTAGTCCTGCTATTCAACATTTTGCATTTTGAGGATCCTGTCGGACTCTTGAGGGAGGCTCACCGAGTTCTTCGTCTCGGAGGGTTGGTCGGAATAATTCATTGGAACTACGACGAGCACACGCCGCGGGGGCCACCGCTGAACATCCGGCCGCGCCCCCAGCAATGTCGGGCTTGGGGCGAAGACGCCGGGTTGCGGTGGGTTCGGAACGAAAGCTTCCCCGGTTCGCCCTGGCATTGGGGTATGGTGTTGAAGAGGTCATGATCGTCGCCGGCTGGCGGGACTCGGCTGCTATATCTTTGCCATAAATGTCCCGGGAGTGATTTAACTGATCACGTTGCGATTGCTTCACTATCGGTGTGCTGAGCAGCAAGGTCGTGAATCGTGAAGATCTGGCGAATTTTTGTCGCGATGTTGGCCGTGGCTTCGGGCCCTCTGGCCGTCAGTGCCAACACCGCGTCGAGCTGAAAGTCGCGGCGGCGCTCCGCGTGGTCTATTTCGTGTCAATGCGCGCACCGGGGCCCAGATCGGTCGCTACCCAGTGAACGAGATTCCATGCGTACCGATTTCGAAGTCGGGCATGGGCGCCATAACGCCCACGAACGATTGTTACTAGAACGGTCATTCGATCAACATGCACTCGAACTACCTTCGGTCGACCCAGGTCAATGCTATACGTAGCGGAATTGCCTAGCTTTCGTCCGAGTTAAAATTGCTTAAAATCCACAAGTTTGGTTAAATTCAAGGTTCTACCATCGCCAAAGGCGAGCCGAGTAGATTGACGAGGCCGCCAGGCCAGTTTAATCTTCATCATGGAATGGATTTTCAATTAACGAATCATCAATTTTTGATGCAGACCTGCTTTTGGCCCGACCAAGCAGAAGGAAATTTCTATGGACACGGCTCAGATGACTTTCAATCCCGCGGACGCAGGGCGCTCCTACACACTCCCTTCCGATCTTTACCGGTCTTCGGAAATCGATCGGCGTGAACAAGAGGTCGTGTTCGCTCGTTCTTGGAATTTTGCCTGCCACCGCGCTCAGGTCGACGAACCGGGCCAATATGTCCGCCTTGATATTGGCGATGAGGAGATTCTCGTTGTGCGCGACAAGGCCGGCGTGTTGCAGGCCTTCTACAATGTCTGCCTGCATCGCGCACATACACTGGTGCAGAATGACGCCGGCCGGACCAGCCTCATCACTTGCCCTTATCACGCTTGGACCTACCGTCTCGATGGTTCGCTCACCAGCGCACGGAATTGCGAGAACGTGAAGGACTTCGACAAGAGAGACTTCAAACTGAAGCCGGTCAGGGTTGAGGATTTCGGCGGCCTTATCTTTGTCAATTTGGATCCCGAAGCTGTGTCCCTTGCGGCCCAAGCGCCCGATTTGCTCGAGGGGTTGAAGAGATGGTGTCCAGACCTGCCCAATCTTAAATTCTCACAGCGCGCTAGCTGGGACATTAAATGCAACTGGAAGACGGCAATCGAGAATTTCAGCGAGTGCTATCACTGCGCGGTGGCACATCCGGCCTTTGTCGATTTCGTCGATATGAAAACCTACTCCGTGACCACGCATGGCATCTGGAATGTCCAAGTCAGCCGGACGGGCGCCACGGATAAGTCGCCCTACGACTACAATTCCGCCGACGGTCGGCCTCCGGAATATATCGCAATCTATCTGTGGCCCAACCACACGCTGTGGATCATGCCGGGCTCAGGCAATATCGCGCTGCTTTACATGCTGCCGACTGGGCCGGAGACCTGCCGCGACGTAATGGATTTCTATTTCATGGACCCAACGCCGACGTTGGCCGAAACGGAATCGATTGCCTATCTGCGGGACGTGCTGCAAGCGGAGGATATCGCTCTTTGCGAACACGTGCAGAAAGGACTGCGGTCGCGCAGCTACACCGCCGGTCGCCTGGTCGTGGATGAGGCCCGGTCGGCCATCAGCGAACACGCAGTACATCACTTTCAGCAGCTCTATCACCGAAATATGGGGTTCGAGTAAGCCGAGGCGCTTGCGTCCAAACGAATCGCGCCGGCAGGACGTATCAACAGTGACACTGCCTACTCGGCGACGGCGTGCCCCATTGCCATTGCTATGATTGTCCGCTAGAAGAAATGAGCCCAACCTCGGTGCAATCAACAATAGTGCGGCAGGTACCCAATGGCGCGTCCGACGGTAGACCAGATTCGCAGGAAAGAGCTGATTCAAGCGACGATGATCGCGATTCATCGCGCCGGTCTCGCAGAGCCCACTGTGGCCGCAATCTGCAAATATGCCGGCTTGTCATCGGTCAGCATTGTCAACCATTATTTCAAGAGCAAGCAGGACTTACTAGAGTGCACGATGCACGAACTCGCGGGGGATTTCCTGGGCGAGGCCGCCTTGCGAGCCAGCTCCGCGCAGACCCCGATGGCGCGCGTTCTTGCGGTCATCGACGCCAATTTTGCGCCGTCTCAATGTACACCCGAAGCAGTGTCGGCTTGGCTCTGGTTCTGGTCTCGAACGCCGAGCAGCCCGGTCTTTGCCAAAATCGAGCATGCCACCCATCGCCATATCATCACCGAGCTAAAACGAGGCTTGACCGACCTTCTACCCGCCAGCGAAGTGAAGGACGCGGCCGAGGGTCTGATGGCTCTTATGTACGGCATGTGGCTGCGTTTCGCCCTCGATCCGGAAATTCTGGACGTCGAGGCGGCGCGGCGCATCACGCGCGACCACTTCGTGCTGCGCCTGCAGGCGAACAAGGCGACTACAGTTCTTTTCGAGTAACCGCGAGTAGTCCCTTTTTACCCCTTCGATGTGCGCCCCACCCTCGGTGAGGGTTGATGCCCAACGAAATCCATCGCGCGCCGGCCCCTGCGATAGATCGAGAGGCCGCCTCCCTGCGCCGAACCATCACTTGGGTTGACGCGTTCTGGGTGGCAAGCGGATCGCCCGCCTTGATCCTCTTCACTATAGGGGCGCTGGCGGCGACGGTGGGAAATCCTTCCTGGGCCGTATGGGCCGTGTCAATCACGTTCGGTCTTCTGCAATGCTTTACCTATGCCGAGATCGCGGGGCTCTTCCCGAATAAATCCGGCGGTGCGTCCATCTATGGCGCGATTGCCTGGGTCGGTTATGGCAAGCTGCTCGCACCGATATCGGTGTGGTGTAACTGGATCGCCTGGTCGCCGGTTCTGGCCCTCGGCACCGGCCTAGCGTCCGGCTATATGTTGAGTATTCTATTCGCACCCGACTCGGTCGTGAACCGATGGGAACTCACGCTCGTCAATCTGAATTGGATCCACGCCGGTCTCACGCTTCACATCAACGCAAGCGCGATATTGGCGGGCGTCCTTTTGCTGGCAGTTTTCGCGATTCAGCATCGTGGAATTCTCTCCGCCGCGCGGGTGCAGATGGTATTCGCAATTTCTTCTTTACTGCCACTGATTCTGATCGGCCTCGTCCCGCTCATCACCGGTGACGTGCCGCTTAACCATTTCGTGCCATTTGTGCCGCTCGCCCACGACGCAGCCGGAAATCCTGTCTCTGGGAACTGGACGATGAAAGGCTTCACCGTCATGGCAGGGGGCTTATTCATCGCGGGATACTCGACCTACGGCTTCGAAACGGCCGTCTGCTACACCCGGGAATTTCGCGATCCCGCGCGCGATACATTCAGAGCTATCTTTTTTTCCGGCCTTTTGTGTTTGTTCGTCTTTACACTGGTACCCATCGCCTTCCAAGGAGCACTGGGGCTCGCCGGTATGCTCGAGCCCGGCATTCACAGCGGCATGGGTGTCGGCAAGGCCATGGCAAAAATGGTGGGCGCGACCGGGCTCATGGAAAATATCATTGTCGTCATGCTCGTGATGACGCTGCTGCTGTCGATCATGACGGCGATGGCCGGATCGTCCCGCACCCTCTATCAGGGCGCCGTCGATGGCTGGCTGCCGCGCTATCTTGGGCGCGTCAATTCGCACGGCGCCCCGGTGCGCGCGATGGCGACGGATCTGGTGTTCAACCTGATTCTGCTGATGATGTCGGACAATATCTTCGTATTGGCCGCCTCCAACGTTGCCTATATGATTTTCATCTTTATGAACCTGAACGCGGGCTGGATACACCGGATCGACCGGCCGAATTGGACGCGACCCTTTCGGGCGCCGACTTGGCTTCTCGCGACCGGCTGTGTGCTGGGCTATGTCAATTTGTTTATTATCGGCATGGGCGCCGATATTTGGGGACCAGGCACCTTGCTCAGCGGTCTGCTCTTGGCCGCGATGATTGTTCCGGTTTTTTGGTGGAGGCACTACGTTGTCGACAAAGGAGTGTTTCCTCAGTCGATGGTGGACGACAGGTGTCTGGCGGCAAAAACGGATCCGGACCGCAATCGCTCCGCCGGGATCCTGCCGTATCTCGCGTTGGCTGGAGGAGTGATTGTCATCGCCATTGGCCATGCTATCGCTCGCTTCTAAAGGATGGCGCACCAAAACTGTCGCGGCAGGCCCATAGGGAAGATTCGTGTGAAAAGTACTCAGAGTGATCGCGCGGGGCGGATCGACGTGTCACGGCGTTCCATATTATTCGTCAGGTAATTGCTGTCTGGTACCCGGCTGTGGCCGCCTCGAGCCTCCCGCACAATTCTTCAGCTGGTTTGCGAAACACCTGAGTTTTGGTGGCGAGGCTACCTGTACACCGACGACCCAACGGCCCATCCGGACTGGGCTTCGAGCTCACTTTGGAACTGAGGTACGGATCACCGGAATCCATCAGGGCCCGCAGGCTTCGTTCTGCACAACGAGGCCGGATATAAACCTGCACCATCACGCTCAAACGAGCTCGCAATCGGGAGGTCGTCCACATAAACCGTTAAAAGCGGTGGGGCGGCTCTCGATTTAGGGGTAGGTTAACCCCATCTTGATGCGCCGACCTTCCTTGTGCCGACTGCGCGGATGGGGATTTTTGTGACGGTAGATATGCGGAGCGCTGAAGTAGTCGCTCTCGCCATCGAACGTGACCGTGCCAGGGAAAAAGTCTCATCATAAGGGGCGAACAATCTCATCTTGAAAGCGAATCGACACCGGGACCGTCATCCTGGCGGTCGTGCAACGCATGCATCGTACCCTTGGTCACCCGTCGAACGCATGCGTTCGACCCAAAGACGGAGTCACGGTGATCCGTAATGCAAGCAACGATCCACGCCCCAAACCTGCACCTGACCAACAACGCCCTCGCGGCTACCGCCGACGTGTGCGGTGGCGCGCCCCCAGCTGGATAAGCGAAATGATATGCAGCAAAATCGCTAGCGGCACCAGAAACGTTGGAATCAATACCAACGGAAACATCGAAATGAGTTCATTGGGACGCTCGAAGGCAAACATTTGGAAGGCCGACGGCGCGGTGAGGAATCCCGTGCTAACTGCAACGATGAGATCGGCAATCCCCAACAAATTCCACCGCAAGACCGTCTGTGAGTTCAGTTGCTGCCCGCCAATCGCGCCAATTCCGATAGCCGCCGCTAGTAGAGCGACGGCCACATCGCCCAACCCCGCCGGCAGTGCAAACATTCCGGGTAACAGATGCGCGGCAAAGAGAACCAAGAAGATCACCCCCTCCGCGCGGTAGAACTGAATTGCAATGACCCACCGCCGGGGTACGGCGTCTATGAGCCGTGAAACGGCCGGCCAACGCCAGATCATCAAGCAACCAATCAGGATCGGAATAGCAATCCCAAATTGAATCGTTGGTATTCCACTCGTGGTGGCACTGTAAACGCCCACAAGTGCGAGCGCAGCGGCGATTACAAACCAGCCGACCAGCACAGATGCCGTAGCCTGCACCGTCCGTCTGCGGTCGCTATCGCTCCCATTGGACCGCTTGGGAGCCCGAGTTACGCCAACAACAACGGCAACGATCGTGGCGACACAGCCAGCGACAACCGTGAACGGTAGATAGGTTGGAATGCTCATTGTGCCTCCTAGGGACGACGCTTTAATTGATCTGTTTTGCCCGTCAGCCGAATCTCGGGTTTACTTCCCGCGGATTGGCTGCCGAGGATCATCCGCCGCGCCATCTCTTGCGGATTCCGCGCGACCTTGTGATCGCCCGCCGCGTTGTCGGCGCGCAATCCGTCAGCATCGATGACTTGCCTTTTTGCGATCTGGCGACCCAATATCATCTCGCGTGCTTGTGCCTTCGCGTCTAGAGCGATCAACTTTGCCGCTGCTGATGACGGGAATACCAACCCAGCTTCAAAGCCGTGCCATGAATCACGTTCACCAGAAAGAAGCAGTCTCGCCTGTTCCTGGCCATCTCCAACCACCTCCGTCGCTGCTAGCGCGTGGGCACCCCCAAACGCGAGCAGGCCAAGACCCAAGATCACCCGTACATCTATTGAACCTTTCATAAATCCTCCATTTGCATTAACCTTTTGTCCATGTAGCTACATATATCATGTTCAGCAAAGAGGCATCCGATTATTAATGTATATGCATATACTCGATGCTGATGAGCGCACGCATGTTTCGACATGCCATGCATATGCATGTATCATGCCCACACTATGAAATTACAATCCCTACCGTGTTATTGCGCCACATTGCGTCAGGCGGCTCGAGCCGCCACGGCACTTTACGAAGCGGCGCTCTCAGATAGCGGCGTCCGGTCAACGCAATTTACGATCCTTCAGGCTCTCAAAACGGCACCAGATTTACAGACGACGGAAGTCGGACAGCTCCTCGGCATAGACCAAACGACGGCCACGCGAACGCTGGCACTGATGCGAAAAAGTAAGCTCTTAGGCGATTCCACTGGCGTTGATCGGCGCGAGCGGAGATGGCGCCTTACTCCGCTCGGGGAAGCCACTTACCGCAGACTTCTCCCGAAATGGGAGTCGGCACAGGCGATGATCGAGCGCCGACTGGGGCGTGCTGAAGCGATAGCGCTAAAGAGATACGCGTTTACCGCAGCAAATGCCCTCTCCGCCACGGACGAGAACGCTCCCAAGTAAAGAGCCTCAGTCGAACAACGCCATGCCGACCACCACCCGCTGACCAAGCGGGCGGTAGAAGGGTAGAAGTCCCGTCCGCTGACGCTGATGGGATGAGGATCGACCGGGGTAGAGAGTGGTTAAGCGCATGCGATGTTCGAGTTGCCGTGCGCGACGCTGCAGCGCGACTGTGCGGCCGGATACAAAGTTCGATGTTTAGTATGCTGTGCCGATAACGCCCGGCTTATCGCCAGTGACTTCTGGAATCGCTCCAAATTTTTTAGACCCGGATCCCGCCGGCAGTTGAATTTACTCGTATCGAATCGGCCTGAATTCGCGACGCCGACGCCCAATTCGTAGCCAGGTGGTCGGATGCCGATTGGAACCGAATATCGACGTCTACAAGTGTAGCGGCGCGTTCATCCGATCGTGAAGGACGCCAATAATCGCGATCCCGTAGTCCGTGACACGGAAGTAAATCATGTGCCGCTCGACAATGCGGCGGCGATACCCAAGACGTTGATGAAGAAAATGGAGCCGGTCAATGAAGAAGCGGCGGTGAATTGATCATGGGACAGTTTGAAGGGTTGAAAGACTTTGACGTGGCGGCGCTAGGCCGCAATGCATCCACGAGCACCGGCAAACCGCGAGAGTTGCCCGTGGCCCGCATCGAACGCGATCCGGACAACATTCGAAAATCGTTCGATGAAGCAGCCGTCATCCAATTGGCCGAGATCATCAAGGCCGATGGGTTGCTGCAGGCGATCACCGTTCGCCGAAACCTCCACAAGAAGAACTACTTCCTGATCAGCTATGGCGAGCGCTGGTTCCGCGCCGTGTGTTTGCTTGGATACCCCACCATCGCTGCCGTGATCGACGATAACTTCGATCCCTATCGTCAAGGGATCGAAAATCTACAGCGCGAGGAACTCGACCCCCTCGACATCGCCCACTGGGTAGAGAAGCGGGAGGCGGCCGGCGATTCGCGCATCACAATCGCCACGCGCCTTGGTAAACCGAAATCGTACATTTCTGAGATTGCACTATTGATCAAGGCGCAACCCGCGATCTGCGAGGCCTTCAAGAGTCGGCGGATTCCCGATATTCGCTCTGCGTACCCGTTGGCGCGGCGATACGACCAAGATCCTGCCGGCGTCACCACGTGGCTGAACGGCGATTCGCCGATCACCCGGCGGATGGTGAGGCGGACGCTCGCCGAGTCCCATCCTTCACGCAGCACCACCGTGCAGGCGCCACCGGCGGAGTCGCGCCCGGGCGTCGCTCCTTGGAATAGCCTCGCGGTCCAAGTCGCCGGCCGGGAAGGCACCATGGTGCTGAAACCGGGCCCCCTGGCAAACCAGACCACGGTCCAATTTAGCGATGGCTCGCAAGAAGCTGTGACACTCAGTAAAATCCGATTGAGGACCTGGATGGCGCACCTATGTCGATCTAAGGAAAAAATGAATGATTTATCGGACAAGGAGCAGGAACGTTGTTTAATTCGGGAGACGCCCCCGGCACCTCGCCGCTGTCCAGCCATAATCGGCCATTGCAAATTGCGCTTGGTGGCGGATTGGCAGCCTGGTTGATCGCTGTGGCGGCCCTTACATCCCTCGATGTCATCTCGCATCGAATCGTCCTTGCGGATTTGCGCAATTACTTGGCGCGGACGGCGCTCGCTACCGCCGCCCTCATAGACGGGGACGAATTTGTGCAATTCAAGCATCCTGAGCAAGAAACGACGGAGCAGTACCGGGTAGCGGTTCGCCCGCTCGCGGTCTTGCTTGAAACAAATCCGGATATTCACTTTGCGTATTCCGGAGTGACGGTGGGGGATCGAATGCATTTTGTGCTCGACGGCACGCCGCTGGCTGAGCGAAATGGTGCAGGCCAATTGCAGCACGCAGCCCCCATGCACGAGGATAAGGCCAGTCCCGGTGAAATCGAGGTCACACGCACTCAACAAGTTACCGTCGAGTCAAAGCCGAGCTCGACCGCCTGGGGCATGGGCATTCGCGCCCAGGCACCAATATTTTCGCACACCGGCAAGATGGTGGGATATGTGGGCCTCACAATGCGCGCAACCCGATATGGCGAGCTCGTGCATCGCACGGATCTCGCCGCGATGTTCGGGGTCATTATCGCCGCGGTCCTCGCTCTATTGTCCGGCGTCGCCATTTTGCGCATCGAGCAAGATCGCGAGACGGCCGCCCGCGCCCAAGTTGCGGCAGAAGCCCTGCTCGTTGGCGAGCGAGATCGCTTAAGGGACTATGCACTGGCATTGGATCGCGCGGATGAAGCTCATCGTCGCTTGATCGCCAACATGTTGCATGAGGGCCTGCAACAGACACTGACGGGTTTGGGTCTGATGCTGACCGGGGCCCGAGATAAGGCTAAGTATCCTCAGCTGCATGAACCAATCAGCAATGCGTTTGAGGCGGTGCGTGAAGCGCAAATCACAATTAATACTCTCATCCAGGACCTTGCGCCCCCCGAACTTGAGCAGGCCTCGCTCGCACAGATGATAGGTTGGGTGGCAGCACTATTTGAATCAAGATATGGGTTTAACACTACCTGGAGTATCGAAGGCGAAGCAGATCTCTCGCCTGATTTGCGCATGTTGCTGTACCGAATAGTGCGAGAGTTTATTGGATATGTGCATGCGCAGCTGAAGAGCAAAGACGCCGACGTCCAAATTCACTTAAACCCGGAGTTTGTGCAATTTCAAATCATGACGCCTGGATTAACGCTCAGTGATGCGCCCTCCTCACTAATGCCAGACATTCCGATGGAGCTGCGTCGAATCGATGAGCGTACGCGGGCCGCCGGAGGCAGATTTGAAATCGCGCCGTTGCCCCGCGGCGGTTGTTGGGCAGCGGTGATTCTGCCGCTCGGATGATCGGTTGGATCCAGCAGGTGGCATGGAAATCAAGTGCAATGGTCTGCCGCGCGGCCCGCCAGCGCCAAGGTTGAAGCGCGATGTGTGATAGTCATAAACAAAGGCGTTGCTTGCCTGGCGTGCGGCCTGCGATCGCCCAGCCACGAACCTCAATCGCGCCTCTCGCTACGGGGTTAGCAGATGCCTCGTTGAAGACGACACCAAAGGCGCGTGTACCTGTCAATGGTTTTGCATGTTGGAGCCACCCGCGAGCGATTCGATCGGCGCCGGACATGCGTGAGCGGATGTTGCGCCTACAGGGACGCATACTGCTGCGCCTCGATGTGCTAGAGGGTTCTGCGGGACGACCGCAATCGATGCGAATGCCGGTGGGGCCGAAGATCGGTGGACCGGCGCCGGCATTTACCCTGACGAGTTGGAGCGGCCGAACTTTCTGCCTTGAAGAACTTCAACGACGAGACAAAGCCATCGCCTCGTTTTCGTTGAACCCGGTTGCGGGGGTTCTGTCGCAATAAGGGGTCGAATGCCAGTGAAAGGGCGATGATGAATGCGATTAGAAAGCCAGGGAATAGAATTGATCCGCTGCGGACAAGACTTCTCCGTCATGGCCTTCGAGTTGCCCCTTGCGGATCATGTGCATCATCTCAATGCCGGCAATGAGGATGCGTGCGCAGCGAAACACCTTGAACCCGAGCATAGGCCGTACGATGCGTTTGATGGCCCGATGATCTTGCTCCACGATATTGTTCAGATATTTGCACTGCCGTAGTTCGATGTCGCTGTGATGCTCGGCGTTGTAGCTCTCGATCGCCGCCGTATTGGCACCGCTCTTGTCGATGGTGATCTTGTCCGGCTCCCCGTGCAATGCCATGGCCTGTTCGAGGAAGCGCCGCGCGGCGGCCCGATCGCGCTTGGCCCTGAGCAGAAAATCGATCGTCTCACCATCGCGATCCACCGCGCGGTACAGATACTTCCATTGCCAATGGACCTTGATGTAGGTCTCGTCCATTCTCCAGCTCTTACCCACCGGGCGCTTGCGTCGACGAAACACGGCGGCCAGCACAGGCACGAACTTGATGGCCCAGCGGTGCACCGTCGCGTGATCCACCCAAACGCCACGCTTAGCCATCATTTCCTCCAGGTGGCGAAGGCTCAGCGGGTAAGCCACATACCAGCGCACGCACGTGAGCATCACGCCCAGTGGGTAGTGCATTCGCTTGATTACCTTGCTCAGCGCCGCGATCATCGAGTCCGTCCCGTAGCAAAAAACCACGCGCAGCATACCAAGCGCCTCCTTATTGCGACAGAGCCCGACATCGATCGGGTGTTGGAGCGGATCGAACTGCTGACCTCGCTCAAGGTCGATTAGCATTTGGCTCACCTGCCTGAGGCGATCGTACGCCGCTACGCCGGACGACTGGCTAGCCGGGCACCAGCGGTGGCGGCCCGCATTGCCGAGCCCACCCGCACGATCGAGGTGGCCTGTTTTTTGCGCTATAGCCTGATGATCAACACCGATCATCTGCTGTG
>JANXZQ010000191.1 GCA_025355445.1 Gammaproteobacteria bacterium
GATTCGTCCACGGCGTCGCCAGGTTGCGGACCGTGTTGTTGTAGAACGCCGGGTCCTGGGTGGCGAGCAGCGCGGCCGCGCTCGCCGTCCCTTGGGCCATGGTCGTCAGCGGCGTGTCCGAGGCAGGGACTCCCGCGATACGATCGTAGATGCGCTTCGCCTGGTCCCTGGTGAGCGCCGAGGCATTCGCGCTCAGCAAAGTGAGCGTGCTCGCGCAGAGGACTGCGCGCAACAGATGCGTTGCTCCGCGCGGCGTTGGTTGCGCCCGCTGCGTTCCGTTCATCTCTGGCTTTGCCATCCCATACTTCATATGCACATCCACTCGCGGTGAGTTGTGATTTCGACGTGGCGCAAATATAGCGACTTAAAAAGTCTCTCAGTAATGTCTCATCCGAACGACGTCGGTGTTTCGCGACATATCGACTGACTACTGTCCGGCTATATCCTTCAGCCTAATTTGCGTAGGTCTGCCCACAGGTGCACAGAGAAACGGATGTGGCGAACTTCTTCTGTGAGTGCGTTAACAGAACGCACAGCAACATGGAACCAAGATACGATTCTGAGACCGATTAAGTTCAATGAACTCGCGCAAGTTGGCAGACTGATCGTAAGAACCGATGATTGACCGTAGGTATCCGAAACCATGAACACATTGCTCGCGCGTGAACTTCGTCACGGTTCCCTGAAACTGGCTGCGCTGCTGTTACCCGCATTGCTCATCGTCGGTTGCTCGAGCGGCGTGAGCGGACATGCCCCCGGGCTGGCGGGCGTACAGACCCAGGACCCGGGCACTTTGAATTTTCCGCTGGCGTACGTGAAGCGCCCGCCGCCGGCGATGACCGCGAATGCCGTCGATATCGACGCACGCGACCTGATCACCTCCACCACCGGCGGCGACCTGTATCTGCGTGAGCAGGCGAGCCCGGGCTCCGTCGAGACCAATATCACCGCGTCGATTACTCAAGGAAAGGGCGACGTTCGCGATCTCGACGTATCGCCCGATGGCAAGAAACTGGTGTTCTCGCTGCGCCTGCCGTTGGACCCCAACAAGCCCAACACCGACGTCACTCAGCCCACGTGGAAGATTTACCAATACGACGCCCTTGCCAAAACCGTGACTCAGCTCACCAACGACGACACGACCGCGGGCCACGACGTGGGCGCACACTACCTGCCGGACGGACGCATCGTCTTTGCCTCCACACGCCAGGCCGCCACCCAGGCCATCCTGATCGACGAGGGCCGTCCGCAATATCCGGCGCAAACCGATGATCGCAAGCAACCGATCTTCTTGCTGCACGTCATGAACGCCGACGGCACCGGCATCCATCAGATCAGCTTCAATACCAACCACGATTTCGCGCCGTCGGTCTTGGCGAACGGCCAAATCGTGTTTTCGCGCTATGAATCAATCAACGGCGATCAGATCAGCCTGTATCGCGCCAATCCCGACGGCACCGGCCTCGAACTCTTCTACGGCGAGAACAGTCACGCCACCGGCGCCGACATCGCCGGCACGAACACCAACGTGATTCAGTTCTTGAATGCCCGGCAACGTGTGGACGGCAAGCTGATAGCCATTGTCCGGCCGTTTCAAGGCACGCAGCAAGGCGGCGACATCGTGCAAATCGATGCTGCGGGCTTCGTGGAAATCAATCAGCCGTCGACTCCTACCGGCGCGGCCGGCACGGCGCAGACCAGCGCCACTGCGCTCGGGGTCACCACCGAAGCGGACAAGCCGTCCATGGGCGGTCGCTTCGCCTCCGCCTATCCCTTGTACGACGGCAGCAACCGAATGCTGGTGAGTTGGGCGCCTTGCCTGGTCCTCAACACCACGGTGAGCCCGAATACCACCAGCGTGTGCACGGCCGGCAATACCAGCGGGGCCAATGTCACATTGGCCCCGCCGCAGTACACCATCTGGATCTATGACGGGGACAAGGGAACTCTGAGCCCCATCCTGGGTGCGCAGACGAATACCGTCATCGTTGAGCCGGTCATCATGCAGGCGCGCAGCCCCGTGCCGGCTTTTGTTCCTGATTTGGTGCCCAGCGGCGTTCCCGACGGACTCGGCGTGCTCGTGATCCGCAGTGTTTACGACTTCGACGGAGTGGACAAAGTTGCCGCGGAAACGGCCGGCGCGGCGCCGAATATCGCGGCCTTGGCCGATCCCAAGCAGACCACTGCGGATCAGCGCCCGGCGCGCTTCGTCAGAATCGAAAAGGCCGTGGAAATTCCGGCCCAGAAAGTGCGCAAGATCAACGGCTCGGCGTTCGGTCCCGCAGGTCTGGGGATGCGCGAGATTCTGGCCTACGCGCCGGTCGAGCCGGATGGTTCGGTGAGAATCGAATTGCCGGCCAATGTGCCGTTCACCGTCGACGTGCTCGATAAGAACGCGCGGCTCATCGGCCCACGGCATTCGAGCTGGATGCAACTCATCTCCGCCGAAACGAAGACTTGCAATGGTTGCCACGTCCCCAACAACAAGACCACGCCATCGCACGGCCGCGCGGGATTGACCGCATCGGTCAACGCCGGAGCACCAGCGGCGGGCGCGCCTTTCCCAAATACTGTGGCCGCCTTATCAGCCGCCAATGCCGGCGACACCATGGCCGATACGCGCGTCTGGAACACCTGTTCCAACGGCGCCACGCCCTCGGGCGCCACCACTGCCTGCGCGCAAATACCGAGCATCGATGTGGTATACGCCGATGTTTGGACCGATCCCGTGACCGCGGGGCGCGCCAAGGACGCGGCGTTCGGCTATTTATATGCGGACGTGCCCACCCCCAAGCCGGCCAACTCGCATTGCGCGACCCCAACCCCGGCGCTCAAATGGGACCCGCTTTGCCGCAGCACCATTCACTATCCCGATGCCGTGGGCGCGGGCGGCGCGACGGATTATCACATCCAGCCGATTTGGAATTTCCCGAGACAGACTTTCGCAGCGGATGGCGTGACGGTGCTGACGGATCACACCTGCGTGCTGTGTCACAACCCGGTGGACGCCGTGGCCAAGGCCCAAGTGCCGGCCGGCCAGGTGGATCTGACCGACAGCGGTTCCAATGTCGACACCACGGTAATCACCTCTTATGAGCAACTGCTGTTTGCACATAATCAGCAAGTGCTTAATATGGGGGTGTTGCAGGACCTGCTGGTGAGTGTACCCGGACCGCCGGACCCGGTGACGGGCCTGCCGACGACCGTCATGGTGCCGGTGTTACTGGCTCCGCCGCTGACGGCGGGCAGCGCTTCAGGTTCAGTGGTGAAATTTTTGAGGATGTTCGACGGAACCTATCATGACCCCGTGCTCGACCACACCACATTCCTTAACTCGGCGGAGTTGCGTTTGATCACCGAATGGCTGGACATTGGCGCGCAGTATTACAACGACCCTTTCGTCGCGCCGGTTGCGAATTGAGCTGATGCGGCGTCTGCTTGCGCTCCTCCTGCTGCTGCAGACGTTCGATGCCGGCCTCGTCCACGCGAAGCGACAGCTGCTGGAAGTGGTCGTTACGGCGCCATTTCTCGAGATGCACAGCGGCCCGGGCCGTGGTTTCCCGGTGGTTTACGTCGTCGGCCGCGATGAATTCGTCACCGTGCTCTTCAGCCGCACCGAGTGGTACAAGGTGCGCGCGGCGCACGGCCAGGAGGGCTGGGCCCGCCGCTCGGAGTTGGCGCTCACCAAGCTTGCGTCCGGCGAACCGGCACCCATACCCCCTTATCCGGAATTCGCCACTCACCGCTGGGAAATCGGCGCAGGGTATGGCGTGTTCAATCACCAGAATCTGGTCACGACCTGGGCGGACTTCGGGCTCACCGACAGTCTCGACGCCGAATTCGTCGTGCAGCAGGCGTTGGGGACCATCGATAACCGCTATATCGCGAGTTTGGGGCTGCGGCACACCTTCATCCCCGAATGGAAGTGGTTCTCACCCACGGCGGGCATCGGCGGGGCATACCAGTACATCGACGATAAGGTCCCGCCCAAGCCTCTGCAGTCCAGCAATCAAATGGTCTACGTGTCTCTGGGGCTGCGCGGCTTCATTACCCGACGATTCATGTGGCGTGCGGATTGGCGCAAGTACGTCGTATTCACCAATCAAAATCAGAACGAGGAACCGGAAGAATGGAAATTCGGCTTAGCAGTGTTCTTCTAGCGGCGGCGTTGCTGTCCGGCTGCGGCTGGTTCCATCGCGGCGACAAGGGACCGACTCCGATCGTTGCCGAGGAGCCGCTGGCGGAGCCAACCGTCATCGAGCCGCAGGTCACCCGTCGCGCCGTCAAGACCCCAAAGATCAAGGCCAAGGACTTCGAAGTCGGCGGCTACTTCGGCGCCCTGAGCATTCAGGACTTCGGCACCAACCCCATTTACGGGGTGCGCGCGGCTTACCACGTATCCGAGGACATTTTCTTGGAGGGGTTTCTCGCCCGCTCCAAGGCCG
>JANXZQ010000194.1 GCA_025355445.1 Gammaproteobacteria bacterium
CCGCAAGGAAGGTCTGCAGGTGGCCACCGTCGACAGCACAAATCACATTGTGCTCAAGTCGATTCATATCGCACAGGAGCGCGGGGCTGTGGTCAATGTGAATCTCGGAGTGACACCCGAGGATCGCATTGTCAACAGTCCGCCGGATTCGATCATCAGTGGTGAGCTGGTGCGCATCGCCGGAGCACCGGAACCCATGGCCGCCAGCGCGGCCGCGAAGCCATGATGCGCTGGGTGCGGTTTTTACCGCTGGCCTGCCTGCCGGTTGCGGCCTGCACCCTGACGCCGCGATACCAGCTGCCGGCCAATCCAGCTCCGCCGCAGTATCAGCAGTTTGATGCTTCCGGGAACTGCGGGCCTGGGAAGGAATTGCCGCCCGCTAGATCCGAACCTCCCACGGACGTGCCTGGACCCTGCGTGTGGGGACCGGCGCATCCTTCCGATCAGCTCCCACGTAGCGACTGGTGGCACGATTTTGCCGATCCCACCCTGGATGCGCTCGAGGCGAATATCGATGCGGCGAATCCGGACCTCGCGGCGGCGCTTAATCGCTACCAGCAGGCGCGCGCGCTGGAGAGCGAGGCGCGCAGTGCGCTGTTCCCCACCCTGTCCGCACAGGCCTACACCAATACCGACCGCCAATCGGACACGCGACCGTTGCGCTCTGCGTCGCAGCCCGATTCCTATCATGATGACTTCATTGGCGGCGCGTTGAACTACGAGCTCGATCTGTGGGGCCGGGTACGCAGTGCGGTTGCCGCAGGCTCGGCCCAAACCATGGCCCTGTCGGCGGATTTGGAATCGGTGCGGTTGGCGCTGCACGCGCGCCTGGCGCTCGACTACATTGCACTGCGTGGCGAGGATGCTCAGCGCTCTTTGCTGGAGGAGTCTGTCACAGACTACGGCCGCGCGGTTGACATGACCAATACGCGCTTTCAGGGAGGTATTGCCTCCGAACTCGATCTGGCGCAGGCGCAGACACAGCTTGAGACCGCTCGCGCTGCACTGACCGATGTGATCGATCGTCGCTCCTTGCTGGAGCATGCGATTGCCGCGCTCACCGGCTCCGTTGCCTCCACCTTCTCACTAAGCCGCAGTAGCCTCACGCTCCAGTTCCCCAATGTCCCGGTAGCGCTGCCGGCGACGCTGCTCGAGCGCCGTCCGGACGTGGCAGCGGCCGAGCGCACCATGGCCGCCTTCAATGCGGAAATCGGCGTCGTCCGCGCAGCGTTCTTCCCGCGCATTTCGCTCGCGGCGCTCGCGGGCCTGCAGAGCAACCAGGCTGCGGGTCTGCTGGGCGCACCGAATCGCTTTTGGGCAATCGGGCCCCAGGCGACGCTGACGCTGTTTGACGGAGGCTACCGTCGCGCTGTCGTGGCGAGTGTGCGCGCGAGGTTCGATGAGGCGGCCAACAATTATCGCGCTTCCGTCCTCACTGCTTTCCAGCAGGTGGAGGATGCGTTGGCCGAAAACCGACTACTGCAACAGGAACACGATCAACAGCAGGCAGCGCGGGTCGCTGCAGAGCGTGCGCTCACCTTGTCTTTGAACCGATACGAGAATGGTGCGGTCAACTACCTGCAGGTGGTCGCGGCGCAAATCGCCGCCCTGCAGGCGCAACGCGCGACGCTGGACCTGGAATCACGCGAACTGCAGGCGAACGTGAATCTCGTGCGCGCACTAGGTGGCGGCTGGCAGGCGGACTGGCCGACGGCGGCGCGCGCACCCTGAGGCTTTATTCCTTTTCCCGATTCGCCCAGAGAGGTACGCGATGGCACTCAGGGATTTGTTAGTCCACGTGGATCATACTTCAGGCGCGCTGGTGCGGCTGCGCTTGGCGGCAGATCTGGCCCGGCGACACGGCGCCCGGCTGACCGCGCTGTACGTCCGGGAACTTGATTCCCGCCAGGTGCACGAACAAAGCACCGCAGAATTTGGGCTCGTTTCCGCGACCGACATCAACGACGCCAACCGCCGAGTGCTGCAGGCGGGCAATGAGACCGCGCAACGCCTGGAACGGGAGATCGCTAACATCAGGCTCGATACCGGGCTGGAACTCGAGTTGCGTAGTGTCGCAGGCGCCGCATCGAAACTCGTGCCGCAGCACGCCCGCTTTGCTGACCTTTGCATTGTGAGCCAGGATACCCGAAGCGATGCCACCACGGCTGGCTACACATATTCCGAGACAGTCCTGTTCAGCGCGGGTCGTCCGGTGCTGTTTGTACCCGCCAGCGGAACCTTTAACACGCTGGGGCGCCACATCCTTGCGGCCTGGAACTCCAGCCGTGCGGCCGCGCGAGCGCTGAATGACGCGCTGCCCCTGATCGAGCGTGCAGAACATACCACCGTGCTGGCAATCAATCCGGCTGAGTACATCGATCGGTACCAGGCCCTGCCGCCCGAGCAGATCGTGGAGCACATTAGACGGCATACCGGGTCGGCCGAGGGCCTACGTCTGGAAAACATCCGCCGCGAGTCGATTGCGGACGTCATGCAAGCCGAAGCACACCGACTTGGCGCGGATATGATCGTCGCCGGGGCATTTGGGAGTCCCAAGCTTTGGGAGAAACTCATCGGCGGCGTCACGTGTGATTTGCTTGCGCGGATGACGCTGCCGATTCTGATGTCCTACTAGATCTATGCACTGACATTTCTTCGGGAATCCGTCGAACCGCCGGCTGGAGGCTCTGGTGCATCGCGGGATATTTCGGTCATGTTGATGCCTTTGTGTTTCGGGCCTCTCTCTTATGCGAGTGCCATTGCCCATTCATCTTTCCGCGACCAGCCACGGCGCCGACGGCCACGACCAAAAGAGAATTGTCCGTTGCGAATACGGTGGGCGAGCTCAATGCCGGCAATCGTGATAGCCGCGTTCCTG
>JANXZQ010000085.1 GCA_025355445.1 Gammaproteobacteria bacterium
GCTTTTGTCGCCGCATTCGTGCTGAGTGCTTGCGGCAGCAAGACCGAGGCTCCTGCCCCGGCTGCTGATATGACTCCTCCGGCCGCCGCGCCGGCTGCGGAAGCTGCCGCCTCGTCCGCCGCCGATTCGGCTGCGGCCGCCGCGAACTCTGCTGCCGACGCAGCGAGCGCAGCATCCGCTGCGAAGCCGTAATTCGCTTCGATAGCTGATCCCACATGCCCGGGCGGGCGGCCGTAAGGCGCGTTCGCCCGGGCTGTGTTTTTGAAGGTTGGGGATGCGAATTCATTGCTAGTCAGTATTCGCGACTGCAGACACTTGAAGAATGATCGCCAGTGGATCCAGAGCGTCTACGGTGAATACATGGATTCTCTGGCCGACCTGAACACGGGGCTGTTTTCCGTACTCGGCGCCGATAACCCTCACGAAGACGAGATCTTCGCCAATTGGTTTGCGAACGATCACTCGCACCCGCTGTTGATTCTCAAAGGTTCCGATCCCGTGGGCTTTGCGCTGGTGACGCGCCCGCGGATTCCCGCTGCGGGCGAACCCGCTGCGGACTATCGAATGTCCGAATTCTTCGTGCGCAGCCAACACCGCAGGGTGGGTATGGGCCGCGACGCGGCGAAGCTGATTTTCGACCGCTTCGCTGGGGATTGGGAAATCATCGAATATCTGCGCAATCCTGGCGCGGTGGCGTTCTGGCGCCGGGTGGTTGCGGCGTATAGCGGCGGCCGCTATACGGAGCGGTCGCGGCACGGCGAAGTTCAGCAGCGCTTCAAGAGCGGCCATCCCACGACCCGCTGACGGCCGATTTTCGCAACTTTCGGCCCAATACCCCTCAAGTCTGGCCGTTCCCGGTCGATTTCCTCTCAGCATCGGGCCAGCGCTTCGGCATGAACGCAGCACCGAGGCAAATGAGCGCGAATTTGACGAACACATCATTACTGGCTGAGCCTAACGTCGCCTTCGACTTCGTTCGTACGCTGGCGGCGGAGTTGTCGCGCGGCAACGTGGACCTGCCCTCGTTTCCCGAGATCGCGGTCCGCGTCAGGCGGGTTCTCTCCGATCCCAAATCATCGGTGGACCAGGTAGTGAGGGTGGTGGGATCCGAACCGGCGCTGGCGGCGCGCCTGCTGCGAATTTCAAATTCCGCGTCGCTCAATCGCAGTGGCCGCGCGTTAACCGACCTGCGCACAGCGATCAATCGCATCGGCTACAACATGGTGCGCAGCGCCTCGATGTCTTTCTCGATGGCGCAGATGCGCAAGAGCAATAAACTCGTCGGCTTGGAGCGCCATCTGAGCGATCTCTGGCAAAGCAGCACCTCGGCGGCCGCACTCGCATACGTGCTCGCCAGAAACTGCAGCAAGGTCAATCCCGATGAGGCCATGCTCATCGGCATGATGCACGGTATCGGCAAACTGTACGTGTTGACCCGCGCCATCGATCATCCGAATCTGTTTGCCAGCGATGCTACGCTGAACGAAATAATCGAGGAATGGCATGCGTCCATCGGCAAAGCCATTCTGGAGAATTGGAATTTCCCTGAGGCGATGGCGCAGGCCGTCGGCGAGCAGGCACACGTCGAGCGCACCGAGGAAGGGCCTGCCGATTTGAATGACGTCATCGCCATCGCGATTCTCATGGCTGCGCACGGGACCGACGTTGCCTTGCACGAGTCGGGAGCCGCAAAACGCCTAGGGCTGGATTCGGAGAAAACGCAAGGGGTGATGCGCGAATCCGCCGCCGAGGTCAACGCACTGAGCCTGGCGCTCGGCAGTTAAGCGGCGGACAGGGTGCCGGCGATCGACTCGGCTACGTAGGCCGCGTTATGGGGCATGATGCCGGCGAGATTCATCCGGCTGTCAGGAGTCATGTGGATGTGGTGCTGGTCGCGCAACCGCGCCACGGTCTCGGGCGAGACGCCAAGCAGCGAAAACATCCCGTGCTGCGTGCCGATGAAATCAAACGTGCCGTCGCCGATCACCTCGCGCAGGTGCCGTGACAGCAATCCACGCATGTCGCCGATGCGGGTACGCATGGCGGCCAGTTCCAGCAGCCATTCCTGCTTGAGCGTAGGGTCTGCAAAAATGCGCGCGGCGATCGCGGCGCCGTGATCGGGCGGCATGGAATAAATGCTGCGCGCGATTTGCAGCATGTGACTCATGACGGCATCGGCGCGATCGCGGTTCTCGCCGATCGCAATCAAAGCCCCCACACGCTCGCGATACAGGCCCAAATTCTTGGAAAATGACGAGGCGACCAGTGCTTCCGGCATCAGTTCGGTGACGAATCGCACGCCGGCCGCGTCGGCGTCCAAATCAACGGCGAAGCCCTGATAAGCCATGTCGAGGAACGGGAACAGGCGTCGACGCTGCAGCAATTGCGCCAATGCGCGCCACTGCGCCGGATCAAGATCGGCACCCGTGGGATTGTGGCAACAGGCGTGGATCAGCACCACGTCGCCCTGCGCGGCGCGCTCGAGGTGCTCGAGCATGGCGTCGAAGCGGAGCCGGTGTGCGGCGGCGTCGTAGTAGGGATAACGCTCCAGCCGCAGGCCTGAACTGCCCAGCAAGGGCGTGTGATTGCCCCAGGTGGGATCGCTGATATGAACCGTAACGCCGGGAGAGGACGCGCGAATCAGTTCCGCGCCCACCCGCAGTGCTCCACAGCCGCCGGGAGTTTGCAGTGTCCTGGCCCTGAGGTCGCGGCGGGCGGCGTGAGCGGTCCCCAGCACCAATTCCTCCACGGCGCTGTTGAATTCCTCGCGCCCTGCGGCGGCCACGTAGGATTTCGTGGTTTGCGCCGCCAAGATCTCCTGTTCAGCCCGGCGTACGCTGGCGAGCACCGGAGTATTGCCGGAAAGGTCTCGGTAGACGCCGACTCCGAGATCAACCTTCGAGGCAGCGGGATCGGCGCGGAACTTGGCCATCACTCCAAGGATGGTGTCGGGGCTAAGCTGTTTGAGTTGTTGAAACAAGAGTGAATCCCATTTGACGTTTGTTCGCATTATAGTTCAAAGGTACATGGTCATCCGACGCGCCTGCAATTTGTGTTTGATGCTCGCGCTCCTCGGGATCGCGGGGACGCGCGTCTCGTCCGCGGCCGCAACCCAGCTGCGCATCATCAGCCTGAGTCCGCATATCACGGAATTGTTGTTTGCAGCCGGCGCCGGCGCCCAAGTCGTCGGAGTCGACGATTCTAGCGATTACCCTGCGTCGGTCGCCGGCATTGCGCGCGTCGGCGAGCCGGCCGCGCTCGATGTCGAAGGTTTGTTGAGACTCAAGCCCACGTTGATCGTACTCTGGGCCTCGGGCACGCCCGCCAGCCGCAAGGCCGAACTGCAACGCTTGGGCCTGCCGTTGTACGTCACCGATGAACATCGATTGGACGATATCGCTTCGACCTTGCTCGAATTCGGCCGGCTCGCCGGCACCGAATCCCAGGCTACGGCCGCTGCCGAGCACTACCAGGCAGAACTGGCGGGGCTGCGTTTGCAGTACGCCAACCGTCCGCGGCTCAAAGTCTTCTACCAGGTGTGGGACCGTCCCTTGTACACCTTGTCGGGCGGACAGGTGGTGAGCGAAGTGCTGTCCCTGTGCGGCGGGGAAAATGTCTTCGCCGAACTGTCGGCACTCGCGCCTGCGATCGACAAGGAGGCGGTGCTGGCGCGCGACCCGGATGTGATACTCATCGCCGCCACCGGTTCCGAGGGGGAGCGGCAAACCCGCCAATGGCAGCAATTTCCGAATCTTCGAGCCGTGCGCGGGCGCCACATTTACACCGTCGACCCGTCACTCACCGGCCGTATGGCGCCGCGCATTTTGCAGGGGGTGCGGGAGGTGTGCAGGCTGCTCGATAAGGCGCGCGACACACCTTAAGGGTGGTGTAGGCCCTTTTTAGGGGGCCGCCTTACGCCCCAGTCTCCAATATCAGACATTGGTTCGATGACATTCAGCAGGGTTAGCGTGTAGGCTTTGGATACCTAATCAGCGGGAGAGTTATTACATGGCGCTTTGGAACGAAAAACCTACGCCCGCCACCGCGGGTCCAACTGTTGTCCCCCCGCCGGCGATCCCTCCGGAACGTAATTCGCCTGAGCGCCTTTCGGCGGACCCCGGGTTGGCCGTTTCGCCGCGTCGGCCCACCCCCAAGACCTCGTCTGAGGGGGGCGACTCCGTCATAGCCGCAAATTTGACCATCGAGGGCAAGATCGAGGGTTCCGGCAACGTGCGCATGGCGGGCCGCTTCAAGGGTGACGTGCGAATCGACGGCAATTTCAGCATCGAGCCGGGCGCTCATTTGACCGGCCAGGTTCTGGCCGGCATCGTTGTGGTCGGCGGCGAGCTGCAGGGCAATATCGAGTCCGCCAAGCGGGTCGATGTGCAGGAAGGCGGTGTCATCGTCGGCGACGTGAAGGCGGGATCAATTACGGTCGCGGCCGGCTCGCGCATGCGCGGGCATGTCGAGTTTGGCTGGGAAGACGAGAAGGTCAAGGTTAAGCCCGGCTTGGTGGGCGGCAACTAGGAGCCTGCACCGATGAGCGTCGCTCGGGCCGGTACCTTAGGCGCGACACGGATATGTCCGCACTGCAAGGCGGTCGTCCTGCAAAGCGCGAATATCTGTCCGGGTTGCCAGCACCATTTGCGCTTCAACTCCGCGAATGCGGAGCCGCAAGCTGAATCGGTGTCGGCGATGCGCATCGAGGGCTCGATTCAACACGCCCTGCGCGAGGAGAGCTGCGAGTACTGCGTCGTGGTATCGATCACCAATGAGCGCGGCGAGAAGATCGCGCGGCAAGTGGTGGGCGTGGGCGCGCTGCAGCCCGGCGAGAAGCACAAGTACAGCTTCTCGGTGGACCTGATGCCGGCACGCACCGCTTTCAGCACCAAGCGCAACTGATCAGGCGATCACTCGACGCCGCTCAACGCTGCGTGTGGCCCTCGATATCGATGAAGCGAAGGAATTCCGCCCGTGTGGCGGCGTCGGCGCGAAACGTGCCGAGCATTTTGCTGGTGATCATGGACACGCCGCGTTTGTGGACGCCGCGCGTCGTCATGCACTGATGAACCGCGTCGATCACCACCCCGACACCGCGCGGCTTGAGTACTTCGTTGATGCAGCCGGCGATTTGTGCCGTGAGCTTCTCCTGCACTTGAAAGCGCCGCGCATAGCCATCGACCACGCGCGCGAGCTTGCTGATGCCCACCACCCTGTCAGTGGGTAGGTAGCCGACATGCGCCCGGCCGATGATGGGGGCCATGTGATGCTCGCAAAAAGACTCGAAGGCGATATCCCGCAGCACCACCATTTCATCGTAGCCCTCGACTTCCTCGAAGGTACGGCGCAAGTACGCCCCGGGATCGATGGAATACCCTGAGAACCAATCGCGATAGGCGTTGACCACGCGTTTCGGGGTGTCCTGCAGGCCCTCGCGCGACGGCTCATCACCGGCCCAGCGCAGCAGGGTCTTGACGGCAGCCTCTGCCTCGGTGCGAGTTACCTTGCTGATCTTCTTCTTAGCCACGGCCTAGAATAGCATCGTTACGGCAGACTCGAGCCTTGGGCGGCCCCGTCGTACACGACCCGGCCGTGCAACAAGGTCATCGTGCACTTCAGATTGCGCAATTCCGTCGCCGGCATGGTGTACATGTCTTGGTCCCAAACGGCGATATCCGCGTCTTTGCCGATCTCGAGCGTGCCGATGCGATCCTCCAGAAATAGCTGTCGCGCGTTCCAGGCGGTGTACGACCGCAGGGCGGCGTGAATATCGACGGATTCGGCCGTGCCGAACGGATGCGCCCCATACGTGCCCTTGAGTGTTTCCCGCTCGACCGACGCCCATAGCCCATAGCGCGCTGCGATGGGAGTGACCGCATAATCGGAGCCGCCGCCCCAGCGCACGCCGCTCTTCAGGAAGCTATTGAGCGGCACCAACCGCAGTGAGCGGTCGGGTCCGAAGTTTCCGGCGTAAGTATCCCCTATCCACCACATGAAGGGCGCCTGCGCCTCCGGGTATGCGGCGTCATACTGCTTTTGCAGCGCGGCCATGGTGGCAATGGCATGGTCGCTCGGGATATTGGCGTGGATGATGCTGTGCCTCAATCCCATGGTGGGGGTTTCGCGCAGGACCTGCGCATAAGTGTCCACCACCCAATCGATGGCGCGGTCGCCGATCGCGTGCGTACCGACGTGCACCCCAGCTTGGTGGAACAGCCGCACCATTTGACGATAGATCGCAGGATCGGTCGACGGGTAACCGAAATTGCCGGGGTCGACGTCGGTGGAATTCTTGTGCCACTCCTGAGTCATCCAAGCGGTGCGCGCGCCGCCGCTGCCGTCCATGAATATCTTCGCGCCGCAGGACAACAGCCGCCCGTCGCCGAGAGACTGCGGCGGCTTGGGCTGCGCCTGGATCGACGCCAGTGCCTTCTGAGCCGTTGCCAAGGTATTGCCCGCAGACCACAGCACGCAGACATGTTCCGCCAGCTTGTTTTCCCGCAGCAGCTGGCTGTACGCATCCCAGACGGGCTTCTCGATCCAAGGATCCTTGACCGCGGTCATGCCCTCGCGATGTAAGTCGTCGATGCTTTTGAGAATGCCGTCGCGCCGCTGCTGCGCCGTCGGCGGCGGGATCAGTTCGAGAACCGCGTTCATTGCCGCTTCTTTCAACACGCCCGTCGGCACGCCACCGGCATTGCGCTCGATGGTGCCGGCGATGGGATTTTTCGACGCGGCTGTGATCTTTGCCAAGCGCAGTGCCACGGAATTGGCGACCGCATAATGCCCGGTGGTGTGCATCAGCCACACCGGATTATTAGGCGAAACGCGGTCAAGATCGGCCGCCGTGAGATAGCGGCGCTCGACAAGCTTACCCTCGTCCCAGCCGGCGCCCTGCAGCCACTCGCCTGGCTTTAACACTGCGATCCCCGCCCGCACGCGCTGCGCCACCTCGGCGACCGTCGAGACATCGCTGAGCTGCACGTGGTACAGCTCATCCACTCCGGCCTCGGCGATGTGGGCATGGCTGTCGATGAGCCCCGGGGTCGCCGTTCGGCCCTTAAGGTCGATGCGCTGCGTGGCGGCTCCGGCCAAACGCAGAATCTCCTGGTCGGTGCCGACGGCGATGATTTTCCCGTCGCGAACAGCGAGCGCCTGCGCGACTGAGTCGCGCGAATCCACGGTCAGAATATGTCCATGGAACAGGATCAACTGCGCAGGCTTAAGCCCGTCTACAGGCCCCGCCTCGTGCGCCGGCGTCGGCTGTGCCCAGGCGGCGGCGCCAAGCCCCACGCTCAAACCGCAGAACAGTAACACCGCGCGCCGCAGGCACGCCCTTGGATTGACTTGAATTGACATAGACTACATCCTGATTCGTGTTTTTTTGTGGAGACTAAGTCTTGAAATATCACGCTCGCCGGAATTCGTACACTGCTCTAGTCTGTCTCTGCGGCGTCCTTTGCGCTCACGCCGCCGCGGCTGCTGCCCCGCAGAGCGATCCAGTTAGTCGTGAGACGGCGCATGACCTCTTCAAGCAATTGATCGAAATCAATACCACTGATTCTATCGGAAGTACCACCGTGGCCGCACAGGCGATGGCAAAGCGCCTGCTCGACGCGGGATTTCCGGCGGCCGATGTCGTCGTCATCGGCCCCAACGACCGCAAGGGCAACATGGTTGCGCGCTATCGGGGCAGGAGGGGCACAAAGCTGCGTCCGGTTCTGATCATCGGGCATCTGGACGTAGTGGAAGCGCGGCGCGAGGACTGGACCACCGATCCGTTCAAATTCGTCGAGCAGGATGGGTATTACTACGGGCGGGGCACCCAGGATATGAAGTCTGACGATGCCATCGCGGTCGCCAATTTCATTCGCTTGAAGCAGGAGGGTTTTGTCCCGAACCGCGACATCATCCTCGCGCTCACCGCCGACGAGGAGGGTGGCAAATCGAACGGTGTCGACTGGCTGCTGCAAAATCATCGCGATCTGATCGACGCCGAGTTCGTGCTCAATCCGGACTCCGGCGGCGTCAGCACCGACCATGGCAAGCCGCTTGCGGTTGAATTCGAGGCAACCGAGAAGCTGTATGCCGATTACCAGGTGTTTGCGACGAATCCCGGCGGGCACAGCTCGCTGCCGAAGCCGGACAACGCCATCTATCACGTTGCCGATGCCCTGGCGGTGCTGGAGAAATCGCCGTTCCCATTCGAATTGAACACGGTAACGCGCGAGTATTTCGCGCAAATGGCCAAGATCGAAACCGGGCCGCCCGCAGCCGACATGCGCGCAATTTTGACGAACCCACCCGATACGGCCGCCATTGCGCGGCTGTCGCAGGATGCCCGCTACAACTCCACCATGCGCACCACTTGCGTGGCGACCATGCTGAGCGGCGGACACGCGCCGAACGCGCTGCCGCAGCGTGCCGAAGCCAACGTGAACTGCCGCATTTTCCCGGGCCATTCGCAGGAGGAGATCCGCCTGCAACTGAT
>JANXZQ010000349.1 GCA_025355445.1 Gammaproteobacteria bacterium
GGCGCCGACGCGCCGCCCTTACGACTTGCTTGTCCATGATGTGCATTACCGCCTTGATGCACACCATCGCAGGCGCGCTCGATCAGCAGATCGTGCTCATCTGACCAGCGACGGGCAACAGGGCCTTGAGGCCACGCTTACCTACGGCGCACCCCTTCCCCTAGCAAAGACCTCGACGGGCAACAAGTAACGCAAGCAGCCAGTATTAGTGTTCGTCAGGCGAGCAACAATCAGCGCATCATTAGCGAAGCCCCCAGGAGCTCAGCGCTGGCGCAAGCCGCGGAACTCGCGGGGCACGGATCACTGAGCGGGTGCGGATAATGAGACGGCCAGTCACGCCCCCAAATCTGCGGCGCCGCGTCGGCGCAAGTGTTGAGCAGCAGATTGGGGCCCGTGAGGCACAGTGACGGATTTCGACCCCAACGCAAGGTTCCCGTTTCAGAAACCAACCAGCGCTGTCCCGGAGACCCCGAGCACTCGTCCGCACCCACGCTAACACTCGGATCCCACCGGTGCGGTTCGAGGCAATAGGCGCCATCGACTGCTGCGACTTGGCCCGACCCACCGGCAAAAGGCGTCGTCCACAATTGCGTGGCGAAAGCTATATCGCAGGGCGACAATCCAAGCGTGTCCCTCTGGATGCACACAGCGCCGGGCCCGACCAGCGGCCCAGTCTGAAACCGTAATGCGATCGGGGCCGGATCGCGGGGAGAACTGGGTGTCGCAGCCCAGGTCACTGACGGTAGGAATCCTTGCAATGTGTCTTCGCCACTTTCCCGGCGAACTTTCCACTGATCGTGATATGTGTAATAGGCAAGTGCGTTCTGTGCGTCTTCATTTGAGCCGAACGACCACTCCGTAACACCTGGCACGTTCTGCCGCGGGATCTCGCCATTGATCGTCGAGGCATAGCCTGTCACCGTGTTCCGGCACGTCGATGCGACGGAGTAAAACGGGCCATCGCGTGCAACAAACTGTCGGCACACCATGACCGCCTCCATCTTCGCGATCAACTGCCTCAACCAGGACGCATGCTGGGCGAATTCATCCGTATAGGCGGACAAGCTCCGAAACGTCGGGTGCTCAGATCCCACCACGGCGATGCGCATGGTCAGGGCGTAAAGATAGGGAAGCAGGGTCGCTCGGTATTCGAACACGTCTGGATCCCCGGCCCGTGCCCCAGGGCGTACATACAACGCGTCCGAGCGCAGGGCATTGGCAGCCAGCTGCGAGTTATTCTCGGCACTGGCGAGCTTGCCAGCATCGGTTCGGCCCGTCTGCAGCCATTCTTCGAGTTGCTGCCCGCCGGTCTGCGACATCGCCTGGTACTCCTGTACTCGTTGCAGGGTCTGCAGATAGAAGTCTCGCTTGTCGAGATAGGCGAGCTGGGCCAGTTCGTCATCGAGGCCCCGCAACTCCGTATCAACCTGACGAATGGCCTGTTGCAACAATCGGATCTGCTCAAGCATCTTGTCCTGGGCCGTTGGATCCCCACTCTGCAGGAAGCCGATCATCTTGGTGTACACGGAGTAGACCTTTCCGATCGCTTCGTATACCGCCACCGCGCCGGCCAACTCTGCTTGGGCAAATGCCGGTATAGGTGGTCCTGCCAGAAAGGCCAAGCACATTCCTGCTAGCGTCACTCGTCTGAAAGTCGCAAGCATCGTACCGGCCCTCCCGCCGTGATCCGCAATGGGCTACAACTGCGAGCCCACGCCAATGAGTTCAGGATTGACAAAGGGCGCAACCCGTGAACCGAGGCGTACCTTTTTGTGGTTCAGGAACGCGGCCTAGGCGCCGGTGTGATGCAGGCTGTGACCAGGATCGGCCGGATGCACCGAGATCCGTAACGACCCGAGTCTGGGCGGGAAGCACCACTACACAAAGAATGACCGCCACCAGTGCGAAGCGAGACGACGAAGGCACACGGTCGCAGGGTTTCATAATTGCACTCGGCCACGTTGAGCTGGGGCGTCACTGATGCAACAGCAGGCCTGCGCCGACTTCGGTGATCGCGCAGCCCGCCGAAACGCCAGGACAAGGCGCGCTGTTGCCCGTCGTTAGTCCGAACACGGCTACCCCGCCAGAGAAAGTGGGCACGTAAACGCGGCCACCGGCAATCGTTGGGGCATTGAACCTTGGGTAGTCACCCACTGGTGCCGTGAATAGCTGCTCGAGCGTTAGCGCATCAAACGCGGTGAGTGCGCCGAGCTTGCCGTGCCAGGCAGCTGGGCCACCGTGGAGATCGTCGACGCAGTTGACGCAGCCGATCGCCCACAAGATGCCGTCGTCCTTGCCGTTCGCCGACAGGGACATCTGAGTCATGGAACGAAAATCGGCGCTTGTCGAGGCGACCGCGGCCGCGTGGAGTCGACCTCTGGCATCGAGGCGAAATGCTCGTATGCCGAGACCCCAATCCGATGCGACGAAGACACGACGATCCTGCCGACTTTCCCAGAATACCGGAGTGGAGTGAATGTGCTGTGCCTTCATTTGGTCACCCGGGTCGGGATTGCTGAACACCTGCACCAGTTGCACTGGGTCCTGATTCGAAGGTGAAAGCAGGTGACCCATCCCGTCGCGGTTCACGTTATAAAGGATGCCCTGCTTACTGCCGTGAAGCAGTCGCCGCACGGGTTCGCCGCGATCGTCGGTCCACTCGGGCGGGATCATCGGTCCGGACACGCTCAAGTCGAGGTCTGCCCGCACCGGATCGTCCTTGGGCTGGATGCCGTTGAGCGTTCCACGGAAGGATGGCGTGTAGTAGTCGCTGACGCTCAACTCTGGCGTGAGCTTTACGTCACTCGAATCGAAGTCGACGCCAGCCTCACCGTCGTCGCTATGACCATTGCCAGTGACGGCGTACAGGTTGCCCCTATCGTCGACCGCCATGCCGCCGCCGCTGTGCCAGATTCCGCCCTGATGCTTGTGGGGCGCGACTTTAAAAGCCTCCGCCTGCGTAAACGCACCTCGGGTCACATCGGCGTCAAACGCGATCACCCAGCCGTTCCAGTCGGGTTCGCCGCTCGGCGTACGATCGCCGAAGCTCGACCAAGCAGTGTAGATGCGGTCGTTGGCTAGCGTTAGCGCTGCGCGCTGTAGTTGCTTGCGTGGATTGAAATCAAAGTTTCGAATCTCGATGCTGGCGTGTCGGTGACCGTCGGAAAGGTCGACCGCGTAAAGCGTCCAAACAAAGGGGTTTCCGCCGTGCTGTTCTTTCTCGGAATCGGGGTAACGAGTCATGGCCACGAGGTAGATCACACCAGCCCGCCGGTCGATCACCGGCGTGCTGATGATGCCCAGCCCATTCGAGATGTCTGCAGGCTCGGCAGTCGACGCAAACGGGTACACCTCTTGGCTCGGGACAATATGCGTCGAGCCGACATCGGCCGTCCATAGGCTTGGTGATCCCGGCCGGTCCGCATCGAAGGCGTAGACGAGGTTCGCCGCCGTTGCCACGTAGAGCACGTTGCGTGAGAGGTGGTCGGGGCTAGCAATGTTGCCCGCATAGAGCGGTTGTGCGTATACCTGCCCCTTGACGGCATAGGTGCCGAACAGCTTTAGAACGTGCTCGCGAAGCGATTTCGGCGTTAGAACCACCTCGTCGAGGATTGCCCCGGTGCGTCCGGCATCGTTGTGCTGGGTGAGCACGTCTGCGGCAAACGCGCCGGACTGTATGACCAGGGCCGACCCTAGAAGAAAGCCGCGAAGGGCGAAATGAGCCATTTGGGTTCCGGGATCGGTCGAAGACCAATGAGGATCTGCAGCTGCCTTGGCTGAGGCTCCCACGGTTAAGGAACGCCCGGCTAAAGCTGGGTCTATTTGGACAGCGAATTCTTAGATTTGTGTGCACTGGGGGTGCAATGCATCTTACGAGCTGGACGCTTGCCGGCGTTTGTTCCAGCACTGCACGAGCATGCCGAAGGTACCTGCGAGCGGGGCGTCGCGCAAGCTTTTTGAAGCGGTGTTCAGCGGACAGGACGTCGACCCGAGCCG
>JANXZQ010000350.1 GCA_025355445.1 Gammaproteobacteria bacterium
CATCACCCTGAACTCGGATCTTTACGCCAAGGTCAAAACTTTAGGAATCAATACTTCCCGGGTTGCTGAGGAGGCGCTGGCAAAGAAGTACGACGAGCTACATTCGGAGGCTCTCATCGTCGAGCTCCGACGGGGTCTAGCTGCGGTGGAGAGTTACGCCGACCAGCATGGCTCGTTCGCTGAACTGGTCCGTGAACACTATGAGCGCGACGATGGCGCAATTTGATGTGTTCGTGAACTCCATCGACGCTACGCGTCGCGCCTATCCCTTCATCGTTGCCCTGCAATCCGACTTCGCGCAAGACGCCCGGAGTCAGATAGTTGCTCCGGTAGTGCCGTTGCGATCGATGCCCAAAGTCATCAGCCGGCTCACCCCCATCGTTGTGCTGGATGGATCCGAGCACATGGTTCTCGTGCCGGCCCTTACCGGCATGCGAGCCCGCGATTTGACGGACCGCCACGCCTCATTGACGTCTGCGCGAAGCGAGCTGCTGGCCGCGATCGACTTTCTGTTTTTCGGCGTCTAAGAAACGCAACTTAACCCGTCCCTAGGTCGCGCTCCCACCCGCCGGCAGCGGCACGGCGATCGGGAATTTGGTGAAGATCGCGGCGACACCCGCGCCGATCTTGGCCTCGGCGTTCGGGCCCGTCAGGTCGGAACCATTCTGGCTCACCGACGCATGCCAAATGGGCGTGCGCGACTTAGCGTCGAACAAATCGATGGCAATGCGCGTCTCGTTGTTCACGTACGGACCGTCCCAGCCCCAGCCGCCGTAAAAGCCACCGCGGCGGCCCCAGCCACCCCAGCCCGCCCAGCCCGAGTAGTAATCATTGAACACTTGGCGGGTGCCCATGGCGTAGCCGACGACGCATTCCGCCATGCCCCTATCTGCAGGCTGAATACCCTTGGCCGCGAGATTGGCGGCAATGGCCACCCGCACACGCTCGGCGTTCAGAGGATTGCCATAGGCGGCGGGTTGGTCGGCATTCGCCACGTGCTCATTCGCGAACGAGTAGGTATGGCAGTTCGACACCGACATGCTGGGATTGGCATCGGTGGTCACGGGTAGCGTCGTGCATGCAGCTAGGCTGAAACCCAGTGCTGCGGCGGCCGCAAGGTAAGACAGATGGCGCTTTAACATATAAGACCCCTTCGAACAGCCAAGGACCGCGTCAAAGGCGGATTTTAACCTAAACGCGGGATATCCCAATCGGTTGACGCCCCATGATTGCGCGCGGCCGCAGGCGGCGCATCAAGCGCTGTCGCTATCCGAGGGAAAGCTCATGCCCACGGTATGGTAGCCACCGTCGACATAAAGCACTTCGCCGCTCACGCCGGCCGCCAGTTCCGAACACAGAAAGGCGGCCGCATTGCCTACGTCTTCGATGGTCACGTTGCGCTTGATGGGCGCGGTGGCGGCGACGTGAGACAGCATTTTGCGAAGGCCCGGAATGCCGGCCGCCGACAGCGTCTTGATGGGGCCGGCGGAAATGGCATTGACCCGCACGCCCTGAGGGCCCAAGTCGGCCGCCAGGAAGCGCACATTGGCCTCGAGGCTGGCCTTGGCCAGTCCCATGACGTTGTAGCCGGGAATCGAGCGCACGGCCCCTAAGTAGCTCAAAGTCACGATCGACCCGGCACGGCCGTGCATGAAGGGCAGCGAGGCGCGAGCGAGCGCGGTCAAGCTGTAGCTCGAGATATCGTGGGCGATGTGGAACCCCTCGCGGGTGGTGGCGTCGATGAAGTTGCCGGTGAGCGCCTCGCGCGGCGCGAAGGCCACCGCGTGCACCAAGATATCGAACGCATCCCAGCGGGACTTCAGATGCGCGAATCCCTTGGCAATCTGCTCATCCTCGGCAACGTCCATGACGAAGGTGATATCCGAGCCCAATTGCCTGGCGAGCGGCACGACGCGATCCGTCATGCGCTCGATATGCGCAAACGCAAGCTCGGCACCCTGGCCGTGCATGGCTTGCGCGATGCCCCAGGCAATGGAGCGGTCCGTGGCGAGCCCGACGATGAGTGCTCGCTTACCCTGCAAAAAACCCATGCTTCCTACCCCTCTTGCCGGGTCGCGTCGACGTACATGACGAGGTGCTGTCCGGCTTTGATTTGATGATGCTGATTGAGGCCGTTCCAGCTCTTGAGCTGTGCCTCCGAGACTTGGAACTGCTTGGAAATGCTGAACACGGTGTCGCCGCGGCGCACGGTGTAGAGCACGCGCCGGCCCGACTCGGCGCCTTCGCCGCGAAACCTGCGCGAACTCGCCTTGATGACCAGCCGCTGACCCTTCACCAGGGCATCCGCGGTGCCGATGTTATTCAAGCGCGCCAGCGTGCTCACCGGCATGCCGTGACGGCGCGCAATGCTGGACAGGGTTTCACCTGCGCGCACCCGATACACGATTTGACGTTGCTTGCGGCCGCCGAAATCGGCCGGGCGATCCACGCGCGACGCGGCCAGAAGCACCTTGTCCGGCAATTCGCCGCTGGTCTCGGGTATCTTCAGCGTTTCGCCGACGGTCACCTTGCCGCCGGCCAGGTCGTTGATCTTGGCGAGGACGGTGGCCGAGGTGCCGTACTGCCTGGCGATCATCGCGAGCGTTTCACGGCGCGTGACTTCGTGAGCGGCGTAACGCACCCGATCGTCGGGCGATAAGGTCTTGAGGGCCGTTTCGAAACCGTCCGCATTGTCGATCGGCACCAGCATGCGGTGCGGGCCATCCGGGTCGGTGGCCCAGCGGTTGTAGCCGGGATTCAAGGCCACCAGTTCATCGTAGCTGGAGCCGGCCAATTGCGCCGCGATTTTCAGGTCGATCTGCGAATCGGTGTCGATGACGGCAAAGTACGGCTCGTTCGGAATTACCGCGAATTCCAATCCATAACGCTCAGGCTCCGCCATCAGGCGCTTCATCGCCAGCAGCTTCGGCACATAGGCGCGGGTTTCGGAGGGCAATTTCAAATGCCAGAAATCAGCGGGCTTGCCGTGGGCGCGGTTGTAGTCGAGCTCGCGCTGCACGGTATTCTCGCCGACATTGTAGGCGGCAATGGCGAGCAGCCAATCGCCGTCGAATTGATCGTGCAGCGCCTGCAAATAGTCGAGCGCCGCGCGCGTCGATTCGATGACATCGCGGCGGCCGTCATACCACCAGTTCTGTTTCAAGCCGAACCGCACCCCGGTGCCGGGAATGAACTGCCACAGGCCCGCGGCCCGGCTGGTCGAATAGGCAAACGGCTCGTAGGCGCTCTCCACCACCGGCAACAGCGCGAATTCGAGCGGCATGCCGCGCGCCTCGACTTCAGTGACGATGTGGTACATGTAGCGCTGAGCGCGCTGGAACACGCGCTCCAGGTACTCCGGGTTGTGTTCGAACCACGCGAGCTGGGTGTCGATCGCAGGTTCCTGCACCTCGTCCAAGACGAAGCCGGCGCGCATGCGGTCGAACAGATCGTCGTAGTCCTCGCCGTTGTGATGCTGCCATTCGCTCGGCATGGTGAGCTTGGGCGTGGAGCCTACGGTTGCTGCCGCGACATCGGCCGGCGCGACCGAGGTCTCCGCAGTGGTGGTGCCTGCGGGAACCGCGATCGGCGCGCGCTCGGGCGGCTTGGCCGGCCGCACGGAGCAGGCACCGAGCAACAGGGCGCCGGTCAATAAATAATGTCGCGCGAGGAGTGCCATGGCAAAGTCCGCTAGCGGAACTGATCCTTCCAAGCGCGCAACACGCCGAATACGTCAGCGGCTTCGCTCAGGGGCTTGCCGGCATGCAGCGCGGCGGCCGCCATCACGGTGGGGTTATCGCAGCGCAAGAACGGATTGACGCGAACCTCCAAGCCTAGGGTGGAGGGCAGCGAGGGATCGCCCGCCGCACGCACGCGCTGCACGCCGCCTTGGTATTCGAGCGCCGCGCTATTGGCCGGCTCGACCGTCAAGGCGAAGCGCAGGTTGGCGGCGGTGTATTCATGGCCGCAGAACACACGAGTGTCGGCCGGCAACTCGCGCAACTTGGTCAATGAAGCATTCATTTGCGTAGGCGTACCCTCGAACATTCGGCCGCAGCCCGCGCTGAACAGAGTGTCCCCGCAGAACAGCGCGCCATGCCCCCAAAAGGCGATGTGGCTTAACGTATGCCCGGGCACTGCTAAAATCTCGAAGGAAAGTCCCAACTTCGGAAAATCGCAACGCTCGCCGTCGCGCACGGTGCGTGTGCGCTGCGTAATTCGTGCATCGTCCGGACCGATCACGGGCACGTCGCCGAGGAGCTTGAGCTCGGGTACTCCGCCGATATGATCGGGATGATGGTGAGTGAGTAAAATCGCAGCTAAGCTTGAGCCGCTGCGTCGCAACTCAGCAATGACCGGAGCGGCTTCGCCGGGATCGACCGCCACAACCTGCTTGGGCGCTTGCGGCGACTCGATGAGCCAGATGTAGTTATCGGCGAATGCGCGCACCGGGCGTACGTTAAGATGCGTGCTGTGAATTGACATTTTGCGGCGTATTTAACCTGTAACATTCGAACTTCGCTAGTGTTTTAGTGGGGGGGGCCTGAAGTTGGAAGCATCGCGCGACACGCCATCGGCCGATTGGTTCGCCGGACCCTTGGGCGACCGCGTGCTGCGCGAAGAGGCGGCGCTGGCGCCGCTCGCCCTCGATGACGTCTTCGGCTTTGAATTGCTGCAAGTGGGCGCGTGGGGACCCGCACGGCACTTGCTCGATGGCGCACGCACGCAGCACACCACCTTGGTGGCGCCGGAAATGACTTCGGGGGTCACCCTGTGCGCACCCCTCGATTCGCTGCCCTTCAGGTCCGATTCCATCGACGCCATTTTTCTGCCGCACACGCTCGAACTCATGGAGGATCCGTACGCGGTACTGCGCGAGGCTGAGCGGGTGTTGTGTGCGGAAGGCTGCCTGATGATTTGCGGCTTCAACCCTTGGAGCGGCTGGGGTGTGCGCCGTGCATTCGCGCAGTATTTTGGCCGGCCGGTATTTCCGCCGCAGACCCGGCGATTGCTGTCGGAACGGCGGCTGCGCGATTGGGTGGCGGTACTCGGCTTCGATGTCGACAGCGTGTATGGCTACCTTGGGTTGTTGCCTACCAAGGG
>JANXZQ010000371.1 GCA_025355445.1 Gammaproteobacteria bacterium
CCGTTGATGCGCTCGGACAACAAGGCAATTTGAACTTCGGGGGAACCGGTGTCTTGCGCGCTGCGCTGGAATTTACCGACGACGCCCGTCTTTTCTTCGCGAGTAAGTGGCATTAAATCAAACCTCAATCAATAACTTAGACCCTTTAAGAAGGCGCGCATTGTACGCGTCGCGGCACTCGCCCTCAAGCAGAGTTGGCAATAAGTCGCAGCGGTACCAATCGGCCGGTAGCCTCGATTTCCCCTAAACCCAGAAATCCCAAGCCTGCCGAGTAGATACGCACCTTGCCGGGGGCCGCTGCAGGCGCCGATCCGGGTGGTTCGGCGGGCAGGGACAGGGTTTGCCCCTGCCGAAACGCACTGACCCCCGCCGCCGACAGATCGAATCGCCGCCAGCAGCGCAGCGCGGCATCCACGGGCAGCAGCACCTCCCGCCGTTGCTCCGCACTCATGGAGTCCAGGGCCTCGAAGGACCATTGCGGCTCCGCGCCGAATGGTCCGACCTCCATTCTGCGCAGCGCCGCCAAATGCGCGATCGTCCCCAGTTGCTTCGCCAAGTCCTCGGCGAGGACTCGAATGTAAGTCCCCTTAGTGCAGCGTACATCAAAGGACAAATCGGGCGGCTGCCAGTCGAGCAGCCGCAGGTCGTGGATCACGATGGCACGCGGTAAGCGTTCGCGCGTTATTCCCGCACGCGCGTACTCGTACAGCGGCTTGCCCTCCTGCTTGAGCGCCGAATACATGGGCGGCACCTGCGCATACTGCCGCGGGAAGGAGTCGAGCGCCTCAGTAAACTGCTGCAGGGAAAACACCGGCAGCTCGCGTTCCTCGATGACTTCGGATTCGCGATCGGCACTCTGTGTGCGTTGCCCCAAGCGCGCCGTTACGCGGTAGGTCTTGTCCGCATCCAGCAGCTGCGCACCGAATTTAGTGGCTTCGCCAAGACAAATGGGCAGCATTCCCGATGCGAGCGGGTCGAGCGAGCCGCTGTGTCCCGCCTTGCGGGCGTTGAACAAGTACTTGGCGCGCGCGACGGCGGCCGCGGAGCTCACGCCCAGCGGTTTGTCCAGCAATAAAATGCCGTGGATGTCGGCAGGCACCAGGAGCCTCCCTCCTAGCCTTCGTCGATCACGTGGCCGTCCTCGGGGGAGGCGTCGGCCGCCGACGGCGCACCCTTGTTGACCGAGTCGATCAGTTGCGTGAGGCGCACCCCGTGCTCGATCGACGTGTCGAGTTCGAAACTCAAGGTGGGCGTGTAGCGGATCATCAGCGATTTCGACAAGGCATTGCGCAAGAAGCCCGCGGCGCTTTCCAGTCCGCGCTGCACCTTGGGGTCGGGACCTTCCTTGCCGAATACCAGGTAGTAAACTTTGGCCGTGCGCAAATCTCCCGTGACGCTCACGGCCGTAATAGTCACGTTGCCGATGCGTTCGTCCTTGACGTCGCGCCGCAGCAAATCGCCTAGCTCGCGCTGGATCTGTTCACCCAGTCGCCGAGCCCGCGGATTGTCCTTAGCCATGTGTTGTCCGGGGTGCCCGCAGCGGCCTTAGGAAACCGGCGGGGACGCCAATGTTCTGGCGACTTCCACCCGCGAATAGCACTCGATCTGGTCGCCTTCCTGCACGTCGTTGTAGTTCTTCACGCCGATGCCGCACTCGGTGCCGGCGCGCACTTCGTTGACGTCGTCTTTGAAGCGCTTCAAGGATTCCAAGGCGCCTTCGAAGATGACGACGTTATTGCGCAGCACGCGAATCGGAAAGTTACGCCGCACGTAGCCGTCGATCACCATGCAGCCGGCAACGGTGCCGAACTTGCTGGAGCGGAACACGCTGCGGACCGCCGCCAGCCCCACGATCTGTTCCTTGACCTCGGGCGCAAGCATGCCAGTGAGCACGGCCTTGATGTCGTCAATGGCTTCATAAATGATGCTGTAGTAGCGGACATCCACCCCGTGTTCCTTGATGGCGGCGCGCGCTGCCGCATCGCCGCGCACGTTGAACGCGATGATTCGAGCTTTGGATGCGGCCGCCAGCGTGACGTCGGATTCGGTCAAGCCGCCCACTCCGGACGCCACGATATTCACGGCCACTTCACCAGTCGACAGTCCGTTCAGCGCTTCCCGCAACGCCTCCGCGCTGCCTTGCACGTCAGCCTTGAGCAGAATCTGCACCAGATTGGCCTTGGTCTCGCCCATGGTGGAGAACACGTCCTGCATGTTCGCGCTCTTCTGCGCCAGCTTGACGTCGCGCGATTTGGCCTGGCGGTGCATCGCCACTTCGCGCGCCTTGCGCTCGCTTTCCACCACCAGCAATTCATCGCCGGCATTGGGCGCGCCCGACAGCCCCAACACCACCACCGGAATCGACGGGCCCGCCGAGTCGACCGGCTGCCCGGCCTCATTGAACAGCGCGCGCACGCTGCCGAATTCCTGCCCGATCAGCAGCGGATCGCGAAGCTTCAAAGTTCCGCGCAGCACCAGCACCGTGGCGACCGCGCCGCGGCCTTTCTCGAGGCTGGATTCGATTACATAGCCGGCCGCCAGCCCCGTGGTGGGCGCCTTCAATTCGAGCACTTCGGCCTGCAGCAAAATACTGTCGAGCAGCTGATCCACGCCCTGCCCGGTTCGCGCCGACACCGGCACAAAAATATTCTCGCCGCCCCACTCCTCGGGTATGACGCCGTACTTGGTGAGTTCTTGCTTGACCTTTTCAGCGTCCGCTTCCGGCTTGTCCATCTTGTTGAGCGCCACGACGATGGGCACCTTGGCGGCTTGCGCGTGCTGGATTGCCTCGATGGTCTGCGGCATGACGCCGTCGTCGGCGCCGACCACCAAGATCACGATGTCGGTGACCTGCGCGCCGCGTGCGCGCATGGAGGTGAAGGCCGCGTGACCCGGCGTATCCAAGAAGGTCACCATGCCCTTGGCGGTTTCCACGTGGTACGCGCCGATGTGCTGGGTAATCCCGCCGGCCTCGCCCGCCGCCACCTTGGTGCGGCGAATGTAGTCGAGCAACGACGTCTTGCCGTGATCGACGTGGCCCATCACGGTGACGACCGGCGGACGCGGCACCACCTCGAGCGAGGAATCGGTTTCGCCCTGCAAATCGTCCTCGATGATATTTTCCTTGCGCAACACCGCCGTGTGGCCCATCTCCTCGACCACCAGCACCGCGGTGTCCTGCTCGATCATTTGATTGATCGTCGCCATCACGCCCATGTTCATCATGACCTTGATGACTTCGGTGGCTTTGACGGCCATCTTTTGCGCCAGTTCCCCGACCGTCATCGCCTCGCCGATCGCCACCTCGCGCACCACGCGCGCCGTCGGCATCTCGAAGCCATGTTTGGCGTCGGAATCGCTGCCCACAGAACGGCGGCGGCCATCGCGCGATTTCTTCTTCTTGTGGCGTGAGCTCACGTCGCCGACGATGTGCAGCTCCTGGCGCCCGTAGCGCGTCGCCTTGTCGTCCACCACTTCGCGGGCGGCCTTGCCGGGCTTGGCGGCGGCGGCCTTGCGTTCGCGTTCGGTAACCTCACGCGCCTGCACATCGGCAACGCGCCGCGCTTCTTCCTCCGCGGTGCGCTTGCGATTCTCTTCGTCGCTGCGGCGCCGGCTCTCTTCCTCCAGCCGCTGCTTATCCAAGCGTTCTTTCTCGAGCCGCTCATGCTGCGCGCGTTCGAGCGCGGCCTTGGCCTGCTCCTCGGTTTCACGCAGCTTGTCGATCTCTTCCTGCTGATGCCGCGCCTGGTCTTCGAGCACTTCGCGCTTGACGTAGGTGCGCTTGCTGCGCACTTCGACGTTGACGGTGCGCGCACGCCCTTGCGGGCTCGCCAGCTTCAACTCCGATTGCGACTTGCGGCGCAAGGTGATCTTGCGCGGCGCCGCATCGACCTGCGCGTCGTCGTGACCGTGGCTGCGCCGCAGATGCGTCAGCAGTTCATGCTTCGCATCCTCGCTGATCATGTCCTCTGCGCTGTCGACCTTGATCCCGGCCTGATCGAGCTGCTGCAGCAGCCGGTCCACCGGGACTTTCAGCACCTCGGCGAATTGCGCGACGGTAACATCTGCCATACTTGCTCCTAAACCTTAGCTTCTTCCGCGAACCAGTGCTTGCGGGCGTCCATGATCAGTTCTGCGGCTTTCTTCTCGTCGATACTGCCCATCTCCACCAGCTCGTCGACGGCCAGATCGGCCAAGTCTTCGCGGCTGCGAACGCCTTTGCGCGCCAGCGCCTTCGCCAGCGGCTCTCCGGCGATCTCGATCAGATCCGCAGCCGGCTCGGCACCATCCACCGACTCTTCGCTGGCGATCGCCTGAGTCAACAGCACGTCGCGTGCGCGGGTGCGCAGTTCCTTGACGATTTCCTCATCGAACTCCTCGATGCCGTTCAACTCGCTGGCGGGAACGTAGGCGATCTCTTCAATCGTCGAGAATCCTTCCTGCACCAGGATGCTCGCCACATCGGCGTCGACATCGAGTTGCTTCATGAAGGTCTCGCGCAATGCGAGAGACTCGGTCTCGCTCTTCGCCTCGGCCTGCGACTCGCTCATCACATTCAGTTCCCAGCCGGTCAGTTCGCTGGCCAAGCGGATGTTCTGGCCGCCCCGGCCGATGGCCTGGGAGAGCTTGTCTTCGGACACCGCGATGTCCATCGAGTGCGAATCCTCGTCGACCACGATGGAAGTGACTTCCGCGGGCGCCATGGCATTGATCACGAACTGAGCGTTGTTGTCGTCGAACGGAATGATGTCGACCCGTTCGCCCGCGATCTCATTCGACACCGCCTGCACGCGCGAACCGCGCATGCCGACGCACGCGCCCACCGGATCGACCCGCGGATCGTTGCTGCGCACGGCTATCTTGGCGCGTACACCGGCATCGCGGGCCGCCGCCAGAATGTTGATCAGGCCCTGGCCCACTTCCGGCACTTCGAGCTTGAACAATTCGATCAAGAACTCGGGCGCGGTGCGCGACAAAAACAGCTGCGGTCCGCGTGGCTCGGTGCGCACTTCCTTCAAATAAGCCTTGATGCGATCCTGGGAACGCACCGGCTCGCGCGGAATCATCTCTTCGCGAGCGATGAAGCCCTCGGCATTGGCGCCGAGATCGACGTACACGCCGTTGCGATCAACGCGCTTGACGATGCCGCTGACCAGCGTGCCGGCCCGATCTTTGTACGCGTCGACCACCTGCGCACGCTCAGCCTCGCGCACCTTCTGCACGATGACTTGCTTGGCGGTCTGCGCGAGGATGCGGCCGAACGGTACAGATTCCATCGGCTCTTCGACGTAGCCGCCCGGCTCGACATCTTTGTCGATGTCGCGCGCGTCGTCCATGCGCAGTTCGCGCTCCGGTACTTCGAGTTCGGTGGACTCGTCGGCAAATACCTTCCAACGCCGGAAGGTGTCGTACCCGCCGGTCTTGCGGTTGATCGACACACGCACGTCCAACTCCTCGCCGTGCTTCTTGCGGGTGGCCGACGCCAGCGCGGCTTCGAGTGCATCGAAGATTATTTCCTTATCGACGCCCTTCTCGTTGGAGACCGCGTCGACTGCCATCAAAATTTCTTTGTTCATTAGTCCTTTCCGCTCCTCGTCACTTAAGGCCGCAATCTCGCCTTCTGAATCCGCTCAAGAGGCAGGCTATGCGCCGTGCCGTCGACTTCCACCACAATTGTGCCTTCCGCAACCGACTTCAACACCCCGACATAGCGCCGCCGCCCATCTAGGGGCACCTTCAACTCGGCGAAGATCCGCTCGCCGACGAATCGCTCGAAATGCCCGAGCGTGCGCAAAATCCGATCGAATCCCGGCGAAGAGACTTCCAGCGTGTAATGGCCCTTGATCGGATCCTGGGTCTCGAGCACCTGGCTCACCGCGTGACTCACACGCGCACAGTCATCGACAGTGACGCCGGTGCCTGAATTCTCCGCTTGGGCATCGATGAAAATCCGCAAGACACCGCCGCGCCCCTCGCGCGCAAACTCGATGTCCACCAACTCATAACCCAACGCCTCGATCGGCGGCTCTAACAAGCGCATCAAGGCGTCACGCATTCAGGTAAACCCGTTCGCAAAAACAAAAAAGGGGACCATCGGCCCCCTCTCATCAACAAAGCCCCACGCGGGCCACTACCTCTCTCGCACGAGTCCATCTGTACTCAAGGCTACCCGCCAAGGGCCGCGATTATAGGCAAAGCCGACTTAGGCGTAAACCCTGTTCGCGCAATCAGCAGAGGGAAGTCGCCGACCCGAAACGACTGGGGCCGCATCGCTGCGGCCCCAGTTCTCACTCGATACCTAACGCTTTACCAGCGCTTCGGACCGCGCGATCCACCACCACCGCCACCGCCACCACCGCCGCCACCGCCACCGCCACCGCCGGTGCGCTCCTGCGCCTCGTTCACTTTCAGCGCTCGCCCGTCGACATCGTGGCCATTCAAGGCCTGCATGGCGCGCGCAGCATCTGCGCTTGCCATCTCAACGAAGCCGAAACCGCGGGGCCGACCGGTGTCGCGATCATTGATCAGCGCAACCGACTGTACTGCGCCATGCTTTTCGAACAGTGCGCGCACTGCGGACTCGTCCATTGAGAACGGGAGATTGCCAACATACATTTTCGTCATGTGAAGAATACCTACTACAAAAGAAGCTATCGGCTGGTCACGAATGCGTTGCGATGCAAGAGCCGCGTGCCTGCCACCTGGATCGAAGAAACCTGCTTTGTGGGTTGTGGTCAAGGTGACGCCGGAGCGGCGCGGTGACCAGAAACGGACCAAGTAGAAATCACGAACCGCGCCGGATGCTACAGTAATTTGCCGATAAACACGAATATTTCTCGTGGAATCCACCTACTCCTCGAGCCTAGGCGCGGTTTCCCGCAGGCACTTCGGACTGCCACCAGGACAGCACCGGCGCAAGCATCCGGTGCGCGCTCAGGCACCCGTCGCCGTCCCAATGAGCGACCCTGCGCAGTTTTGCTGCGACGCACAAGCGCTCGGCGAGGGCCGCCTCGTCCGGTCCGTGATTCACCATGAAGAACAGGCCCCCGGGGCGCAGATTATGTCTAATCCGGTTAAACAACTGCTGCGGCGCCAGCAGCGATAGCGGCAGCCGCCAGGCCAGAATGGCGGTCGCAGTCAGAAATGGAAACCATGAGGTGATGAGGTCGGCGGGCTCGGAATACCGGGTGTAGTCCCCTACCACGAACTCCGCGTTCGGCAGCCGCGCCAGGTAACCGGCGGCGTAGTCAATTCGCGCCCGACCGTCGCGGAACAGCCGGTGGCCTTCAACTTCCACTCCCACCAGGCGCTGCGGCAGGAACAAGACTTCCAGGGTCGCCGCGTACCAGAAACTGGCGCAGCCTATGTCGCACAGCACACCGCCCGCGGGGCGGTCCAACCCCACGCTCGACCAGCCGCGATCCAAAAGATCCAGATATTCATAGTTATTCCTGCTGGTGAGCGCACTCATATCCAGTTCAAACTGGACCTGGTAACGATCGCGCAACGCAGCTATTCTCTCGGCCTGCTCCGGTTCTACGGTACAAAGCTCGCGAGCAGGCGGTTCCTCAAACGCACCGCGCGACCATCGCACGCGCTCAGAGACGCCGTACCAGAAGCCATGTCGGAAGGATCGTAATCGCTGCAGCAATGAATACATTCGCCGAATGCTATGCGGGACCAGCGGCAGCGTCGAGCGCGCGCGAGATTGAGCGATGCGGTTAGGGCTGTTTCTTCCCAGGTATTGGGCAACGTGGATGGGCCTCTGGGTGTTGCGCGTCCTCGAGCTTCTGCCGTTCGCGGCACAGCGCCATGTCGGCTCAGCCTTGGGCGGATTGATTCGCCGGCTGCCGCTCGCCTATGTGCGCATCGCCCGCCGCAATATCCAGCTATGCCTGCCGGCGTTGTCGCCGCAACAGCAGGACCAGTTGGTGGTTCGCCATTGTCAAAGCTTAGGCATGGCATTGTGCGAAACCGCCAACACGTGGTGGAGTTCCGATCAACGCGTGCATGCTCTCGCCGAGGTGCAGGGCCTCGAGCACTTGCAGGCGGCGTTCGCCAAAGGCCGCGGCGCCATCCTGATCGGCGGGCATTTCACCACCATCGAAATCGCCACGCGCATCTTAGGCACGGTGGTGCCGCTCAATGTGGTCTATCGCCCGATGAAGAACGCCGTGCTGTCGCACATCATGTTCAGCAACTTCTCGCGCCACGGCAAACCGATCGCGCACGACGACATTCGAACCATGATTCGCGCGCTCAAGAACAACGAGGCCGTGTGGTACGCGCCCGACCAGAGCTACCGCAACAAGGGCGCGGCCATGGTGAATTTTTTCGGTATCCCCGCCGCCACCACCACCGCCACCTCGCGCCTGGCGAGGATATCCGGTGCCGCCGTACTGACTTACTTCCCCGAACGGCTGCCGGGGACGGCTGGCTATCGTGTCGTGATCGGCCCCGCGTTCGATAACTTTCCGGGTGCCGATGCCATCAGCGACGTTGAGCGCTTCAATCGCTTGCTGGAGGCGCAGATTCGCCGGGTGCCCGAACAGTATTTTTGGGTGCACCGCCGCTTCAAGGGTCTCTCCGATGACTATCCCGATTACTATGGGCGCGATTCCCGGAACCGCGCGGCGGCGCAATCGCCGAAGCCCACCGCTTAGAGCGGCGCGAGCAACTCGTCACGGTGCTGCGATTTCAGCACCAGCCCGTACACCAAACCCACCACCAACCAGCTGCACCCTACTCGGGTTGCGAGCGCGCTCATGCCTGAGAACACGGCGAGCACCACGATGATCCCGCAGATCGGCAGCACCCAATGCCTGATCCAGGCGGTGGAGCGCCGCTTGATGCAGAAATACGCCAGCACCGAGACGTGCAGGAACAGAAATCCGCTGAGCGCGCCAAAATTCGCAATGGATGCCAGATCATCGAGCCGGTTTTTCATAAACAAGGCCACGCCGAGCGACAGCGCCGCCGTGACCAGCATGCCCATGTATGGCGTGTGGTAGCGCGGATGGACGCGCGCCAATACTCGCGGCAGCTGCCGATCGCGTCCCATCGCGAACACGACCCGTGCCACCCCCACTTGCATGGGCAAGGAATTGGACAGTCCGACAATGCCGGCATACGCCCACGCCAGCACCACGGCGGTCCAAGGACCTGTGGCCCAAGCGGCCAATTCATACACCGCCGCCGCCTGATCCTTGATGGCGATTCCCGGCAACAAGTTGCCGAGAACCCAGGTAACGAGCACAAAAAACACCGCCGACAAAACCAATACCGCAATGATGGCCCTGCCGACCACGCGCCGGTCGCCACCCTCCACCTCCTCCGCCAGAGTCGACACCGCGTCGAAACCGAGGAAGGACATGATGCAGATGGACGTGGCGCTGACTATTTTGCCGGCGTCGAAAGTGGCGGAATCGAATACCGGCTTGAACGTCAATGCGCCGTTGCCCTTGCCGGAGTACAGGGCGATCACCCCCAAGAATAGAAACCCCGCCATGATGATCACTTGCAGCGCGACCGAAACGAAATTGGCGCGCGAAGTCACCGTGATGCCGAACCAATTGACGGCGGTAGTGATGATCACCATCGAAATGATCCAGATGCCGCGATCGATGCCCGGCAGCAGAGTCTCGAGCGCCACGGCGACGAGCACGTAGACGAAGGCCGGGATCAGCAGGTAATCGAGGAGGATCATCCAGCCGGCGATGAAGCCGGGAAAGGTGCCCAACGAACGGCGCGCGAAACCGTACACCGACCCCGCCGACGGCAGGGTCTCCGTCATGATGGCGTAACTTTGCGCGGTAAAGTACATGCACACCCCGCCCAGCACGTAGGCAAGCACGATCAAGCCGTTGGATTCGCTCCATACGAAGCCCAAGGTGCTGAAAGGTGCGAACGGCGCAATGTACGCCAAACCGTACAGAACCAGATCCCAATAGCCCAGGGATCGTTTCAGGGAGGCCGCGCCGGCCGCGCGGCCGGCGGCGGCGGCGTCACCGAGCAATGGCTTCATCCGCCTTCTTGAGCAAGTCGGCGCGTATCTGCGACGCTTCGAGCCGCAACGGCCGAGTCCGAAGTTGGCCGATCTCGGCCGCCGTATAGGGCTGAAAGTCAGCCGGCAGGTGCTGCCTGTCGAATCGCCATAGCATCCAATTCATGACTTCGGCCAGGTCCGCATCGGACAGCGCCGATGCCGCCACGCCCGGCACCCGGCTCAGGTATTCGCGTCCCCCAGGGACGGACAGGAACCGCGCTACGGTGCCCGCCAAACTCGGCGCGGTTTGGTCAGAACCGGTGCCGTCCGGCCGGTGACAGCCCTGGCAATTGAGCGTCCAATGCTGCCAAGCCCGCTGCGGGTTCGCGACCCCCGCCGGCGCCGCCTCGCCCGCTTCGTCCGCGGATTCGTTCGCCGCCGCCAAGACCATCGACGCCAAGACCACCGACGCCAGCGCGGTGACGGTCAACAGCGCGCCGGCCAATGGCCGGCGCAAGCGCCTATTTCTGGTCAATAGCCACGCCCAGAACGAGCGCCACGGTGCAGGTATAGGACTGGCTCTTGGTGCCGAAACACCAGGTGATTTCGTTGTTGTTCGATGGCCGCACCAGGGGTCGATCTCCCTGATTGTTCTGGCAGGCACAGCGGCCCCACGCGACGCCGCCGCAGCAGTCGTTGTAGGAGATGATGTAATTGCGCTTATCCGCAGGATTGCTGCAAGTGCCTATCCACGTGATCGGCGACATTTCCGTGCCGGGCGGACAGGAGGTGACGGTTCCGCCGTAGCAGGAACAAAGCGAGCCATCGATGGCGCAATAGCGCCAATAGTCGCACTTGGTCACATCGCCGGGATCCTGCGCATTGCCGCTGTAACGCGGCGCAGGCACGCCGGAATTAGGATCGGACCCACTGGGTTCGCCTTCCCCCGCACGCGCCACCGGCAATAAGGGCAGAGCGGCGGCACCGGCGAGAAAGCCGCCCAGCACGCTGAACAAGTTGCGCCGCGAGGTTCGGCTCGCAAAGCCGCGCAACATTTTCTCCGTCAGATGATCGAATTGAGCCACTCTCATTCTCCTATGGTTGCCGCGGTCCGCATCAGCGCAGCGGCTCGATTTGCATCCGGGTATGCAGTCCCGGCAGATCCATGCTGCGGATCAACGCGCCCTCGCGCGCATCGTAGACGTCGAGAATCTGGCCGGCCTGGACCAGCAGCAACGGCTCGGTTGCATGGGACAGCGAAATCGAGGATCCGGGCCGCACCAGCCGCAGCCGCTTGACGCGGGTCTTGGTCGCCGTGTTGAAGACCCAGACTTCGTTGCCCGGATCCTTGTGCGTGCCTTCGTGGGCGCCCGACTGCATCAGTACATACAGAAGTTTCTGTTCATCCCCGGCGACGATTTGCCAGCCGCTCGGCCGCCACTGGCCATCGGCGTCCGCCGCCGTCACCAGAGGCCAATCCGGCAACACTTTGGCGTCGTCGCCCCGCATGTCGACGGGCTGTATGCGGCCGTGCAGGCTCGGGAAGTACCTCACGCCACCGACAAGGGTCGATGCGGTGAACAATGGATCGGTATCGAGCGGATTGAATGCCTTGGTCTCGCTGCGGCCGGCAACCGCTCCTTTGGCGTCCAGCCGCACGCTCAGCAGGTTGCCGCTCGAGCACAGCGTGGAGAAGCCGCGGGCGCCGGTGGGATACACCAGCGAGCAACCCGGAATCTCCACATCGCCCAGCACTTTGCGATTGACCAGGTCGACGATGGTCACGGATGAGGCCGGCGTAAAATCGAACACCACCGCCATGCGCTGCTCATCGGTGAACGTGAACATTCCCTCCTGCGCTGTGATCAGCGCGCGCTTGCCTCCGGGCAGTACGATTTCGCCGATGGGATTGAGCGTATGCGTGTCGTAGACGGTGATGAAATCCGTGCGCACTCCGCGAAAACCGCGCGACCAGACCGTGTCCGCCACGTACACTTCCGGACGCTTCTCCGCCACCAGCAGCGTGGAGGAGTCACGCGCCTGCAGTTGAGCTTTGACCTCGCGGCTGTCGCTGCCGACATTGCGCAATTCGATGCGATCGCCCGCGTAATTGAGCCACGCCCAAGTCGTCGGATACTTGGCGGGCAGGGTTTCCACCTTTTGAACTCTGTCGGGCGGCAGCGGCGCCGGGAATTCGGCTCCCCACGCCGAGGCGGCGAGCCACGCACCGATTGCCATGGGCGTAGCCCGTAGAAGATTTAATCTCATTTCGTTAGGCCTCTCTTCGGACTGCAATCGAGTGTACGACAATGGCCGCAAACTGAATACAGTTACCCGCCGCCGGTTAATTTATCTGCGCCACCAGGTATATTGCAGGTATGAATACTGCACTCATAGTCTTTTACCTGGCCATCGGTCTCGCCGGTGCGGCGTTCATCATCGGTGGAATTTACGCGGCGCGACGCAGCGCCACGCTGCGCTGGCCGACGCCCCTGGAACTCGTCATCGGTCTGGTCACGGATTTCTTCGACACCTTGGGGATCGGGTCGTTTGCACCCACCACGGCCATCTACAAACTGCGCGGCATCGTCGCCGACGAATTGATTCCCGGCACGCTCAACGTGGGGCATACGCCGTCGGCAATCGCCGAATCGTTGATTTTCGTCACGGCCATTGCGGTAGATCCTCTGCTGCTGGTGACCGCCGTCGGCAGCGCGGCGGCGGGCGCCTGGCTCGGCGCGGGCGTGGTGGCGCGCCTGCCGCG
>JANXZQ010000448.1 GCA_025355445.1 Gammaproteobacteria bacterium
CGCCTTCCAATCCGACGTCAAGAAGGCACTGGCCGCGGCCGGCTACCCCGACAAGGCCAACCCGGGCGCCGTCAACAAGCCCATGGTGGTGCTCATCCTATTTGTCTTGGTGCTGTACGTGACCATGGTGTACGGGCCGATCGCGGCGCTGCTGGTGGAATTATTTCCCGCCAGGATCCGTTATAGCGCGATGTCGCTGCCCTATCACATCGGCAACGGATGGTTCGGCGGATTCCTGCCCACCACGGCGTTCGCCATGGTGGCCGCCACCGGCGACATTTACTACGGGCTTTGGTATCCCATCGTCGTGGCCGGCGCCACCTTGCTGCTCGGTGTATTGTTCCTGCCTGAAACGTTCAAACGGCCCATCGACGCCTGAGCCGTGATTCAGGCGTAATAATCCGCCGCCCGCGTCTCATCGGACGGGGTTCGCGAGGCCGATAGGGCGTTGCACACCGGCGTCAGCAACGCGGCAATGGCTAGATTGAGAAGCACCGTGTACACCGCGGTGTAGCCCGGAAAGGTGTGGCCGCCTACGCTTAAGGGAAAGGTGGGAGTCAGTTTGGTCGCGACCGCCATGGCCGTGCCCGCTACGGTACCGGCTGCCCAACCGGCGAGCAGCGCCCAGCTGTTGAACCATCGCGTGTAGGCTCCCAGCATGACCGACGGCAGCGTCTGGATGATCCAAATTCCGCCCAGCAACTGCAGTTGAATGGCGTACTTGGTCGGGACGAACAATATGAAGACCAGCGCGCCGACTTTGACCACCAGCGACACCCACTTCGCCATCTGCGCTTCCTGCTTGTCGGTGGGATTCTTGCGGATGAACTCGCGATGAATGTTGCGCGTGTACAAATTGGCGGCGGCGATCGACATGATGGCCGCCGGCACCAGGGCGCCGATGCCGATGGCGGCAAACGCGATACCCACGAACCAGGAGGGGAAGCTGTGCAGCAACAGCGCAGGCACCGCAAAATTGCTGCCGAATTGCTTGAACCCACCGGCGTACTGCGGCAGCTTGTCGACCCCCGAGGCGATGACGAAGAAACCGAATAACGCGAGTAGTCCCAGCATGAAGGTGTAGCCCGGCAGCATGGCCGCATTGCGGCGGATGGCATGGCCGCTGCTGGCGCTCAAAATCCCCGTCAGCGAATGCGGATAGAGGAACAAGGCCAGTGCTGAACCCAACGCCAGAGTCGCGTAGGCGCTGTAGGAACCGGTGGAATTAGGTCCCGGCACGGCCAGCAGCACCGTCTCCGGCGGAATCGCCGCGAAGATCTTGTGAAAGCCGCCCAGTTCGATGGGAATGACGATGATGGCGGCGAGCGCAGTGATGTAGATCAGGATGTCTTTGACGATGGCAATCGAGGCCGGCGCGCGCAGCCCGCTCGAATAAGTGAATGCGGCCAGCACGACGAAGGCGATGAGCAGCGGCAGGTCGGCCGCAAGACCGGTTCCGGAAATTCCGAGCGCGCCGATGACGACCTGGATGCCCACGAGTTGCAAGGCGATATACGGCATGGTCGCCACGATGCCCGTCACGGTGACGGCCAGCGCCAGCCAGCGATTACCGAAGCGGCCGCGCACGAAATCGCCCGCCGTGATATAGCCGTGCTTGCTGCACACGTGCCAGAGGCGGCGGAACACCAGAAATACCAGCGGGTAGATGATGATGGTGTAGGGAACCGCAAAGAATGCCACCGCGCCTGCGCCGAAGGCGAGCGCGGGGACCGCAATGAAGGTGTAGGCGGTGTATATATCGCCGCCGACTAGAAACCAGGTGATGACTGTACCGAAACGGCGGCCGCCCAATCCCCATTCGTGCAGCTGATCGAGGTCGCCCTTGCGCCAATGCGCCGCGGCAAAGCCCAGCCAGGAGATGAGGCCGAACAGCACCACGAATATGCTGAGCGCAGTCCAGTTCACATCCCGCACGGCGAGGCAGCCCTACCTAATCCGCGGTAGCGAAGTACACAACGGCCGTGAACGCCGCGCTCACGATCACCCACAGCAACTGAAACCAATAGAAAAAGGGCACGCCCATCAGCGTCGGCTCGAGCCGGTTGTACAGCGGCGGCCACAGGGCGACGAGGAACTGGACAACGAACAGCCAGTACCAATGGCTCCATTCGCCGCGCCGTCGGGGTTCAGTATTCATTGCGAGCGGCCCATCCCTCTGTCGTTTCACGGGACACTACGCAATCCTAAGCTCCTTGTAAATTTGCAACCGTCGTTGACCTGCGCTCCGGTACAAGGGCGCCCGTCTGTTGCCTAGACGATACACTCAGGCATTCATTGAGACATAACACCGGCGATTCCGCACGATTTTATATGAGCTTATAGCTAATCGGTCGGCGCGCAATTGGCGGCTCATAAGGCACAATTAACACTGAAAGCGCGGGTTGTCATACAACTGTCACATGCCAGGTGTAGTTTCCGCGACCTACGGTGAAGCTCGCAACGGCGAGCGTTGCAATAAAAAGACGATACCAAGGAGTCGATCCATGTCTAGACCCATTCTTTCAGCCCTCGCCGTCGCCGGTTGCGGGTTTTCCCTGGCCGCGCACGCCGATGTGGAAGTCGCACCGAATACGACGGTCGGCAGCCGCGCATTCCTTGATTTCAGCAACATTTCCAACAAGCAGAATTCCAACTTGCCGAATGAGACCAATGTGGCCCCCACGGGCACCGGTTTCGACGTCAAGCGCTTCTACCTGATCGTCGATCACAGATTCAACGACGTATGGTCCGCGAACCTGACCACCGATGCGCAGTATGTGGCCGCGCCGGCGACCATCACCTCGACGACGACCACGAAGAACGGCGTGACGACCATCAGCTCGACCACCAACACCAGCAACAGCGGCAGCGTCAGCGAAGTGTTCATCAAGAAACTGTACCTGCAGGCGAAATTGGACGACGCCTTCGTCGTGCGTGCCGGCTCCTACGACATGCCCTGGGCGCCGTTCGTCGAATCCCTGTACGGCTACCGCTGGATCGAAAAGACCGCCACGGATCGTTTGGGGTTTGCCAACACCGCCGATTGGGGCGTGAACGCCGGCGGCAAATTCGGCACCTCCGGTGTCAGCTACGCGGTGTCCGCGGTCGACGGTGCCGGGTTCAAGAATCCGACCCGTACCAAGACCATTGACGTCGAAGCGCGAGTATCGTATGTGCCCATCGAAGGTCTCACGGTCGCCGTCGGCGGCTACCGCGGGCATTTGGGCCAGGTCACCGTGGCGAACGAGAGTTTCGCCCAGAACACGGCGTCGCGCTTGGATGCCGCCATTGGCTATACGGTTGTGGGCTTCAGAGTGGGCGGCGAATACGTCAAGGCCAAGAACTACAAGACCGTGAACAGCCTCGCCGCCAGCGTTTTCGGCACCTCAGCGGTGGTGGCTTCGACCGCCACCGGCTTGGTGAATAGCGATGAAGCCACGGGCGGATCGGTCTGGGCGTCCTACGCCTTCACGGAACAGTATTCGGTGTTCGCGCGCGCTGACGATTTCAAGCTCAGCAAGGACGTTGCGCCCGACCTCAAGGACAAGTACTTCAACGTCGGCGTCGCGTACAAGCCCATCAAGCAAGTCGATCTGGGCTTGGTTTACAAGTACGAGAAGGTCGAGCACGGTACGGCCTCGATCAGCGGTGCCGACGCCAACGGCTCCTACGTCATTGGCGGCAGCAGTGGCCAGAACGACGGCAAGTTCTCGGAAGTCGGACTGTACCTGCAGTATTCGTTCTAGGCTCTGACGGCCTGAACGTAAGATGACCCTGCGGCCCCGCCAGGAATGGCGGGGCCGTTTGCGTTTTGAGGAATGAGAGTCGATTTAGACCGCGAGCAGCAGCTCCAGAGTGCGCAGGTACAGCGCATGCAGCCGCTCGATGTCTGCGACGCGCACGCATTCGTTCACCTTGTGAATGGTGTCGTTGACCACGCCGAGCTCGATCACCTGCGCCCCCATCGGCGCAATGAAACGCCCGTCCGACGTGCCGCCGCCGGTCGACAGCTTGGGCGTGATTTGCAATTGCTCCTGCACGGCGCGGGTGGCGGCGGCGGACAGTTCGCCTGCAACGGTCAGGAACGGGTATCCGGAAATGAACCACTCCAGCGAGTGCTTCACCCTGTGCCGCTGCAGCAGCGACTCGACCACGGCCTTGAGCGAGTCTACGGTTTGCTCGGTCGAAAAGCGCAAATTGAAACGCGCCTTCAATTCTCCGGGAATGACATTCGGCGCGCCCGTGCCGGCGGAAATATTCGATATCTGAAAAGTGGTGGGCTGAAAATGCGCGTTGCCGCAATCCCAGGTGCGCGCGGCGAGTTCGGCCAGCGCCGGCGCCACGGCATGCACCGGGTTGTCGGCGGTATGCGGATAGGCTATGTGCCCCTGGATGCCATGCACCGTCAGGCGCCCGCTCAGGCTGCCGCGCCGGCCGATCTTGATGGTGTCGCCGAGCACGTTCTCGCTCGAGGGTTCGCCGACCAAGCACCAATCGATGCGCTCTGCGCGCGCGCGCAGCACCTCGACGACCCGGCGGGTACCGTCCACCGAGGGACCCTCCTCATCGCTGGTGATCAAGAAGGCAATCGTGCCGCGATGCCCGGGGTGCCGGCTCACGAATTCCTCGCAAGCCGTCACCATGGCCGCGAGACCGCTTTTCATGTCGGCCGCACCGCGTCCGTACAGAACGCCGTCCTTGATGACCGGCTGGAAGGGATCGCTGTGCCATTCGTCCACGGGTCCCGAAGGCACCACATCGGTATGTCCGGCGAAGCAAAACACCGGCCCGCCGCGGCCGCGTTTGGCCCAGAAATTATCCACCGGTCCGAAGCGCAGATTCTAGACTTCAAAT
>JANXZQ010000460.1 GCA_025355445.1 Gammaproteobacteria bacterium
CGATGTCGGCGAACCCGGATGCGAGGAACTGATCGCGGATGCGCACGGTGACTTCGAGGCGTGTGTCAGGATACTCAGGATCGAACGCCCAGCCGGTGACCGAAGCGGTTCCCGTATATTCCACTAGTCCCGTTACAGCCATCGGGAGTTCCCATATCCTTGGGTTAGACCGATATTTTTGTAATTCTGCTCTAGAAACTAGGCGGCAGGTGCGACCACCTGATGCCTATAGACCGACAAATATCCGTTCATCATCAATTCTGCCGAAGCCGGCGGCGTAATGCCATCGACCAGGCGCTGCCACAGTCCTTCCTCGGACCAGGCCCGGCGCATAGTATCCGCCAGCGAAGCCGCATCGGCGACCTCAAAAAGCAAGCCGTCTTTGTCATGCGTGATGCGCTCGCCAGGGCCGCCGACGTTTGAGGCAATGACGGGTCGTTTGAACATCCACGCCTCCGATATTACCAGTCCGAAAATCTCCCACCAGGTTGAGGGCACGATGCACCAGTCTACTCTCGCCATGCGTTGCGGAAGTTGGTCGACGGAATAAGAGCCATTGAAATAGACGATTCGTTCGGCCACCGGCAATTCGGCCTCGGCCGCGAGAAATGCCTCTATCTCAGTGCGGCGGGCGGCCGAGGCATAATGGATGTTGTCGCCGTTTATCTCGACGACGAAATCGGTGAATCCCTGCGCCCTCAGCTGCTGCACGGCGCGTAGCAGGACCCAGATGCCCTTGTTATCCACGAGCTGTCCAAAAAAGCCGAAGCGGTTGCGCTTTGTACGGACGCTTGCGCTGACATGGCCCTTCGAATAGTCCGGTTGCCCGTTCGTTACGTGCGTAATCTTCGCCGGATCCAGGCCCCACGACACGTAGCGCTCGATCATGAAACGGCTCGGCACCGTAAATTCATCGACCACCGACAGATGCCTCTTAAACCACATGTCCCGCACAAAGAAGTGTTCGGGATCGCGCTCGGGAAAGCACTGGTGGCAGCGTATAGGTGAGGCTCGTGTGCAGAGCGAGTTGTCGGACTTGCGCAGCATATGTCCATTGGCATCGCAAATGGACAGGAATTCGTGGAATGTCAGGACAATCCGGGCATTCGGCAAAACGCGACGCGTCAGCGTCAGCAGGTCGATGCCGAACAGCAGAAAATGGTGGAAGTGAACCACGTCCGGCTGGATCAGCTCGAGGAATTCCTGGTATGCCTTAGCCATTTCCACGCTGGTATTTTTCTGCCACAGGTAGTCATAGCCGCGGCTCAGGTAAATGAACTCCCCCTCGCGCCCATCAAAGCCTGTGATCTGGGCGCCGCTCTTGTAGAGGGACTTGAACGACGGGTCGACTGCAGCCAACAGCGTCGGCTCGATGTCGTCGCGCAACTTCAGTGCATTGAATAACTCATAGCAGATCTGCTGCGCGCCGCCGCGCATCAATTCGGGGTGAAACAGGCTGATCAGCAGGACTTTCGTCATTTTGCCTGCCTCTGGCGCTCAGCAGCTGTCCTTGCGCGGGGGATTTCGACCACGGGCGCCTGTTGCGGCTCGGGCGCGTGCATCAGCGGATGCACCGGGGCCGGGCCCAACAGCCCATCTTCAATCGTCGACATCCAGCTCGAGGTAAACAGCCAGCGATTGACGATTGAGCCTCCCTCATGCGCGGCGCGACGGGTAGAGCCCTTGCCCTCCAGGTGCCACATCCGGATGTCATGTATCCATGGAGCCGTGCCCTGGGCAATGCTTTTGAGGCACAGGTCTGCATCCTCGTAGTGGCCGAAGATGAAATCCTCGGTAAATCCGCCGAGTTGCTCGAACCACGAGCGTTCTATGGAAATAAAGGCGCCGGTCACCGCGGGGACCGGACGCGAGCGAGTGAATTGCAGGGCTCCGGCCGGGGCCCCCTTGCCGTAATGCTGGGTCCGACACATGCGCGCCGGCGAAGGCTGGCCGCCGGACAAGGACAAGCCGACGTCGATTTCGAAATAGATCCCGCCGTGCATCAAGGATCCATCATCGTAATAAAGCGGCACGCCAAAGAGCCGCGATTGCGCCGCCGGAGCCGAGCGCACTAAGTCGGTGTGCTTTTTGGCCCAGTCCTGGTCGCGCGGAAAAACGTCGGGGTTGACCACCAACAGCCGGTCGCTGCGCGCGACGCTGGCCGCGACATTGTTGGCGGCGCCAAATCCGGCATTGCCGGGCAGTATCACAATGCTGTTGGAAAGGCCGTAGATCAGATCGGCGCTGTGCGCTTCGCGCAGCAGCGCTTCGGCC
>JANXZQ010000497.1 GCA_025355445.1 Gammaproteobacteria bacterium
GATCACAGGTGCGCTGCACCAATCAAATACCACTGCCATCTTTATCAACCAGCTTCGCGAGAAGATTGGCGTCTTCTTCGGAACTCCCGATGTGACCATCATCCGAAATGCCGGCAACGCGCGCATCCGCGGTATCGAGAACGAGCTCGAGTTTGCAGCAACAGCCAATTTGACGTTGTCCACAGCCTTCACCTTCCTCGATCCCAAGCTCACCCAGGACTATTGCAACGAGCCGGATCCCGCGAACCCGAATCAGCAAGCGCACTCCAATCCGTGTCCTGCGGGACTGGGCGGCGCTACGCCGTACACGCCGCTTGCGCCAGCGGGAGCCAACCTGCCGACCTCGCCGAAGTTCAAGGGTAATATCATTGCGCGGTATGCGTTGAACCCGATTGCCGACTGGGAGCCGAATGTCCAGGCGGCCTGGGTTTACCAAACGCAGACCCGTCCCGCGTTGCGTACGGGCGATGTGGCGGTCATCGGCATGCAGCCGGCCTATGGCTTGGTCGATCTGTCCGCGGGCGTCGAGAAAAATGGAATGAACATCCAATTCATCATCGACAACGTGGCCGACAGACGTGCGGAACTCAACCGTTTCACGCCGTGTACGGTCGGGGTTTGCACGCGGTCGTACGCCATTCCATCACAACCGCGAACGATCGGAATCAAGTTCGGCCAGAAGTTTTAAAGTCGCAGAAACCTGCCGGCGGGCTCAACACCCGCCGGCTTTTTTTTGTCTTGAAATGGCCGCGACCGATGCGCGACCTGTGAGCGAGTGTTCCCATGTCGAAGAATAAAATCGCGCGAGTTGTCTGCCTGATGAGCGTGCTGCTGACGGTTTTAGGCTTGAGCACTGTGGCGCACGCCGAGCGGCTGCCGGTGCTCAAGCAAATCGATCTGCCGCATCCCTATTATTTTCGCGAAATGTATCTGCCGCAGCTCACCAGCGGACCGAGCAGCCTTAGCTGGTCGCCTGACTCGTCAGAGCTGGTCTATTCCATGGCGGGTTCGCTGTGGCGGCAGAAGGTCGGCGCCGGCGGCAGTGCAAGCATCGCGCACCAGCTCACTGCCGGTTCCTATGACTACCAGCCGGATTGGTCGCCGGACGGGCGCTGGGTGATTTACAGCAGCTATCGAAATGACGCAGTGGAGTTATGGATCCTGGAGTTGGCCAGTGGTGCCGCCAAGCCGCTGCTCGCGAACGGTGCGGTCAATGTCGAGCCGCGATTTTCGCCGGACGGCAAGCGCATCGTCTTTGTGTCGACGTCGTACAACAAACGCTTTCACATTTTCACGGCCGATATCAGCGAGGGCCGCTTGGGCGCCCTCGAGCGTCTTACCGGCGAGCATAAGAGCGAGCTGCGTCGTTACTACTACAGTGCCTTCGATCACGAGATCAACCCGGTGTGGAGCAGCGATGGCAAGGACATCATCTACGTTTCCAACCGCAATCATCTGTATGGCACCGGCGGATTCTGGCGCACACCGTCGCGCGCGGCAGCGGGTGAAGATGTCGCGGCCGGCGCCGCAGCGCACGAAATTCATTACGAGGAAACGAATTGGAAGGCGCGTCCCGATGTGTCCCCGGACGGTTCGCGCCTGGTGTTCAGTTCCTATCTCGGCCGCTCGTGGAATAACTTGTGGGTGATGCCGGCCGCGGGCGGCGATGCCTTTGCCATCGGCTATGGCGATTGGGATCAGACGTATCCGCGCTGGTCGCCGGACGGCACGCGAGTGGCCTTCATTTCCAACCAGACCGGCAACACGGCCATCGGCATCGAACGGATCCCGGGCGGCGTCGCGGAGACGCTCACGATCAGCGAGCGGCGCTACTTGGGCCAAATGGCGCGCCTGCATATCGACATTCGGGATTCGAAGGGCGGCGCGGCGTCCGCGCGTGTCAGCGTCACCGATGCGGCGGGGCGGTTTTACGCGCCGCAGAACGCGTGGATCAGCGGGGACGATTCCTTCGATCGCCACGAGCGCCAGGCCGAAGCGCATTATTTTCATGCCCGCGGCGAGCAGTGGATCGACGTGCCGGCGGGCGCCGTCAACGTGGATGTACTGCATGGCTTCGAACGCAAGTTCGAGCAACGTCAAGTAACGGCCGCGGCGGGGCAGGTGGCTGAGCTCAAAGTGAATCTCGATGAAGGCGCGTGGACCGTTCCAGATGCCGGGCGCTGGATGAGTGCGGACGTGCACGTGCACATGAACTACGGCGGCGAGTATCGCAATACACCGACGCACCTGGCCGCGCAGGCACAGGCCGAGAATTTGGGCATCGTGAATTCATTGATCGTGAACAAGGAGCAGCGCTTCCCGGATATCGCCTATAACGGCATGCAATTGGATGCGGCGTCGCCGCCGGATGCCCTCATCGTGCATGGCCAGGAATATCACACCAGCTACTGGGGACATGTGGGATTGCTGGACATTTCCGGCGGTGTGATTTTGCCCGGCTACGTGGGTTATCCCAACACGGCCGCGTCGAGCTTGTATCCGATGAACGCGGACGTGGCGGACATTGCGCACGCGCGCGGCGCCCTGGTCGGTTATGTGCATCCCTTCGATGAGTATCCGGAACCCCTCGCAAAGCCGCATGAGGCATTGACGGTGGAGCTGCCGGTGGACGTGGCGCTGGGCAAGGTCGATTACATGGAAATCTTGGGCTTCAGCGATCATCGCTCGACCGCGCGCGTGTGGTATCAGTTGCTGAACCTGGGATTTCGGATTCCCGCCGCCGGCGGCACCGACGCCATGGCCAACTACGCCTCGCTGCGCGGGCCCGTGGGCATGAACCGCGTCTATGCGCGCATCTCCGACGGTCAGGTCACGCCGGCCGGTTGGATGGCCTCGCTCAAGGCGGGACGCACCTTTGCGACGAATGGACCGTTATTGGGACTGACCCTGGGCGGCGCAGGAATTGGCGATGAGCTGAAATTCTCCGCGGCGCAGAGGCGGGTGAAATTCTCGGTGCGATTGCGTTCCATCGTCGCCGTGGATCATGTGGAATTGGTGTGCAACGGCCGGGTGGTGAAATCCTTCGCCGGGCGCGCGGCGCTGGATCACGGAGAATTCACCGGCGAGATCGCGCTCAAGGACAGTGGCTGGTGCGTGGCGCGCGCCTCCAGCGATGCGGGACGCTATCCGGTGCTCGATACCTATGTCTATGCCACCACCAGCCCGGTGTATGTGACCATCGGCGGACGGCGGCCGTATTCGCCGGACGATGCGCGATACTTCGCGGCGTGGATCGATCGCATTACGGAGACCACCATGGCGTATCCGGATTGGAATAACGCGGCAGAGAAGCAGGGCGTGCTCGAGCGGCTGGCGCAGGCCCGGGCCGTGTTCGTGGGGATGGAGTAGGCGGGCGGTTCCCCTGTATCTACATTGTTGACACTAAGTATAGATGGCGCTAAGGTATCGACATTGAAGATACGGAGGAGTTTTCATGCGCGCGATCGTGAAGAAATGGGGCAATAGCGCCTCTGTCCGTATTCCCGCCGGGATCATGGAGGCTGCCCACTTCAGCTTGGATATGCCAGTGGATGTCCGCGAGCAGGACGGACGGATCATTATTGAGCCCATAAAAGGGCGCGATTTCGATATAGCGCAGTTGCTCGCAGATATAACGCCGGAGAATCTTCATACCGAAATAAATTTTGGAGCGCCGCTAGGAAAGGAATTGCTGTAATGGTTCGCCGCTACGTCCCCGAGGTTGGCGATATCGTTTGGCTAAATTTCGACCCGCGGGCAGGCCACGAACACGCTGGACATCGGCCGGCGTTGGTCATCAGTCCCTCAGTTTATAACGGCAAGACCGGCTTGATGTTGTGTTGTCCGATGACGACGCAGATCAAGGGCTATCCGTTTGAAGTGACAATTAAAGGCAGCCGACCGAGTGTCGCGCTTTCCGATCAAATCAAGAGCCTCGACTGGGTAGTTCGCAGGGCAAAGCGCAAAGGCACCGCGTCGGCGTCGGAACTCGCCGAGGTCAGGGTGAAGATATCCGCTCTCATCGGCGCCAAATGAAGACCTTGCGCGTGAACGGCGATCGCCTGTGGTCGCGGCTGATGCAGATGGCGGAAATCGGTGCGACCGCGCGCGGCGGGTGCAATCGTCAGGCGTTGACCGACGAGGACCTGGCGGGGCGCAGGCTGCTATCGCGATGGGCCGAGGGAGCGGGTTGCCGCACACGAGTCGATGCGGTGGGAAACATATTCATTCGGCGCGCGGGGACCGACGATACTTTGCCCGCGGTCATGACCGGAAGTCATCTGGACACGCAACCGACGGGCGGCAAATTCGACGGTGTGTACGGGGTGTTGGCCGGTCTCGAGGTGATTGAGTCATTGAATGACCATCGGCTGACCACGGTGCATCCGATCGAAGTCTCGGTGTGGTGCAATGAGGAAGGTAGCCGATTTCCCATGGCCATGATGGGTTCGGCGGTGTGGTGCGGACGCCTGCCGCTCGAGACGGCCTATGCATTGACAGACCGCGCCGGGGTCAGCGTTCGCCAAGAACTCACGCGAGCGGGGATTGCGACCGATGCCGCGCTTTCCCGGCATGCCGTCAAGGCCTCATTCGAGGTGCACATCGAGCAGGGTCCCGTGCTCGAACAGAAATCCAAGACCATCGGTGTGGTGACGGGCGTGCAGCACATGAGCCGCCACGAAGTGATGGTAGAGGGCCAGGAGGCGCACGCCGGACCCACCCCCATGGATATGCGGCGCGATCCCATTCGGGTGCTGGCGGATGTGCTGCCGGCGTTGTATGCAGCTGCGGCGCAACGCGGCCGGGATGCGCGTATCACCTTCGGCTTCATCGAGACGCTGCCCGGATCGCCGAATACGGTACCCGGGCGACTGCGCTTCACCGTGGACATTCGGCACCCCGACACGCAGCAGTACCAGGCCTTGCGCGAAGACTTGAACGGGTTGGTGCGGGCTGCATTGAAGCGACATACGCTCGAAGGCCAGAGCCGCTGTGTGTGGGAAGCGCCGGGCGTGAGTTTCGATCCTGATTGCGTCGCCGCGGTGCGCAGCGCGACCGCCGCGCTCGGTTTTAATTCCCTGGAGATGGTCAGCGGTGCCGGTCACGATTCCTGCAATGTGTCGGCGGTGGTGCCCACTGCCATGGTGTTCGTTCCCTGCGCGGGGGGCTTGAGTCACAACGAAGCGGAAAGTGCGCTGCCCAGTGATTTGGCGGCGGGTGCGAATGTACTGCTGCATGCCATGCTTTCGATGGCGAATGGCTGAACCGTTCTGCTACAGATTGCTTGCTGCGCTATTTGAACCGCGCTATGTCCTATGTTGGAATGCGATTTCCAAAAAGCGCACATCTCACAGATCACGATGAGGATTTCATGCGATACCCCCAGATCCAGACGGACCGATCGACATCTCTTGCCGCCGCCATCGCAACGGCCTTGTTGGCGGCCTGCGGAGTGCGCGCTGCCGCAGCGGCCGATGCACCCGCTGCCCCGGCACTCACTGCGCTGCAATGCGGCCATCTCATCGACACGGCGAGCGGCAAGACGCTGGGCGCGACCACGATTGTGATCGAGGGCGGCCATATCAAAGAAGTCTCGAGCGGTGTGCAATCTCCCACGGGCGCGAAGGTCATCGATCTGTCGACTCAAACCTGCATGCCCGGACTGATCGATTCACATACCCACTTGACCGGCGAGACCAGCCGCACCGGATACATCGATAAGTTTCATTGGAATACCGCGGACTACGTGGTGCGCTCCACGCTATACGCGCGCCGCACCTTGCTCGCGGGATTCACGACCGTGCGGAATTTGGGTGATCAGGAAAACGAATCGGTGGCGCTGCGCAACGCCATCAATGCGGGAATCATTCCGGGCCCCAGGATTTATACCGCCGGCAGGGCGATGGGAACCACCGGCGGTCATGCCGATCCGACCAATAGCTACCGCAACGATCTGATTGGGGATCCGGGAGTCTCCGATGGGATCATCAACAACGTCGAGGACGCCGTGAAGGCGGTGCGCCTGCACTACAAGATGGGCGACGACGTGATCAAGATCATGCCCTCGGGCGGCGTGCTCGATGAGAGCACGAGCGGGGACAATGCACAGATGACCTTGGAGGAGATTAAGGCCGTGGTGTCAACAGCCCACGACTACGGCTTTGCGGTGGCCGCGCACGCGCATGGCGCCGAGGCGATTCGCCGCGCGGTGTTGGGCGGCGTCGATTCCATCGAGCATGGCACCTTCATGGACGCCGAGGACATGAAGCTCATGGTGGAGCACGGCACTTGGTACGTGCCCACCATCATTGCCGGCGACTTCGTGGCGCGACAGGCCAAGGTGCCGGGCTACTACCCGGCGCAGATCGCGGCCAAGGCCGCGGCCATCGGTCCCCTGATCCAAGCGACGGCGGGGCGGGCCTACAAGGCGCATGTGAAAATCGCCTTCGGTACGGATGCGGCGGTGTATCCGCACGGCCAGAATGCGCATGAATTCGAATTGATGGTGGAGGCGGGCATGCCGCCGATGTTCACCATTCAAGCGGCGACCATCAGCGCGGCGCAACTGCTCCGGCACGACAAGGAATTGGGCACGGTGACCGCGGGCAAGCTCGCGGACGTGGTGGCGGTTCCCGGCAATCCCGTCGAGGACATCAGCGTGATGAAGCGTGTGAGCTTCGTGATGAAAGAGGGTGTCGTCTACAAGCTGAACTCGGTGCCGGTCGATACGGCGCTGTAGTTGGGCGGGCGCCAACTGCCTCGGAGTACTTACTCTTAGTTGGCGCTTGGCTGGGCCGGAAAGTCCCAATTGAGGCATTGGGAAATCATAGTTCGCGAAATCTCACTTTTTTTACGAGATTTCGCGAGATATCGCATGGCGAATTCTTCGGCGACAAGGGAGTGTATTTCGAGCTGACCGGTATCAAAGACGCTTCGTTAAAGACTCAGCTCAGGGCGAGGTCTGCGGGATTTCGTCGCCGAGATGGCGGCCAAATCCGGTCAGTGCCCGGAGACAGTGGAAAAGGACTTCTTCAAGACCGCGCGGCCCACTTCGCTGCTGCAGCGCTTCGCGACGCCTGAAGAGGTCGCGGCCATGGTCACCTATTTTGCAAGTCCGCTGTCCTCGGCGACCAATGGCGCTGCGCTACGGGTGGATGGCGGCGCGATCAAATCGGCGTTTTAGAGCGTTTGCGATTGATGGCTGCGGCGAGATCGACGGCCGCAGCGCGAATCGCCTCCGCTGCGCCGCCGCCGGCGTAGATGATGCCGCGCGAGGAGTTGATCAACAGGCCGGCGCCCTGGGCGTCGAGACCGGCGCCAAGAGTGGCATCGAGATCACCCCCCTGCGCGCCGATGCCGGGCACCAAGAAGGACACCTCGGGATGAGCGCGCCGCAGGTCCGCCATTTCGCGCGGATAAGTGGCGCCCACTACCAGCATGAGATTGCGATGCTCGTTCCAATGCGCGGCGGCGCGCTCGGCCACGCGGCGATACAGGGGCAGGCCGTCGACGAGCAGATCCTGGAAATCCTTGGCACCGGGATTCGAAGTGCGGCATAGCAGAATGGCGCCGTGCTCCGGCCGGGCCAGGAAGGGCCGCACCGAATCTTCGCCCATGTAGGGATTTACCGTGACCGCATCGGCGCCGTAGCGATCGAAGGCTTCGCGCGCATAGGCTTGCGCCGTATTGCCGATGTCATTGCGCTTGGCGTCCAAAATAACGAGTGCGGCCGGAGCTCGCTCGCGGATGTAGCGAATGCTGGCAAGCAGCTGATCTTCGGCACCCAGCGCGCTGTAGAAGGCGATCTGGGGCTTGTACGCGGCCGCAATGTCGGCCGTCGCGTCCACGATGCGGCGGTTGAAGGCATACAGGGGCAGTGTGTCGGGAAACCGGTCCTGGTTGCCCTCCAGGTCTTTGGGCAGCTTCGCGGGATCCGGGTCGAGACCGACGCAAACCAAGCTGCCGCTGGAGCGCTGCGCTCGGGAGAGCCGTTCGGCAAAGTTCATACCCGCATGATAGCCAGCGGCGCCGACGCTGGCGAGCGCCGGGACGTTTACGGAGTATGCTGGGAGACTCATCGTGAGAATCGCATGCCCAGCAAGCCTCGTACGGGACGTCGATTGGTATTGCAGCCGGCGAGCCGTCGCGCGGCCCGCCATACCAGCACCAGCGCGCTCAAGCGATTCTTCGCCATTGCCGATGCCTGGGAACTCTCGCCGTTGCAGCAATGCCGGCTGCTCAAAATTCCCTCCCCGCAGGTGCTGAAGCGCTATCGCCTGGGGCAGGCGCCTCGACTTTCCGCAACACAGCAGGAGCGGGCGGCGTTGCTCGCCAATATTCAGTACTCGCTGAACGCCGAGGCGGCATCCACGGATCGCGCCTGGGCTTGGGTGCATGCACCGCGTGCGGCCGCGCCGTTCGAAGGCGACAGCCCGCTGTACTTCATGCTGGAAAACGGTCTGCCGGCCCTGCGGGAAGTGGCCCGGATGCTGGTCCGCGAAAACGAACCCCGCTGAGGGACTCCCCGGCTATACTAGGGGGCTATTCCGATGCGAATGTGGCGGAATTGGTAGACGCGCCAGACTTAGGATCTGGTGGGGTAACCCGTGCGAGTTCGAGTCTCGCCTTTCGCACCACGCGAACTAACCCTTGAGGATTGTCATGCAAGTTTCCGTAGAGAGTACAGGCAAGTTGGAGCGCCGCATGCAGGTGCAGGTGCCGGCCGAGCGCGTCAGCCGGGAAATCGATGCGCGCTTGAAGAATTTAAGCCGCACGGCGCGCTTGAATGGTTTTCGTCCCGGCAAGGCGCCGCTCAAGGTGATCCGCCAACAGTTCGGCATGCAGGTGCACCGCGAAGTGATCGGCGAGCTGCTGCAATCGAGCTTTGCGGAGGCCGTGACTGAGAGCAAGCTCTCGCCGGCGGGCAATCCGCGCATCGAGCCGCAAAGCATGGACGAGGGGCAAGACCTCAAATACGTCGCGACCTTTGAGGTATTGCCCGAGGTCAGTTTGCAGCCCTTCGACACGCTGGATCTGGAGCGAGTGACGGCGGAAGTGACGGACAGCGATATCGACGCGATGATCGAGCGGCTGCGCAAACAGCAACTGAAGTACGCGCCGGTGGAACGCGCGGCGGCGAGCGCCGACAAGGTCACGATCGATTTCCTGGGGAAGATCGACGGCGCCGAGTTTGCCGGCGGCAAGGCCGAGGATATCGGCATCGTCCTGGGTGAGGGGCGGATGCTGCCTGAACTCGAGGCGGGTCTGATCGGCGCACGGCTAAGCGAGCAGCGGGATATCACCGTGAATTTTCCCGCCGACTATCGCGCCACCGAACTTGCCGGCAAGCAGGCGATCTTCAGCACGACGATCAAAAAGATCGAGGAGCCGAAGCTGCCCGAACTCGACGAGGAGTTCTGCGCCGCGTTCGGTGTCGCCGAGGGCGGCATCCCGAAGCTGCGCGAGGATGTGGCTGCCAATATGCGCCGTGAACTCGAGCAGAACTTACGCAATCGCAACAAGACGGCGCTGATGGAGAAGATCTACCAAGCCAACCCGATCGATGTACCGAATGCCATGCTCGAGTCGCAGATCCGTGACCTGCAAATGGAAGCGATGCGCCGTGCCGGGGCCAAGGACGTGTCTCAGGCACCGCCGCGCGAGCCGCTGGTGGAGCCGGCGCGGCGCCGCGTGGCGCTCGGGCTCATCTTCAACGACGTCATCCGGCGAGAAAACCTGGTGCTGGTCCCGCAG
>JANXZQ010000508.1 GCA_025355445.1 Gammaproteobacteria bacterium
GGCCGAATGAATCCTGTGCGACTTCCGGCGCCTGCATGATCACCTGAGGCGCCGGCGAGGAATGCCAGCGCGGCAGCCGCAAGCGCGGCGCCCGCATGCGCGGCCGCAATGGATGAAAATCTGGACATGGGATGTCTCCGCCAAAACTTGAATTAACCAAAGAGCCGCTGCCGATTGCTCGGGCGGCCTTACGTTCAAAGGTCGTTTCAGTTTTAGACGGGCGGGCCGCGGCTGCGGGGGCTGGGAACCGCGGCATCGATCACCGCATAGAGCGGTTCCGCGCTTGACGTCAGCGCGGTGCGAACCAGCAGAGGTACATCGAAGGAGTGACTAAAAGCAGGAGTATTGACCTGCGCGAACGCCGGACACTGAGCGCAGGTCGTGTCGGTGACGCCCGTGAGCACTTTCGCATCGGCGCCGTAGGCGCCGGTGACGTGGCCCAGTTCATGAACTACGGCGCCCTGCTGCGCCGTGATCAGCAGCAGTAGTAAGCCAAGTAGTTTAAACAGGTTTCTCATGCCACTCGCACGCTAACAGAACGCGTCCGTCACTGTGTCGTGAATTTGTCCGACTGATAAACGACGCGCCCGCCCACCAGCGTCTGCAGCACCTTGATGTCGGCGATCTGCTCCGCAGGAATGTCGAGGAAATTGCGGTCGAGGACGATGAGATCCGCAAGCTTGCCCGCTTCGAGCGAGCCGGTCGACTGATCCTGATGCAGTTCGTAAGAGGAATTCATGGTGATCGCGCGCAGCACCTCGGCGCGCGACAGGCCTTTGTCCTCGCTCAAGCGACCGGCGTACTTGTGATCGGCTTGGGACGCGTTGGTGCGGGTCACTCCCACCTTGAGCGCAAACCACTCATCCAGGGGATCCACCGGCCAATCGCTGCCGTAGGCGATGCGCGCACCCGCCGCCGCCAGAAAACCGGCCGGCTCCATGTATTTGAAGCGCGCGGGTCCCAAGTATTCCTGGGCGCCCTCCATGGTATCCGGCGCCTGCTTCTCCCACTGAAAAGACAACACGGGAATCACATTGAGTTGCTTGTAGCGGGCGAAGTCCGCGGGATCGACGATTTCGTTGTGCGCGATGGCGGCGCGAATGTCGCGCTCCGGGAACTGCCGGCGCAACGCCGCGATGCCATCCAGGCCCTCGCGCACGGCGCGATCGCCGTCCGCATGCATGTGCGGCTCGAATCCGGCGCCGGCCGCCTCGATCAGCAACGCGCGCAAGACGGGCGCCGGAAAGTACACATCCGGCCCGCGACTCGCGGAAGGCGCCCAGTGCGGACTGCCAGGAGCCCCCTGCAAGCTCAAGTAGGGCGCCAACATGGCGCCAGTGCAGGCCGGCGCGGTGATCACGCCATCGAGAAATAATTTCACGTTGCGCACCGTCAACTTGGGTTCGAGTCCGATCTCACCCTGGTCGTAACGTTGCGCCAAGGACTTGACCATGGCGACAGCCTGTTGCGGGTCGCGGCCCTGCGGCGGCGTAATCAACACGGCGAAATGCGCGCGCGCCGTGAGCTTGCCGGCCCGCTGCACGGCGGCAAATGCCTCGAGTGACGGTGCTTCGGCCGCCGCGTCCAGAAATGTCGTCACGCCCTGCTTGCGCAACGCATCCAGCGCAGCCTTCGCCGCCTTGACGTTGTCGGCGGGGGTGGCCGCCGGGAGGTGCCTGGCGACGATCTCTTGGGCGGCATCCTCGAGAATTCCCGACGGGTTGCCTGCCGCATCGCGCCCCACCTTGCCGCCAAGCGGGTCCACGGTCTTGGCGGAGAGGCCTGCGATCTGCAGGGCCCGCGAGTTGACCAGAGACGTATGGCCGAAGGAGGACGCGACCAAGATCGGACGCCTGGTCTTCAGTACATCAAGCGTGGCGAGGTTCGTCGCGGTTCCTGCCGGGAGCATGCCCTCTTGAAACCAGTTCACCACCTCGAGCCAGGCATCCGGTTCGTTCGCCCGCGTCTGGTCGAGGCAGGCCTGAATTCTAGCTTGCAGCTGCGCGGTATTCAGTTGCTCGTAATTCAAGCTGCACTTGAGGAGTACGGTGCCGCCCTGCAGCGGATGCGAGTGGCCGTCGACCAACCCTGGCATCAGCATCCTGCCGTGCAAATCGATCACCTTGGTTTGCGGGCCGATGAAGGGCGCAGCACCGGCGTCGGTGCCGACATAGGTAATGCGCCCCGCGCGCACTGCGAGAGCCGATTGCACACTGTCGCGTGCATCGACCGTGTACACCACTCCATGCTCATACACGGTATCGGCCGCATCAATCGCGGCGCCCTGCGCCGCCGACGCCGCAGCGGCCGGCGCAGCAATTAATGCCAGCGTTGCGGCGAGAGATAATTCAAACCGCATCGAGCGCCGCTCCCAAGTCCGCAATGAGATCGCCGGCATCCTCGATGCCGACGGAGATTCTGATCAATCCGTCCGTAATGCCGATGCGATCGCGGGTCGTTTTCGAGACTCCGGAATGCGTCGTGCTCGCGGGGTGCGAAATCAGGGATTCGGTTCCGCCGAGGCTCACCGCCAGCTTGATCACCTGCAAGGCGTCGAGCAGGCGGAACGCCTCCGCTTCGCCTCCCTTGACGGTAAATCCGAAAGTCGAGCCCGGACTCTGGCATTGCCGCCGGAAGACCGGATAACGCGGATCATTCTCCTGCAGAAACCCAAGATAATTGACGCTCGCGATCTTGAGGTGGGCGCGCAGGAACTCGGCCACCAGTGCGGCGTTCTCTGCTGACTTGCGCATGCGCAGCGACAGCGTTTCCATGGAGCGCATGATCATCCACGCCGTATTGGGATCCAGCTGAGTGCCGAGCGCGCCGCGCAGCTTTTTCACCGGGCCCACGGCCTCGCGTGATCCGACCACACCGCCCGCGACCAGATCCGAATGACCGCCGACATACTTGGTGAGGGAGTACATGACCAGATCCGCGCCGAAGACGAGCGGCCTTTGAAAGACCGGGCCGAGAAAGGTGTTGTCGACCACTACGGGCGGCCGCCCGCCACCCTGCCGCGCGCCGATTTGCGTGGAGATGTCCCGCATCAACTCCAGGTCAACCAGGCTATTGGTGGGATTCGCCGGCGTCTCGACCAGCACCAGACACACCCGGCCGCCGCTTTCGGCAGCCCGCTTGGACGCCTGCGCGGCCGCCTCTGTGACCGCGCCTCTATCGTGGCCCTGGGTGAAACTGACCGCGTTCACACCGAACCCGGGCAGAGTCTTTTCGATCAGGGTCTCGGTGCCGCCGTATAAAGGCTGACTCATCAGAATGACGTCGCCGGGACGCACATGGGTCCAGATCACGGTGGAAATAGCCGACATGCCGCTGGAGAACACCGCGGCCGTTTCGCCCTCCTCCCACAACGCCAAGCGATCCTCGAGCACTTCGAGATTGGGGTTGTTGAAACGCGAATAGACGAGGCCGGACGCCTGGCCTGCGATCGGCTCGCGCCGCCCGGATGTGAAGTCGAAAAAATCCTTGCCGTCCTGGGCGGTCTTGAAGACGAACGTCGAGGTCAGGAAGATCGGCGGCTTGAGCGATCCTTCCGATAGGCTCGGATCATAGCCGTATCCCATCATCTGGGTTTCAGGCTTGAGCACGTGTTTGCCGATTTTGCGCTTATGATAGGTGTCGTAACTCACACTGCACCTCAACTCTGTTCGATTTTGTGATGCGCAATATAACCTGTCGGCCGGAAGGGGTGGAATGAATCAACCATGTTGCTAATAGTCATCGCCGCAGCGGCGTTCCTCAGCACTCTTCTCGGCGGTCTGCTGGCGCTCAAGCTGCGCGACAAGCTGCACCTGATACTGGGGTTCAGTGCCGGCGCGGTCATCGGCGTCGCCTTTTTCGATCTGCTGCCGGAGGCGATCAATTTCGGTGAAAAGTTTCACACCCCATCGGCCCTCCTGTCCTGCACCGCACTCGGATTTCTCTCCTACCTGGTGTTGGATCGAATATTGTTGTTTCACGGCGAGTCGGCGCCCCGAGGTCCGCTCGCCGCCGTCGTGCTCTGCGTCCACAGCCTGCTTGACGGGGTGGCCATCGGGCTCGCGTTCCAGGCTTCGCACGAGGTGGGAATCGTGGTCGCCATTGCCGTGCTCACCCACGATTTCTCCGACGGGATCAACACAATGAACATCGTGCTGAGGAACGGCGGCGATCGCTCGCGCGCGTTTTGCTGGCTGCTGGTGGACGCGGCGGCGCCGGTGCTGGGCGTGGCATCCACGTTCTTGTTCACGCTGCCCGGCGGTGCCTTCGGCACGGCGCTCGCATTGTTTGCCGGATTCTTTCTGTACATCGGCGCCAGCGATCTTATCCCCGAGAGCTACCACGCACATCCGAAATTTCTCACCACCGCCATGACTCTGGCGGGCGCCGCCGTCTTGTACCTCGCGATTATCCTCATCGGGGGATGACGGGCCTAATCGGGCAATAGCTGCGGAGCCGCATCGCGGCTGGTCGCGGCACTGCCGGCCGATGCCGCCATGATGCTGGCGATCGCCGCCCATTGAACCCAGCTTAAATGCTCGCCGAGAAAACACAGCCCCGACAGGGCGCCGAGCGCCGGATCCAAGCTCATGAGCACGCCTACCGTCCGGGTCGGCAATTTGGGCATGGCCATCATTTCCAGCGAATATGGCAGAGCGCTCGACAGCAACGCCACCGCGAGCGCGACCGGCAAAATCGCCGCCGAGAACATCTGCGCACCGGCCTGAGAAAGGCCGATGGGCACGGTCACGAACGCGCCGATCAGCATGCCGAGCGCCGTGATCTGACCGCCATGTGCTGCGCCCGCCTTGCGGCCGAAGTGTATATAGAGAGCCCAGAAAACACCGGCGGCCAGACCGTAGATGACGCCCGCAACATCCAGCGGCGCTGACCCGAAGCCATGCGGCAACAATGCCAGCAACCCGAGCGCGGCCATCAGTATCCACAGGAAATCGAGCGCACGCCGCGAAGCCGTCATCGCCAACACCAGCGGCCCCGCAAATTCCAAGGCGACCGCGATGCCGAGCGGGATGGTGGAGAGCGACAGGTAAAAAAAGTAATTCATGCAGCCCAAGGACAGGCCGAAGAGCAGGACCACCCTCCTCTCGCGCGCATTTATGCGCATTCGCCACGGACGCCATACGGCCAGCAATATGACCGATGCCAAGCCCATGCGCAAAGCCGTGGTGCCGGCTGCGCCCACTAAGGGGAACAAGCCCTTGGCAATGACGGCACCGAGTTGAAAGCAGAACATCGCGGCGATCAGCACCGCGATCGGCACGGCCACGTTGTCGGTCCTGGGCCTCAAGTGTCGGGACTGTCGGCTTTCGCACTGTCGAGAAGATGCAGATGCTTCATGACACGATTCAGATTCTTGCGAATCACATTCAGATGGCCGATGTTGACCGCGGTCTTCATCGCCTCCTTCAGGGGCTGCAGCGGATAGCCGCCGTAGGATCCGGCATCGGGCACATCGCACGTGACCGAGGACCTGCCCGCCAAGACTACATTATCGCCCAGCGTAATGTGCGCGGTTACTACGGAATTGCCGCCCGTGACGAATTGCCGGCCTATTTTCGTCGAACCGCCCATCATGAAACCGGCGGTGAAGAAACCGTTCTCGCCCAGATCGCAGTTGTGCGCAATATGGCATATGTTGTCGAGCTTGGAGCCGGAGCGGATGTAGGTCGAGGTCAGGGTTGCGCGGTCGACGGCGCAATTGCTGCCGATTTCCACGCTGTCGCCGATCTTGACATTGCCGAGGTGCGCGATTTTTAGCGGCCTGCCGCCGACATCCACTGCATAGCCAAAGCCGTCGCTGCCGATGCTGGTGTGCGGATGAATCTCGCACTCATCGCCGATCTGGCAGCCGGCGCCCACGAATACGTGAGGGTGCAGCACGGTTCGCGCACCGATCCGGGCATCGTTCTCGACCACCGTGTGCGCGCCTATCATGCAGTCGTCGCCGATGGCCGCGTTCGCGCCGATTACGCAATACGGCCCAAGAAAGGTGCGCTGACCGATGACGGCATCCCTGTGCACCACCGCCGTGGGATGGCGTTCGCCCCATTGCGTGAATCGAAAGCACTTCCTGTCGAAGTATTTCAGCAACACCGCCATGCCCATAGAGATGCTTTGCACCGAAAAGCAGCAGCTATGGGCATCCATCAGACTGTCGACGCATCCGCTCATCCTCGCCGAAACGATCAGAATCGCAGGCTTGTGGCGCCTCGCTTCCGCAAGTTGCACCGGGTCACTGACGTATACCAGGCTGCTTGGCAGTGCCTCTGCTGGAATATGACAGTGGCTCGCCCCCAACCCCAAGTCGCCGTGCAGAAAGGTGAAAATGTCCGAATGCTGATTCTTGATGGTTTGAGCGGTGAGCATGCTTTTCTTCTGTCGAATCCGCCGGCGCAGGGCCCGCGGAGTATGATCGCAATTTGCGCCGGGCGCGAACCGCAATGCAAAATCCAATCGACACATTTCTTGCACAGCGCGCGGTGATGATTCTGGATGGCGCCTTGGCCACCGAACTCGAAGGCCGCGGCGCGGACCTCAACGATTCGCTGTGGTCCGCCAAATGCCTGATCGAGCAGCCGGAGTTGATCCGAGCGGTGCATCTGGACTACTTTCGCGCCGGCGCCGACGTCGCGACCACCGCCACCTACCAGGCCACCTTCGAGGCCTGCGCGCGCCGCGGCATCGACAGCCGTGCCGCGGCGCGGCTGATGCGCGACGCCGTCGCACTGGCCGTTGCGGCGCGCGAAGAATTTTGGTCGGTCACCGCCAATCGCATGGACCGGCTGCGGCCACTGGTAGCTGCGTCAATCGGCCCCTACGGCGCAATGCTGGCCGACGGTTCTGAGTATCGCGGCCGCTACGCACTCGATGACGACGCGCTCGCCGATTTTCACCGGCCGCGCCTACAGGTGTTGGCGACTGCCGGCGCCGATCTGTTGGCGTGCGAAACCATTCCCTGCCTGCGTGAAGCGTTGCTGCTCGCGACGCTGCTGCGCGAGTTTCCCGGCGTATGCGCGTGGATGAGTTTTTCCTGCCGTGACGGTGAGCATACTTCGGAGGGCGAGAGCATCGCCGCCTGCGCTGCGGCGCTGCGCGGCTATCCGCAGATCGCTGCCGTGGGAGTGAACTGCACCCCGCCGCAACACATCGCATCGCTGCTGCGGCACCTACGCAAGGCCACCGATAGGCCGCTGGTCATTTACCCCAATTCGGGGGAATCTTATGACCCCTCGTCCAAGCGATGGAGCGGCGGACCCAATGCGCCAGGCGCCGTTGCGTCGGGCGCCGCTGCGCCGCCGTTCTCCGACATGGTGCGGCTTTGGTATGCCGAGGGCGCGCGCCTGATCGGCGGCTGTTGCCGCACCGGACCTTTGGACATCCGCGGAGTGCGACAATGCCTGCATCCCGAACACTCGTTCTAGTCATTGCTTTGGCGGCGGCCTTCCTGGCGCCCGCGAAGGCGGCCCAAATCTGCGCGCAGCAAGGCAGCGTCACCATCATGGTGCAAGGCGCAATGCTATGTGTCTCGGTAGACGACCCGACACATGCCCTGTCCGAACAGTTGCTTCAGGTTTGGATCGATCGCTCGGCGCGAATCGTCGCGGATTTCTACGGCGGCTTTCCGGCGCCCCTGGTCTTGCTGCGGATCCAGGCCGCGCCGGACGGCGGCGTGCACGGCGGCCGCACCACTAATGATTCGGGCTTGGTGATTCAAATCACCGTGGGCCGCGGTGTCAGTGCCAGCGAGCTCGCGGCGGACTGGGTATTGGTCCATGAAATGGTGCACCTCGCTCTGCCCGAATTAGGCCGCCGCCACAATTGGCTCGCAGAGGGTCTTGCCACCTACGTCGAAGGGATTGCCCGCGCGCAATTCGGGAATCGCGAGATCTCCGATGTTTGGGCCGAATACCGGCACTCGATGCCGAAGGGCCTGCCACAGCCCGGAGAAGGCGGCATGGATGAGACTCCGACCTGGGCGCGAACCTACTGGGGCGGTGCGCTCTTCTGCCTGCAAGCCGACGTCGCCATACGCGAGCGGACCGGCAATCGCGTTGGGCTGCAGACGGCGCTACAGGCCATTTTGAAGCAAACCGGTGGATATCGCGCCGACCGCAGCATTGACGAGGTATTGCGCATCGGCGACGCCGCCACGGGCACACAGGTGTTGCAGGACCTGTATCGGGAGATGAAGGCCGCCGCGATGACGCCTGATCTTAAGATGCTGTGGAGCCGCCTCGGCATTCCGCAGGACCCCGCCTCGCAGCCCTTCGATGATCATGCGCCGCTTGCGGCCGTCCGTATCGCCATCACGCGCAAGCCCTAGGCGCCTGCCTGCCTCCCAGTTGCTAGTGCTCCGAGAAATTCGGCTCGCGCTTTTCGAAGAAGGCGCGCACACCCTCCACGCAGTCGTGAGTCTCGAGCGTCATTTCCTGCGCGCTGCGCTCGGCTCGCAGTTGCTCCTGCAGAGAATTGTCGAAGGTGGAGGCATGCAGGGATCGAATCTGGCCGAGCACCGCGCACGGTCCGGTGGCAAGGCGGTGCGCCACCGTCTGCGCGCGCATCACTACTTCTGCGGCGGGCACGACGGCATACACGAGACCCCATTCGAGCGCCGTCTTCGCATCGATGCGCTCCGCCAGCATCAACGAGGACAGGGAGCGTCCCGCCCCGATTCGGCGTGCCAAATGAAAAGTGATTCCTGCATCCGGCACCAGACCCAGGCGCGCGAATGACGGTAAAAAGTACGCATTGTCGCCCGCGATGATGATATCGCTGGCCAACGCCAGACTCATGCCCGCCCCCACCGCGGCGCCGTTGACTGCGGCTACGATGGGAAAGCGAAATCCGCTAAGGCGCAGGATCAGGGGATCCATGAAACGGCGCATCTCGAAATGCGCCCGCTGTCGTGCCTCTTGGGTCTTCAGATCGACCGAGTGCAAATCCAAGCCGCTGCAAAACACGTCGTTGCTGCCGGTAATGACGACAGCTCGGGCCCCGCCTTCACCCTTTTGTATTTGGTCGAGTGCCAGGTGCATGGCTCGGATGATGGTGATGTCAATCGCGTTGCTCACCGCTGTACGCTGAATCGCCAGAGTCGCAACTCCATCCGATACCGTGAACGACAAACTGTTCATGCGCTTAAGCCTCCTCGCAAATCGCCAGCCTGCACCCTCGATTCCAGCCTGCGGCACACCCTTTTGGCGCACCCTTTATGTTGTTAAGCCGCCTTTTAATCAAAGGCTCGTATTGCGATCATGCCCCCTACCACCTATTGCCGCAAGGACAGAGGGTTTGTGATCAGCAACCGGCCGCCGTTGCGCCGTTGCGCCGTTGCGCCGGGCGCCGTTGCGCCCAGTCACCTGATGCCGCAAACTACGGCGATGCCGACGAATCACGCGCGCGCAGGTGCGAGAAGCAGCCGCGCAGCAATGTTGCTGACGGCCGCAGTTTTTTTGGCCATGTCGCAGTACGCCCCGGTGAATGCGGCCGACACGCTGCCGAGCGAGACACCCGCTGCGTTCGTGCCGCGCGTCGACAGCTTCGACTACGTCAAACGCGAAGTCATGATACCGATGCGCGACGGCGTCAAACTGCAAACCGTCATCCTGATTCCGAGGGGCGCGCATCGCACGCCGATCTTGCTGTCGCGCACTCCCTACGGGGCGACGGATCGCATCGCCAAGAGCGCCAGTGCGCACTTATCCGCGCTCATCGACAGCAACGACGTCGCCGACGATGCCGTGCTGAACGGCGGCTACATTCGCGTGATGCAGGATGTGCGCGGCAAGCACGGCTCGGAAGGCGGGTATGTGATGACACGGCCGTTGCGCGGGCCCCTCAACTCAAGCGACGTCGATCATGCCACCGACACCTACGACACCATCGATTGGCTGGTCAAGAACATCCCGGAGTCCAACGGCAAAGTGGGTATTCTCGGGATCTCCTACGATGGATTTACTTCTTTGATGGCGTTGGTCAATCCGCATCCGGCATTGCGCGCGGCGGTCCCCATCAATGCCATGGTCGATGGCTGGCGGGGCGACGATTGGTTTCACAACGGCGCGTTTCGCCTCGACAGCCTCACATATTTTCACGGCCAGGAAGCCACTCGCGCCAGCGACGTCCCGTGGTGGACCGATCACTACGATGATTATGATTCCTGGTTGAGCGTCGGCTCGGCGAGCGACATGGCGCGTCTGCACGGCTTGGAACAGGTCGGCTTCACCGCCAAGGTCATGAACCACCCAGCCTACGACGACTTCTGGCAACAACAGGCGCTGGACAAGATTCTCGCCAAACAAGGCATCTCCGTGCCGACGATGCTGGTGCACAGCTTGTGGGACCAAGAGGATATGTACGGCAATATCGCGCTGTACAAGGCGCTCAAGGCGCAGCAGCCCGAAAATCCGAATCTGTACCTGGTCATCGGGCCTTGGTTCCATCATCAGCAACGGCTCGACGGCAGCGCCATAGGCCAGATTCGTTTCGGCAGCGATACGGCCCGATATTTTCGGCTACATGTGCTGCGGCCGTTTTTGGATCACTACTTGCAAGATGAATCGGTACCCATCGGTATCACAGCCGTGACCGCGTTCGAGACGGGCACGAATCGCTGGCTGGCGCTGCCGGCTTGGCCCAGCGGCTGTGCGGCCGGATGCGGCATCGATCGCCAGAATCTTTATCTGCAGGCGGGCGGCAGCTTGCAATTGGGTTCATCCGACGGCGCGGCTTCCAACTTCGAATCCTACGTCTCCGATCCTGCCAAACCGGTACCGTACGTGCCGCGCCCCATTCACATCGGGGGCAGCGACGGCGAAAGCGTTTGGCAAACCTGGTTGTTGAGCGATCAGCGGGACGCGGCATCGCGCACGGACGTTTTGAGCTTCGCCACGCCGATCCTGAAAGCGCCGCTGAAGATAAGCGGCGAAACCATCGCCAACCTCATCGCCTCCACGACCGGAACCGACGGGGATTTCGTGGTGAAGTTGATCGACGTCTATCCGGACGAATTTGGACGCGAGCCCAAGATGGGCGGCTATCAATTGATGATTTCAGCCGACATTCTGCGGGGCCGCTATCGAGATTCAATGAGCAGCCCCAAGGCCATCCCGCCCGATCAGAAGCAGACCTACCGCTTTGCGCTGCCGACCGCCAATCACGTATTCCTGCCCGGACATCGCATCATGGTTCAGGTGCAGTCGAGCTGGTTTCCGGTGTACGACAGAAACCCGCAGACCTATGTGCCCAACATTTTCTTCGCCAAGCCCGCCGACTATAAAAAGGCCACCATCAAGATATTTGACAGTGGCCCCACAGCGAGCTTCGTCGAGTTACCCGTAGTGCGCTAGTTAGCGCTGGGGGTCGTGCTTATCGTTCGGCGCCGGCTTGGCAGCGGCCGGTTTCGGCGGCTGCGGCTTCGGCGGCTGCGGCTTGGGCGCAGGTGGCTTGGGCGGAGGCGGCTGCGGCGCAGCCGGTTTCGGCCCGCCAGCCTGAACCGGCACCGGCCTCTGCCCCTGCTGCGTAGCGGCATTCGGCGGCGCGTGGATCACGTTAGGCGGTGCGTGGGTCACGTTCGGTGCAGCAGCAGCGGGCGGCGAGCCGGGGGTCGGCGACGGGAACGCCCGCTGCGCCGCAGGCGCGCCGCGCGCACCAACGACTCCCGGCGCGTTGAAAGCCGCCGGCCTCGGCGTGGCTGCAATGGGTGGATGACCGCCGTTGGCCCTGGCCGCAAGCGCCGGATTCTTGATCGCCTCTTGGAAATGCTGCCTTTGCACCGGCGTCGGCGGTACACGGTCGTGCGCAGAGGCTTTTTCCTGCGCGGTGGGAGCGGCGGCGACTCCGCCCGCTCCGCCGTTGTAACTCACCCGGTTGACGGTGATGTTATTGACGGTGACATTGTTGACCACGCGCTCGTTGTACGTGTTGTGTATGACGGTCGTATTTACATTATTGACGGTGCGATTGTAGGCATATCTATCGCCGTCCCAGCGGCCGCCGACGAAGCCCACGCCGCCGTAACCGTAGCCATAATTCACGCCGCCGTAGAATCCGACGTGCGGGCCCCAATACCCGCCGTGAAAGAGGTATAGCCCACCCACAAAGCCCCAATATCCGGGGGTCCAGAGCACTCCCACCCGCGGTGGTTGCACCCAGGTGCCGGGTATCCAGTAGTAACCTGCGCCACCCCAGGCCCAGTAGCCCGGCGTCCACAGGTATCCGTCCTCGGGACACGCCGGCTGCTCGTAGTCCGGCAGCGGGGGCGGCGCTTCCGAGGCGCGCGCTTCCACGTCATTGCTGCCCGGATCCGCATATGCCTGGTCGGCGTAGGCCGGTGGTGGAGGCGGTGGGGGCGTGTACACGCGCTGCGGCGGCGGCGGTGGCGGCGATACGACGCGTTCCTGCACGACGCATCCGCCGAGCAATGTTGCTGCCGATAGAACCAGTACCGCATTTCGAATCTTGTTCATGGTGCCGCCAATTGAGTTTGTTCCCGACATATAACGTCACACTTCAGATGCCGGCTAGGTCCGTTAAGCGAATGTAACTTGGGGCGCCCGGCGAGGGGCGCCCGGCGGCGATGTCTAGTGCTTCGGCGATGCGGCGGTAATCGCAGCGCGCAATTCCTTGAGTTTTGCCTTGATGGTCGCCGAATTATCCGGACCCATTCGCATCAGCAACTTCTGCCCGGCGGAACGCGACTCGAGCGCCGGATCGGCAAATGTATACATGACATTCGGCCGCACCAGCACGATGGGCCCCGTGGGCTGCGGTGTCGCCAATAGATTGTCGATCACCTGAACCAGCCGGTCGTTGAAATAGCCGTTCGGATAACCCAGATCTTGATACGCCTGCTGAAACAGCGGATAGAAACGCAGGTACACGGCCGTGAGTTGCTGCGTGTCGAGCTTGCCCGCCATCGCGACGAGGGGCTGATAGCGCGCGTAATTTTGTGCATCGAGGGTGGCGTGCAGTTCGTCGCCGTCGGCGACAAAGGAACCGCTCACCGGGGCGAGCGGACGCTTCTGCACGGCAACCTTCTGCCGCGGCAGATTATCGATGGTCACCACAAAGTGGCGGATGACGCTATCCGGCAGCAAATAGTCCTTAACGGCCGAGGCGCCCGCGATTTTCACCAGCGCGTCGATCAACGGCGCGTCACTGTCCGCGAGCGCCGGTAACGGACCGCTCGCCGCGGTCTGCGAGGCTGCGGGCACCGGATGTTCGATCGCAGCTTCGTCGGACGCCGCCGCCGGCGGCGGCTGCACACTCACATTCGGGACTTCGGCGTGACGATTGTGCAGGTAGTACCAAGTGCCCCCTGCAATCACCACCACCGCGGCCGCCACACCAATCATCGGCTTATTGATCATCACAGCTCCTCGCCACTAGCCTGCTCCGCCCCTTGCCATGCGCATCTGAAGTTCATGTCGGCGGTAGTCGATGACCAGAGTATCGAGCAAGCCCAGCGCATCCATACCTATCAAGATCGCGGGTTCATGCAACAGCTTCCACTGCTTGAAGATATAGATGTCGGCAAAGGTAACGCCGGTATCCAGAATTTTCACGGAGCCGAATTCTATCGCCGGCATAGGCATCATTTCCCCGTCCTGAATATCCTTCGTCGCCCCGATGATCTGGTCGGGCGTGCCGCGGTAGCGCGTGCTGCGCCGGCTCAACGCATCCCTCAGAGCCAGGTTCGCGATGGTGGTTTGTCCGCCGGTATCGATGATTGCCTTGACGCGCACGTCGCCGATGACCGCGCTCACGACCACCAGGGTCTGGCGTACGGAGTGAAATGGCACGTCCACGAAATCACGCGTGGATCTTTCATTTCGCGAATAAGTGATGACGATCTTGTCGTGACGAAAATCGATGAAGACGCGCTTGCCCACCAAGCCCTCGCCGCCCAGTATCCCCTGCGCGCCGCCCAGCGCATCCGGCACGATGGGCAAGGTGGGAAAGTCGACGGAAAGATCGCCGACAGTCAGCGTATCCACCCGAATGGTGGGTACGCTGGCGAAACCCGTGACCCCGTGCAATATCACCGGCGGCGACTGATCGGTCGGAATCCCGAGCGCGAGCGCAACCAGCGAGGTGACGGCGCTGTGGCTGGCGCCGGTATCCAGCACCATGCGGAACGGTCCATGGCCATTGATCATGACCGGCGCCCAGATCCGACCTATCTGATCGCGCCGCGTCGGCGAGACATAGCGCGGTTCCGGAGCCTGAACCATGATATCCGCGAGTTCCTCGATGGCTGCCGAGGAGGTAGGGCTGGCAGGCGGTGCTCCCGGCGGCGCCACCGTCGCCACCGTGCCGCTCGCCCATTGCGTGAACAGCGCCAAGGAACAGCTCAGGGCGACACGCACGCCACACCAGCGGCCGCGGTGAACCCGCTTGCCGAGAAATGCGCGAAACGCCTCTTTCACTGCTGCAACCGCCTTACGGGCGCGATTACCACCCCGTGGCAAAAGCATAGCACCGGGCTTCGGCAACTGCGAATGCCTGCCCGTGTTGCGAAAGCCGGTCCGTCTTGCCAACATAGGGTGATGACCACCGGAATAACTCGCCGCGATTTCATGAACGGGATCGCGATTGCCGTTGCAGGGGCCGCGGGACTCGATTTGTCTGCTGCCGCGGCCGATTCAACGGCCGCTACCGCGGGGTCGCTGCTCTACCCGCCCAGCCGCGACGGTCTACGGGGCAGTCATGTCGGTTCTTTCGAGGCTGCACACAGGCTGCGGGACGGCTCGCCGTTCGACATATCACAGGCGGCGCTTACCGAAAATTATGACCTCGTCGTGGTCGGTGCCGGCATCAGCGGCTTGGCGGCGGCGCACTTTTACCGGCAGCGGCGCCCGCAGGCACGGGTGCTCATTGTGGATACCAACGATGACTTTGGCGGCCATGCCAAGCGCAATGAATTCGAAGTCGACGGGCAAATCCTCTTGGGTTACGGCGGCACTCAGTCCATCGATGGTCCCGCGCACAAGTGGGACGCTGTGGCCAAGGGACTGCTCAAGGATCTCGGCATTGATGTCAATCGATTCAAGACGGCGTTCGATCAGGATTTCTATGCCCGCTGGAATCTAAGCCAGAGCGTGTTTTTCAAGAAGGAGGTGTTCGGCATCGACCGACTGGTGCGCCGGTCGTTCGGCGTCTGGTCCGAGCTCGACGAAAATCCGCATGACAGCGCGGCGCTCCAAGCCTACCTCGATCAATTTCCCTTGGGGCAAAGGGCGCGGTCGCAGTTGTTCGAGATGATGTGGTCTGATCGCGACGTGCTCCCCGGCAAGACCGTGCAGCAGCGCCTCAGCGTTCTCGAGCACTTGAGCTATCGCGATTTTCTCAAGCAGTACTGGGACGCCGACGATGAAGTCTTGAAATTCCTGCAGACGCGCACTCACGAGCTATGGGCGGTGGGCATCGACGCCGTGCCTGCCAGCGAGACGCTGACCCTGCCCGGCCTCAAGGCTCAACGCAAAGTCCTCGAGCAAGAGCCTGAAGAACCGTACATTTATCACTTCCCCGACGGCAATGCCTCTATCGCTCGCATGCTTGTGCGCCGGTTGATTCCAGGAATCGCGCCCGGCAACAGCATGGAAGACATCGTGCTGGCGCAGTTCGATTACGCGCAAATCGATCGGCCCGAACAGGCGGTGCGGATTCGTCTCAATTCCACGGCGGTGGACGTGCGCAACGTCCACCAGGGCGTCGAGGTCGCTTACGTGAAAGACGGCACGGTCGCCCGCGTCGCCGCACGGCACTGCGTGCTCGCCTGCTATCACGCCATGATTCCCTACATCGCGTCCGAGACCAGCGCAGAGCAGCGCACGGCGCTGCATGACAATGTGCGCGCGCCGCTGGTGTACGTGAACGTGGCGGTGCGCAATTGGCAGCCTTGGCACAAACTCGGCGTGGCCTACATCGACAATCCCGGCGGCACGTTTTCCGCCGCCCTGGATTTCCCGGTCAGTCTCGACGGCTATCACTTCACCGCCGAGCCCTCCAAGCCGGCCTGCCTGCATTTGATGCACACGCCCGCCGCGCCCAACCAGGGATTGAACATGCGCGAGCAATATCGGGCCGGCCGCACGCGCCTGTACACCACGAGCTTCGCCGACTTCGAGCGCGAGATTCGCGACGAGCTCGGACGTATGCTCGCGGCCACGGATTTCGATTTCGAGCGCGACGTGGCCGCCATCACGGTCAATCGCTGGCCGCATGGCTATGCGTACACGCCGACTCCCTTGTATGACGATCCTGTGCGGCAGGCGCGTATCGCCAAAGATGCGCGCCGGCCTCTGGGCAGCATTGCCATCGCGAACTCGGATTCCGGATGGGACGCTTACACCCACGTCGCCATCGATCAGGCGCATCGCGCCGTGCGGGAACTCACGGCGTAGCGAAATTCTCGGTATCGACCTCTGCCTGCGTCGTGGCGTTGTAGCGCTCGCCGGCGACCGTACGCTGATTGATGAGGTCGTCCAGCTTCGCGATCAAGTCCGGCTGCAATTCGAGAGTGGCGGCGCCGAGATTCTCCTCCAGGTGAGTGCGGCAAGTAGTGCCGGGAATGGCAACCACGTGCTGCCCGCGCGTCAGCACCCACGCCAGAGCCATCTGCGCCATCGATGCGTGCGCCCCGCGCCCGAGCTTTGCGTATTCATCGAGCAACCCGAGATTCGCCGCGTGCGCCACCGCCGCGAAGCGCGGCATGCTGCGACGAATGTCCTTGGCGTTGAGCGATGTCACTTCCGGTAATGCGCCCGCAAGAAAGCCCCGCGCCAGCGGGCTGAATGCGACAAACGTCGCGCCAATGCGGCGGCAGGTCTCGATGACGGCTATTTCGGGGTTTCGGGTGCACAACGAGTACTCGCTCTGCACCGCCGCGATCGGATGCACGGCGTGCGCGCGTTCGAGCGTGGCAGCGGACACTTCCGACAGGCCGACGGCGCGAATTTTCCCCGCGCGCACCAAATCGGACAATGCGCCCATGCTCTCTTCGATGACCACTGATTTGTCCCATCGATGCAGGTAGTACAGATCGATGACGTCGGTTCTGAGGCGCCGCAGACTGTCTTCGCAGTTTTGCTTCAAGGCCGCGGGCCTGCCGTCGATCACGCGGCGCATGCCCGTCTCGGATTTCACACCGTAAATCCCGCACTTGCTCGTCAGCATGAATCGCGACCGATGCGGTCCCAGCGTGCGCCCCACCAATTCCTCGTTGGCGCCGAATCCGTAGAGCGCGGCCGTATCAAAGTGCGTGACCCCAAGATCGAGCGCGCGCAGCAAAATATCCGCAGCGACATCCGCCGCCGGCGGCACGCCGTAAGCATGGCTCAGATTCATGCATCCCAAGCCGATGGACGAGATGGTAAAGGGGCCCAGCTTGCGCTGGCTCAAATTCGATTGCATTAGGCGTCGGCGGTCTGCGGTGCAGCCGCAGGCATGCTGCCGAATTTCCCTCGCTGGAAGTCATTGACGGCCGTTTCGATCTCCTGCCGCGAGTTCATCACAAAAGGCCCGTAGCCGACGATGGGTTCGGCAATGGGCAGGCCGCTCAGCAGCAGCAGAGTGCTGTCGGCGGCGGCGTCGATGTGCACTTCATCTCCGGCGCCCTCCAGCACCACGAGCTCGGCCGCCCCCGCCTGCCGCGAGCCGTTCACGGTAATTGAGCCGCGCAGCACCGCGATGGCTGTGATATGGCCATCCGGCAGGACCATGCGTGCGGCGCGCGAGGCTTGCAAGCGCACATCCCAGACGTTGAGCGGGCTGAAAGTGGCCGCGGGACCATCGCGGCCGTCGAAGCTGCCTGCAACGACCCGCACGCTGCCCGCGCCGTC
>JANXZQ010000210.1 GCA_025355445.1 Gammaproteobacteria bacterium
GCGGTAGGCGCGGTACGCCGCGCTCGCCAGACTGTGGAGTTCAGCTTCACTGTCGGCCTTGACCAGACCCTGACTGTCGATCAGCCCCATCACGATCCGGATCGTGAAGGCGCCGCGGCTGAAACCGAAGCCATAAATGTCATCGCCGCGTGCGTAGTTGCGGCAGACAAACTTGTAGAGATCGATGACGTTGCGCGTGAGACCCCAGCCAAAAGCGCCGCCCAAGATTGCCAGGTACTTGATCGACGAAGTACCGACGCCGTCATCGTATTTGGCTATTTGATCCGGGTTTCGTTGGTCTAGCGCTTGAAAAAGACGCCAGACATTGGTCTTTTGCGCTTTCGCCGAACTGTTGCCGGTGCCGTCGGAAAACAGCACAATTTTCTTGGGCAAGCGTGGGGGAGTTATAGCCTCCATGGCGGACCTTCCTTGTTTTCCCTTTAGCGGATCATGCACCGGTGACGGGAAATCGGCAACAGACTTGCTTGCTGGATTTTCGCGTTGATGACATCGTCATGGAAACTGATCTTCGTCAGGTTGACGGCATCATTGTTGATCATCGCCGATTTCGTCTGAGCGGCGGACGCGGCCGGCTGTGGCGGTGCTTGCGCGAAGGCCACGCTGGACATCGCCACGAGCAATTGCGAAAGACTGGCGCATTCGCGGGATACGCTGCCGCAGTGACTGTCGCGTCCACTACTTTAGTCTTGAGCAGTCGCTCCCGGCTCTCTTGCTCAACGAACTCCGACAGCAACGATTCCACGACCGCAGAGAGATTGTCGGTCATCGATTTAGCTTGGCTCACCAAGTCTTCATTCAAGGTTAGATGCACCGGGCGCTTTCGGGCCGCATTGAAACCCGTTTTTATGTTTCGCCTCCGATATGCGCATTACATGCGCATATTAATTTTGTGGTCAAATCCCCCGTACTCTGCTGCCGGCCTCACCACTCCTTGAATGAATAACCGACTGTCAAGCCTATGGTTCGAGGTCTTGATACCAGCGCTTGATAATTCCTGCCCCACTGTATGGGATCCGTGTAGGAATTGACTCCGAGTTGGTTGGTCAGATTGTCGACATAGAGTGTTGACTGCCAGTGCGATCGGGTAAACCCTAGGCGCGCACCCATCATGGTATAGCCCGCGACCTTAGGTATGGTCGCAGACAGCGCCGGCGTCAGCGCGCTCTGATAGTGCGCATTGATTGCGAAGCGCAGTTCTCCTTCTCCGAGTTGTACGTGTCCGTACTCGAGAGCGGCCGCTGCGGTGGTTTTTGGGGTGCCGGGCAGTGGCGACCCAATGGCCGGCGGCGGCACCGACAAGCCGGTCAGCGCCAGCGGATTCAGCGACGTCAATTTCGTTTCATCGTAGGTGTAGTCGATCTGAACGGATAGGTGTTCGGTAAAGACGCCGTACAACTCGGACTCGAGGCCTCGGCTGTACGCCTCCCCGACATTGATCGCGCCCGGCAACGCAAGGGGCGTCAGGAATGCGCTTTGCTGCACATTGTGCCATTGGATGTCGTACACCGCCGCCGAATAGCGGAAGCGGTTCTGCACGGTTCCTTTGAAGCCGATTTCATAGTTGTCTGCGGTGTCCGGCTCGACTTTGAAGAGTCCTGGGTTGGTGACATAGCCGACGGCGGCTTCAGTCGGCGGCAGGGCGTTCACGGCGCCGCGACGAAAACCCTGCGACCAGGTTGCATAGGCCAGGTTGGTGCCGTCGATCTGATAGGCGAGGTTCACTTTCCACAACGCCTTGCGCCATGTATCGCCTTGGGTCTCGTTGGCGATGTAGGCGGGCCCGTCGAATAGCAGACCGGTCTGCTGCGATTGGGATACGGTCTGCCGGAACAGGCGAGTGCCGCCGGTCAGGCTCCATGCCGGCGCGAAGCGCCAGGTGAATTCGCCGAAGGCGGCCAGGTCCGTGTATCGGGTCTGGAAGTCGCCGATGTATGCCTGATCCTTATTGATGGGTATGCCGTCGATGGTGCTCACCGGCCCGGGGGTATAGGCCGTCTCACCGATTCCGCACTGCGAGGGGTTCACTCCATCGCCGGCGCCGTACTGCGGTACGCAAGCATTGTAGTAATCCAGGTACCCAGGGTAATAGTCGTGTTCCTGAATATCCGTGGGTTCGTTCTTGTAGAAGGCGCCGGCCACCCAATCGTAAGACCCGCCGCTCTTCGACGCCAGCCGGATTTCCTGTGCCCAAGGGCGGTCGTCATACCCTTGGTGACCCACGACCAGCGCGCGCGGATTGGCGCCGTAGAGCGCCGGATAAAAAGGGAAGAAGTCGTAGAGCGAGGTGACATCGCCTTCGGACACGTTTTGATGCTTGGCCCAAGATGAGTTCGACGTCAATGTGGCAAATCCAAGGTCGCCTTCGATGGTCAGTGCGGCCAGATCGATCCGATCGCGGGTCGTCGCCTGGATGTAATCCGACGATGACAGCGCGTTCAGTCCATAAATGGGCGCGGCGTAGGGGTAGCCGTCCGCGCTCGACAGTTGGTAGTAGTACGACAATTGCGCGTGAAAGTCGTCGTTGGGCTTCCATAGCACCGATGCGCGCGCCGAGCGATAACGATAGGCATTGGTGCCATCCTTCGAGTACGTCTGTGGCGGACTCAAGAGATTGCCGGGCTGCGCCGCGATCGGTGCGCCGGAGGAGTCCAGCGCATAAAGATTCGGCTGGTTGATGAAACCCGCCTGATCGGTGAATCCCGCATTCAGCCGAAATGCCAAGGTATCGGAAATCGGCAGATTGAGCATGCCGTCCACATCTTCATTGAGGGCATGTGTGTGTGCCGTGCTGCTCAAACCGGCCTCGACTTTCGCATCAAAGGCCCGAGGATCCGGTGCGTTTTGCACGAAGCGGATCGTGCCGCCCAAGGAGCCGGATCCATACAGCGTGCCTTGGGGCCCGCGCAGGATCTCGACGCGATCAAGATCGGAAAGCCGTAAATTGAAAAACAGCGGCGTGTCATCGACATAGGTGGCCACCGGCGGCACGATGGGCGACGATTGAATGAATTCACCGGATGTCGAGTCGCTGTTCAATCCGCGAATGATCAGTGCGGAGCCGTTGACGCCGCCGAAGGGACCCTTGTCGGTCACGTTGATGCCGGCCAGTGAACGAGCCAGATCGACCGTGTCCGCGATACCTGCCTGCTCCAGTGATTTGCCGGTGATCGCGGTGATGCTCGCCGGGATATTTTGTGCAGATTCGGAACGGCGGGTCGCGGTGACCACGATTTCCTGCAGGGAATTGTCGTCGGCGGCGGATGCGGGTCCGTAGAGGGCGGCAAGCACTGCGACAGTCAGCGATGCCATGTTGTTGAGCGAACGCTGTCCGCGCCGCGAGTCTATCGTCACAGGCCACGTCGCACGTCGGCTGGATGCCATAGCGTATTGCTCCCGGTTATTCTGCTTCTAATCGTCGATACGTGCTAACGCGGGCACCGACGTTCGCCCAAGACACGGTTAATGCCATTAACCTTTAGGCGAACATAACAATGCGTAATGGCGATGTCAAACGGCTCGGCGGCGCGATTGCGGGCTGGCCCGGGGTTCGAGGAATCGGTCTGCGATATCCCATAACCAGCGCTGCACACTGCGAATTTCCGCGCGAGTCGGCGGGCGCAACAGCAGTACGTCATCCGGGAATACCAGCCGGATCAACAAGGTCGATTTCACGACGCGATAGAAATCCGACGGATCGACTCGGCGGAAGTCTCCCGAACGGGCGCCGGCGGACAGGATGCGCCTGAGACGGGCATGCATGGGTGCCAGCGCTCCCCCTGAGAAGTTATCGAGGAAGGAGCCGCCGGCGGCGCGCTTGACATACTCCATACCGCCGCCCGGCGTCGCGAAATCAACCAGAGCCAGGCGCACATAGGCTGGATGAGACATCATGAATTCCACGAAGCGGTCGACGTCCTTTCGAAGTGCAGTCGCCGGCCGCCGGCCCGACGTGCCGCTGAATTGCTGTGCCAGCAGCCCGATAAAGTGCCTGGAGACTTCCACGAGTACGTCGTCCCGGCTCTCGAAGTGCTTGTATATGGCCGGCACCTGAACGTTGAGCGGGCCCGCAACGTCGCGCAGCGTGAACCCGAAGACACCTTTGACGGCTATGAGGCGCTCGACCTCATCGAGTATGCGTTCACTCGTTGGTATTCGCGCGGGTGCGCGCGCGATTGCCGGCGCCATTCAACATCTCCTTTGGGTTCTCATCCGCGACGACCGGCGCTGCGCATTTGCATTGCGCCGTCAAGGTAGTATAGCGTTGGGCCGAGGTTAATGTGGTTAACCCAGAACATTTCTGCAAGAACGCGGAGGCTTACTTGAGATTCCCGGCGCACACAGAGCATGAAGTTTCACTTGCGCCGCCGCGCGGACTCGCGCTCGGACCTCGCAACAAGGCGGGGTGGGATCAGCCTGCAGCGCGGCGCGAGGGCTTGCGCGGACTTCATCATTTGCATCGGTACGGAATGAGCTTTCGCGCGCCGGGCGTCCTGTCGCTCGAGGTTTGCTGCGATTTTCGCCTTCACGATCTCGACACCGTCCGCTGGTATCTGGGGCACCCCTTCCACACGGGTTTGGCGGTCCTGAAAGGGGAGCAGCTGCTCCTCGAGCATTACGCGGCCGATTTCGGACCTGAGGGGATTCATTCGATCCAATCGATCACGAAGACGAGCATCCATCTGCTCGCGGGGCGCCTCATCGATGAGGGTCGATTGGATCCCCATCGTCGTGTCGATCACTACCTTCCGGAAATCGGTTCCGGATACGCCGCATGGCCCGTACAGGACTTGCTCGACATGGCGGTCGTGAACGACTACAGCGAAGATTTTTACGATCCGGCAGCATCGGTGGGCCTGCTCGAGGATGCACATGGCTGGCGCATCATCGAGGGGAGGCGGCACGTCGACCTGCGCTCCTTTCTGACGGCGATAGAGGGACCAGCTCGGCGTCGCGGTGCGCGCATGCTCGACTACAAGACCGCGAACACCGACGTCGCAGCTTGGATATGCGAGCGTGTTTCGGGGATCGATCTGCGTGGATACTATATGGAGGTGGTCGAGGCCATGGGCGCCGAATCCACTGTTTATATGTCGACGGATCGACAGGGCACGCCGTTCGCGGGAGGCGGGCTGCATATGACTCTGCGCGACCTTGCGCGCTACGGACTTTTGCTCGCGCGGGGCGGGCAGGGCGTCGGCGGCGCCCGGGTCGGCAGCCTAAAGTTCCGGGACGCAACGCGGACCCGCCACGCCGCCGGAACTCCGAGCCTGATCGGACGCGGCAATTATCGTAATTTCTTTGAGACCAACGGCAGCTGGCTCGGCCACAACGGCTATGGCGGCCAATGGCTCATGGTGTTTCCCGACCAGGAAATCGTCGTCGCATGCTTCAGCGGCCTATGTGACGATGGCGGCCATGACTGGGCGTTCATTGAACGCCTTGCAACTCTCAGCGAGCAGGTCGCCGCGTTCCTCGGGAAGTAAGCGCAATGCCGATCGAATCGAAATCCATCGACTATGTGCATGAGCATGAGCGTCACGGCCGAGTGATCGATCAGGGCCCTTTCTGGTTCCTCGGTAATTTCCACTTCTTTACGATTGCCATCGGCTTCGTGGGTCCGAGCATGGGGCTGGGGTTCGCCGCCACCAGTGTCGCCGGCACACTGGGCATTCTCTTCGGCACTATTTTCGTCGCCTTCCACGCCTCACAGGGCGCGGAACTGGGATTGCCGCAAATGATCCAGTCGCGAGCCCAGTTCGGGTTTCGCGGTGTCACGCTGGTGCTGATTGGCACGTTGTTCACGTTCGTCGGCTTCAACGTCGCCGACTCCGTGCTCGCTTCGCGCGGCCTCAACGGCATCCTAGGCTGGAATGAGTCGGCAACCACCATCGGAGCCGCGGTGGTGGCGACGGTTCTCGCGATCTACGGACATGACTGGCTGCATCGCACCTTCCGGTGGTGCTTTTACCTGTGCATGCCCCTCTATACGCTGCTTACTCTCGCCATCATGGCCGGGAAGGTTCCCGCAAGTCACGTGATGGCGGGCAATTTCACCTGGGTTGCGTTCATAGCGCAATTCGCGGCCAGCGCGAGCTACAACATCACTTATGCGCCGTCGGTCTCCGACTATTCCCGTTATCTGCCGCGCAACACGGCGCCCGGTGCCATTATCGCCGCTGTCTATATCGGTGCGTCATCCGCGGCAATCTGGATGATTTCGCTCGGCGCCTGGCTGGCTACGCGGCTGGGAGCATCGGACGGCCTGGTCGCGCTCTATGCCGCGGGTAACGCAGTGATGCCGGGATTCGGCGTCGTCATGGCGCTGGCGTCGGTGACCGCCCTTATCGCGACCATGGGTCTGAACGCCTATAGCGGCATGCTGACCGTCGTAACGGCCGTTAGTTCGCTGTCCAAGATTCAAAATCCCCCCGCTGCTCTGCGGCACGCCGCGATCGTGGCCGTTGCAGTCGCCTGGGTCTTATTGAGCCTCGCAATCAGCACCAGCGCCATTGCGCTTCTGTTTGCGGTGCTCACTATAATGCTCTACTTGCTCGTGCCCTGGACGTCGGTCAATTTGGTCGACTATTTCTTCGTGCGGCACGGGCGTTATGCGATCACACATCTTTTCATGCCGGACGGCATCTATGGGGAATGGGGAGTCAGAGGATTTGCAGCCTACTTGGTCGGCTTCGCCGCGACGCTGCCGTTTTTTGTTCTTCCGGACGTCTACATGGGTCCGCTGGCGCGCGCGCTCGGGGGCGTGGATGTGGGCTGGCTGGTCGGACTGGTCGTTTCGGGCGGCGTATACTATGCACTTAGCCGAACGCTCAACTCCGACGTTGAGCGTGCCGCGATCGAGGACAGCGAAAGGACGCTGCGCAGCCTGTCCCTCGTACCACGGCAATAAAGCAACCGGCATCACGGCGCCCGGTCGCGCATCATGAATGAGTCCGCCGCGAATGCGCATCGCGAGGTGCTGCGGCTCATGCGGTCGCGCGATTGGCCCGCGGCCTTGCGCGCGATCGACCAGGCCTTGGAATTGCGGCCGGCCGAGCCCAAGTTCCTGATGCATCGGGCGCACTGCCTGTTTGGGCTGGGTTTGCGTCAGGATGCATCGGCTGCAACGGACGCAGTAGAACGCCTTGCCGGAACCGACGCGGCAGTGTGGGATGCGATCGGCACCTTGCGCAGCTACGCGAATGATCAGCGGCGCGCGCTCGCAGCCTGTGATCGTGCCGTGGCGCTCGCTCCGAGCAAGCCCCAGCTCATCTTCAATCGGGCCACCGTACGTAGGTTCATCGGAGACCTTGAGGGAGCAGAGCGCGACTATGACCAAGTCATCGCCTTCGCACCGCGGGACTACGAGGCTTATATGAACCGCTCAGAATTGCGAGTACAGACGCCGGCGCGCAACCATGTGACGGAGCTCGAAGCCTTGACTGCGGAAGGTTTCTCCGGCTGGCCTGGCGAGGTCCAGATTCGATATGCGCTGGCCAAGGAATATGAAGATCTCGGCGAATACGCCAAGTCCTTCGAGCACCTGCGCAAGGGCGCCAGGAAGCGCCGCGAAAATCTACAATACAATGTCGCCAGAGACGTAGCGACCGTTGACTGGATAATCGATGCGTATCCGGCCGCACCGTCGAACAATGCGCCGGCGCCGATTGAGGATGCCCCGACGTCCCCCGGTGAGGATGCTCCGATTTTCATCGTGGGACTGCCGCGCAGTGGCTCGACGCTGATCGAGAGAATATTGGATGGTCATTCATTGATGTCATCCGCCGGCGAATTGGATTGTCTCGCATTGAGCATCGTCGACGCGGTGAAGCGGCTCAGCGGGCGGGCGCCGATCGCGCGCCGGGGTCTGATCGCGCTGTCCGCGACTCTGGATTTCGCGGCGCTCGGCCGGGACTATTTGCGCAGAGCTCGCGCGGCAATCGGCGGCGGCGGCGGCCGTTTCATCGACAAAATGCCGTTGAATTATCTTTATTGCGGCCTTATTCACCGCGCATTGCCGCGCGCGAAAATCGTTCACGTGGTTCGGCATCCCATGGCGCTCGGCTACGCCATGTACAAAACCCTGTTCAAGGACGGTTACCCATTCTCCTACGATCTGAACGAAATCGGCCGGTACTATGTAGCGTATCGGCGACTCATGGAACATTGGCGGACTTCGATGCCCGGCGTGGTGCACGAGTTGCACTACGAAGATCTTGTCACGGATCAGAGCCGAACAGCACGCCGGCTGTTGGAATACTGCGGGCTCGACTGGGAGGAGGGGTGCATGGCGTTCCATCAAAATCCCGGCGCGACGACCACCGCCAGCGCCGCGCAGGTGCGCCGGCCGATATACAACTCGTCGATAGACCTATGGCGACGCTACGAGGCGCAGCTTGCTGAACTGAAGCATCAGATCACGTCGGCCGGATTCGATCTGTGAGTAGGTTACTTCAGCAACGCTCATCGTGATTTACGTTTAGATTCGATGACCCCCAGACGTCGAGGATCGGGAACGTCATGTACGGCGCCGGCAATCACGTCCGTGCGCAACGCTGATAGAAACGTTTGATCCAGCCGCCGCTGAGCATTCAAATGATCCAGAAGATGAAGGCCCCCTGTGGCAAGGAATGGCGAGAGTTGTCGGCGCACTACGGCTACCTTGCGTATGGCCTCAGCCTGTTTCTTGATTCTCCTCTCCAATAGATTGCCGATGAGTCGTAAATCACCCAAGTGCAGAAATAAGAGAGCCTCATAGAGTGTGTGGGACACGGGTCCGTCCGCCGCGAAACACTCATGCAGGAGTTGCTGAAATCGTTGCTTGCCCTGCGGGGTGATCGCGTAAACCGTACGCACTCCGCCACGCGCCACACGTTCGCGCGACACCGGCCTGATCAAGCGGCCCTTGGCTAGCTGTCGGATCGCGTAGTAAAGCGTGCCGACATCCACTTCCGTGTAGCACTGCATCATGGCGTTGACCAGTCGCCGCTTGATTTCATACGGGTGAAAGTTGCCGCGGTGCAGCACCCCGAGAATTACTAGCTCTGCTTTCATAGTTTAATTATACTAATCGAAACCAACCAAGGGAGAACATCGTGAAACGCCCCGTCCTTGCCTTCATCGTCGGTCTGTTCACCTGGGTCATCGTTATATCGTTCATCAATCGCATGCTGCGGCTCTCCCTGGTAGGATACGCCGCCGCCGAGCCCTTATTGACGTTTACGCTGGGAATGATGGCCGCACGGCTGAGCATGGCAGCTGTCACTTTGCTGATTGCCGACGCGGCGGTGGGTTTGGTCGCACCCACGAACAATCGCGTCCCTTGGATTCTCGGAGCGGTTCTACTCATCGTATTCATCCCGATCCACGTGCGTCTCTGGAACGCTTTGCCCATCTGGTATCACTTGACGTTTCTAATCCCACTCGCGCCCTTGACCGCGCTCGGCGCTCGGTTGGCGGGGCGAACAGGGGCTAGTGGCCAGTCCACGCAAAGCGCGACGAGCCGGTGAGTCCGTGAGCACGCGAACCCGAGTTAATTTATTGCCCATGGCTACGAACGATGCTAGTGTGATTTGACCGTGTATTGACAGTTCGGAATCGTGCCCGCAGCAGTTCTCGGAGACCTCATGTCGTCATTCATTCGTTGCACAATAGCCGGGCTACCAATCGCTGCTTTGTTGCTCAGCGCCTGCGCCACCAGCGTATCCGTATCAGAGTTGTCTGAACCGAATTTCGGTTACCGAGTGTTCCAACACTTCGACGCCTCCGTTGATCCGGATCCGAGGGCTGTCGCCAATGGGCTGTACGCCCCACAGCCTTTGCTAGGGCCATGCTACTGGTGCTCCCCGCAGTCGCAATTGAATTGGTCCGGGTGGTCCCCTTAATTTGGACTTCGTCGCCGAGTTGAGCGCCTCGACATGAGCGCATCGCCTGTGATCCGGGTCGAGGATACGCGGATGTTCCAAGAAGCGGGCACTGCCTCCGAGGCCGTGCGCGCGCAATTGCAGGGGGATGCTCACGCGATTGCGGCGATCGGCGCGGAACTGCGCCGGCTGGCCCCGCGGACCGTGATTACGTGCGCGCGCGGTAGTTCCGATCACGCCGCGACCTTCGCCAAGTACTTGATTGAGACCCTTACGGGAGTGGTGACCGCATCCGCCGCGCCCTCGGTCTCCTCCCTGTACCGGGTGTCTCAAGATCTACGGGGCTGCCTGTTCCTGGCGATTTCGCAGTCTGGGCGCAGTCCGGACCTGCTCGCTGCGGTCGCCGCGGCGAAGCAGGCGGGCGCAACCGTACTGGCGCTGTGCAATAGTCCCGGCGCACCGCTGAGCGCGGCTGCCGATTTAGTGATCGAGTTGCGCGCCGGGCTCGAGACCAGCGTTGCTGCCACGAAATCCTATCTCGCCACGCTGGCCGCGCTGACTCGACTGGTCGCGGCGTGGATGCAGGACGCCGAACTCCAATCAGCCATCGACACGCTCCCGGACTTGATGGATCAGAGCTGGGCGCTCGATTGGTCCGCGGCGCTCGCGCCCCTCGAATCGGCCAAGAATTTGTACGTGATAGGCCGGGGACTGGGGTTAGGCGCCGCACAGGAAACGGCGCTTAAATTCAAGGAGACGTGCGGCTTGCATGCGGAGGCTTTCAGCAGCGCCGAGGTGCGGCATGGTCCCTATGCATTGGTGGGCGTCGATTTTCCGGCGCTTTTGTTTGCGCAGGCCGACGTGACGCGAGCGGGGGTCGAGACCTTGGCTATGGAACTGGCGCGCCGCGGCGTGCCGATAGTCATTGCGGGCGCAGGCGTAGCGAGCGCGCAGCCGCTGAGCAGCGCGGGTGCCACGGTGTTGCCCGCACTGGAAGTGCGCACCGAGATTGCGCCGATATTGCTGGTGCAGAGCGCGTATCGCGTGATAGCGACGCTGTCGGTACGGCGCGGGTTCGATCCCGACCGTCCAGCGCATTTACGCAAGATCACGGAGACGGTTTAATCTGTTTAATGTACTTGCTGCGCGGATCGTGTGCCCTGAGCTGCATTGTAGTGCGCAAGGAAATCTTGAATTACCGCGTGTACGCCGGTTTTATTGAACACGTAAAACAATTCGTTCGCGCGCGGCGCGCGCCGAAAATAATCATCCTCAGGCATGCGTGGATAATCCGGGCGGCGGGCAATTGTTGCCGAACTACAGGTAGTCTGCTCATCCGGAGAGAGTCGCAAGTCATGCATGGACTCTAAGGCAAACAACTTCCGGATTTGTAGGGCATGCGCGGTGGGATGGGAATATATTTTCTGCATGCTGAGGTGCGCTTCGCCGGGCGGCAGCGACACCACGCTGCCCGCGGGTCCATAGGGATAATGGTTGCTGTCGGTGTGATTGGTGTAAAGCAGAAAGATTGGGTTACCTTGCCATTGCTCGAGTGCTTGGTCGAGGGCCACGCTCGTGAATTCATGATCCAGATGAGTGTCCAGTCGTGGATCGGGCATCACCACAATTCCCGGGTTTACTTTGCGCAGCACCTGCACCAAATCCTCCACCAAATGTTGCCAGGTGTTGCTGCGCGCTGCGCTTGATACCAGTTTGCTCAAGTTGGCGCGCCGATAGGGCGCTACATCGGTATTTGCGCCATAGACTTCGGGAATCGTCTGCTTGGGTGCCAGATACATCGCGTCCAACCGCCCATCGAAGTAACCGAGATTGGCGGTGCGCTCCGGAGGAATATTGCCCTGCCACGGAATGGTCACGCTATCGACCGCACGCAAATAGCCTTTGAGGGAGTAATGCTCCGCCGGGTCGCTGACGCTGGCTCGATAGTTCATGTCGCCGGCATTGCCTGCCGTAACAGTGACCACGCTGGCTTGTCGATCGGCATACAGGCCGAACGCCGCGATTTCGGCATCGTCGGGATGAGGTGCAATCACTAAGATGCGTTGTTGCAAGTCGAGATGATTGTCGAATAAGCGTAGCGTGGCCGCTTCGGCTTCGAGCGTCACTGCATGAGTGCGAATGATTACTTCGGCACCAGCGGCAAGTTGCTCACGCAAGCCGCCTAAGTTCAACCAACGCACACCCACCGCATTGGAATCGAGATACTGTTGAATGCGGAACTCGCCGACCGACACTTCAACCCAGGGACTTTGTTTTGCGCCCCAGCTGCGGACTGCGAGCAAAGCTGTGTCCCATGGAGTGACTGCGCGCGGCCAGGTGAAGCGTACGCCGTCGGCAATTCTCGACAGACGAATGACATGGGTAACACTGTCTGCCGCCGCAAATTCATAAGGGTCACTCTCATAGCGCGCTGCGGTTGCGGCACTTGCCGCCGGCGGCACATTGACTTGAGGTCCCGATGGCGCTTGAGCGCCGCTGATCCGCGAAGTGGCCGCCACTATCACTATCATTGACCTTGCAATGTATCTATGCATCGATGAGGCTCACTCGTGGGTTTCTTTCGCGCCGGCCCTGGGTGCGTTGCGAATGAGCGGTCGCGCCCACAAGCCGACGCTCAAGACGAACCCGAAGGTGAGATACAAAAACAGCATTCCAAATTGTAGGCCGTACAGATCCCCGAGCCAGCCAATAACAAAGGGCACGAGCGCACCACCCATGATCCCCGAGCACAGGATCCCGGCGAAAGGGCCGTGGTACTGGGGTACCGAGTTTAAGCCCAGCGACACCAATGTGGGCCACATGATCGAGGCGAAGAAACCGATGCAGGGAAAGGCCATTCGGGATACTTCGGCAGAGCCAAACAGCGCCAGCGACAGCATGCACAGCGCACCCAATGAAAATCCGATCAATACTCGGCGACTGTCGAAGAGTTTCAGCAAGACCATCCCCAGGAGACAGCCGACGGTCATCAGTCCCCAGTAGTAGGCCACCGCATCGGCACCTCCCTTGTGAGGATCGACATGGTGATAGCGCTCGAGAAACGGGGACATCCAATCGGCCGTGCCCTGCTCGCAGCCTACGTAGGCAATGATCGCGAGAAAATACAGCCAGACGTATCGATTGCGCAGCAGCTGCCGGTACATGGAAAGCGTGCCCGCCGACTCCTCTGCCGTACGCGTCACCTTCGGTAAACGCAGCAATGCGATTACCACCACGCAAACGCAGGAGACCACGGCAAATATCCAATAAATCGATGACCATGGAAGGGCGGGAGCTGTAATGCTGCTGAGGACTGCGTAGAGGCCCTTAAGATCGCCGTGTGCGGGATCAAGGTGCCTCACGAGATTGGAATAGACCAAAGGACTGATGAAGGAAGCGGCGCCGAAGATGAGCTGGGCGAACGCTGAGTTGAATGCAAAGTGCTCCTCCCCTCCTGCCACACGCAACAGAGGATTGATCGCGACCTGCAGCGCGGCCATCCCTGCACCGATCACAAACAGCGAATTTATGGCCATTGAATAACTGGGGAAGGCCGCGAAACTAGTCGCGCCCAAGGTCGCCGC
>JANXZQ010000518.1 GCA_025355445.1 Gammaproteobacteria bacterium
AATCACACATATTCAAAACACTTGTATTGGAAGGATGCCTCTTAAGTGATCCTGTTCAGCGTCTCCTTGGTTCCTTTCGCTGGTGACTAGATCTACTCGTATCACATATTGTTGGGCGATCGACCACAATTAGTTTAGTTACGTGACCGTGCTGAAATTGAGAATTGCCGACGCCAAATTCACCCACCACCTCCTCCGCCCCACTCGCGGGGAGCAGCTGGCGTTTTGATCGTATTCGCCTTCCTTCTCTTCCTCGCCGCCAAAGCCGGTCTCGTGGGGATCCCGCTTGCCGCCATCGTGACCTCCTGGTTCTTCAAATACGCCTACGTACTCTTCGATCATACCGTCCGCGGCTTCGACGAGCCGCCGACGCTCGACATCCAAATGGTGAACCCCTTCAATGAGCAGCGGCCGCTCGCCCAACTCGCAATCCTAGGCCTGATTTGGCTCGCTGTGTATTTCGCGTATCTCCGCATCAGGCTGGCATCGGCTATCGTCCTGGGGGTGGTCGCGCTTCTCGCACTGCCCGCCTCGGTCGCAGTACTCGGCATCGAAGGAAACATCTTCAAGGCGGCCTACCCCGTCGCCTGGGTGCGTGTGATCATTGGACTCGGGCCGATGTATCTCCTCGTTCTTGGCGTCATTGGCGGCTACTCATTACTTATCGCGATTCTGGCCCATTGGGAACTCTGGTTTCCTCTGCAAATCGCGATATTCATGTTTTGCATTCTTTCCACATTCAGCGCGCTGGGCGGCGCCCTCTACGAGCGCCGTCACGAACTCGGGGTGGAGACCTGGGTTTCGCCTGAGCGAGACCTGGAACTCAAAGACGCCAGCGAACTGCGCCAAAGCCATAGTGACGTCACCGAGGCGTACGGAAAAATGCGCGCCGGGTCGCATATCGAATGCTGGCAGCAATTGCAGGATTGGCTAAGTAGACGCGGCCACGATCTCGAGGACTATCGCTGGCTCTGCGACCGGGTCGTCTCCTGGGGCGATCCCCGCTACATCACCCGCCTCTCCCAGGACTACCTCGAGCGCCTGCTTAAGGCGAAGCGCACCGGCGAAGCCCTCAACCTGGTGGCCCAGCGGCTTAAGCAGGACCCCACCTTCCGTCCCCAATCAGCGGCAACCACCCTGCAAATCGCCCGCCTCGCCGCCGCCGGCGGCGGAGCCCTGCGCGTAGCGCGCACCCTGCTGGCCGATTTCCCCACCCGCTTTCCCGGCGACCCCGCCATCCGCCTCGCTGACGAACTTGCCCGCACCCTAAGCGCCTAACCAGCCTGTCTCCGTGGACCAAATACGCGCCTGCCGCGTGCGGGCCGCTTTCATTTGGTGCGCGATTGCAGCTTTAGGGCTCTTAAGTACATGATTGGCTGCGACCCCTGTGCGTGGCATGGTATTCGCTCAACATTCTAACGAAGGGGGGTATTTGGTTAGCAACCCGTATAACGAAATGTACATGGGCGACAGCGCGGCCAGGCCGCACTACCAGCGCTATGCTCAATGGCTCGCCGATCAAGCCCCCGAACGACTCGCCCAAAAGCGCGCCGAGGCGGACGCTCTGTTCCATCGTGTCGGCATCACTTTCGCCGTGTACGGTCAAGAAGAAGGCGCCGAGCGCCTCATCCCCTTCGACATAGTGCCGCGCGTCCTGCCCCACGAGGAATGGATTCGGCTCGAGACCGGCCTCAAGCAACGCGTGCGCGCGCTCAATGCTTTCATCCATGACATTTACCACGACCAACAAATTCTGAAGGCGGGCGTGGTCCCCGCAGAACAGGTTCTATGTAACTCTCAGTACCGCCCTGAGATGCAAGGCGTCGACGTGCCCGGCGGTATCTACGCTCACATCGCCGGCATCGACATCGTGCGCGACGGCGCCGGCGAGTTCCGCGTCCTGGAAGACAACCTGCGCGTCCCCTCCGGCGTCTCCTACATGCTCGAGAACCGCAAAATGATGATGCGCCTGTTCCCCGAACTCTTCTCCGGGCACCGCGTCGCACCCGTCGATCACTACCCCGACGTACTGCTCGACAATTTACGCAGCGTCGCCCCCACGGGCGTCGCCGACCCCACCGTCGTTCTCTTGACGGCTGGTGCGCACAACAACGCTTACTTCGAGCATGCCTTCTTGGCGCAGCAAATGGGTATCGAACTGGTCGAAGGCCAAGATCTCTTCGTCCGTGATGAAGCGGTATTCATGCGCACCACTCAAGGCCCGCAGCGCGTCGATGTGATTTACCGGCGCATCGATGATGACTTCTTGGATCCCCTCGTGTTTCGTCCCGACTCCACGCTGGGCGTGCCCGGCTTGCTCACCGCCTACCGCGCCGGCCGCATCACCATCGCCAATGCCATCGGCACCGGTGTCGCCGATGACAAATCGATTTATCCCTACGTGCCCGAAATGATCCGCTTCTACTTGGGCCAATCGCCCATCATCGGCAATGTGCACACCTGGATATTGCGGCGGAAAGAGGACCAGGAGTACGTGCTCGCCCACCTGCCTGAACTCGTGGTCAAGGAGGTGCACGGCGCCGGCGGCTACGGCATGTTGATCGGGCCCGCGGCCACCAAAGCGGAGATCGCTGTCTTTCGCAAGCAAATCATCGCCACTCCCGAACGCTACATCGCGCAGCCGACATTGGCGCTGTCCACCTGCCCGACCTTCGCCGATCGCGGTCTCGCGCCGCGCCACATCGATTTGCGTCCCTTCGTGCTGTCCGGTCGCGATATCACCATCGTGCCCGGCGGCTTGACTCGCGTCGCCCTGCGCGACGGCTCGCTAGTGGTGAACTCCTCCCAGGGCGGCGGCACCAAGGACACTTGGGTGCTGGAAACCTGATGCCCAACCAGTACCCACTGCCGAGCCTGTGCACAACGCCAAGCCCCCACCCAACGAATAGCCGCGCGACATGCTGAGCCGCACCGCCGACCACTTGTACTGGATGTCGCGCTACATCGAGCGCGCCGAGAGCCTCGCGCGTCTCGTCGACGCTCACTATCGCATGTCTCTGCTGCCGCACTCCGCCGACACCCTGGCGCAATCTTTGAGCTCTACGATGACGGCTCTGCAAATGGAGGAAGCGTACAAAGACCGCCATGACTCCATCGAACCGCGCGCCGTTTTCGATTTCGTCAGCCTCGATCGCGACTATAGCGGCAGCATTTTCAGTTGCCTGCGCGCGGCGCGCGAAAACGCCCGCGCGGTGCGCGGCTCTTTGACATCGGAACTCTGGGAGACTCTGAACTCCACTTGGCTCGAAGTGCGGTCGCAGGTCTCGCGCCGCGCGACTAACCCCGATATTGGAGAGTTCGTCGAGTGGGTCAAGGAGCGCTCGCACCTCACTCGCGGCGTCACCATCGGCACCATGATGCGCGACGAAGCCTTCCACTTCACGCGCATCGGCACCTTTCTCGAGCGCGCCGACAGCACCGCGCGCATTCTCACGGCGCATCAAAGCGACTTCGTTCCCGGAGCCGATGCCAGGGAAGTGCCCGATCCCTATGAATGGAGCGTGCTGCTGCGCGCACTATCCGCCTTCGAAGTCTATCGTCGCGTCTACCGCGACGTGATCACCCCGTTCAAGGTGGCACAGCTGCTGATCCTGCGCGATGACATGCCGCGCTCGCTGCTGCGATGCTGCAAAGAGGTCTACAACAACCTTAAATCAGTCTCGAACGAGCAGTCGGCCGAAACCGAGCGCCGAGCCGGTGAAATGCACGCCATGCTGCATTTCACGCGCATGGAGGAAATCGTGGACGGCGACTTGCCGCGTTTCCTGGAACAGTTCCTGGCCCGCGTGCGTGATCTCGGCGACCGTATCGCCTCGGACTTTTTGTTACCCCCAGCGGAGGCGTGAATCCATGCAGATGCACATTCGGCACGAAACGCGTTACCGCTACGAGCGGCCCGTAAAATACAGTGTACAAAGTCTGCACCTGACCCCGCGCCGCGACCTCAGCCAGCGCGCGCTGTCATGGACCATCACCGCGCCCGGCCGGCGTCTCGAACAAGTGGATGCCTACGGCAATATTTCCCATCTGCTCACCATCGAAGAGCCGCACCGCGAAATTCAGATCGTGGTGCGCGGCGTGGTCGAGACCGCCGACACCGAAGCACGGCAGGATGACGGCCCTCTCTCGCCGCTCGCCTATCTCGCGCCGACGCAGCTCACCTCCCCAACGACGACCTGCGCGCGTTTGCACAACACGCGCTGCAAACCGTCACCGACCCCAAGGCCCGCGCCCTCGCATTGGCCGAAGCAGTCTTCGCTGCCGTGCGCTACAAGTCCGGCGCCAGCGACGTACAGGACAGCGCCGCGGTCGCATTCAAGAGCGGCGAAGGCGTATGCCAGGATCATGCTCATGTGTACATTGCCTCCGCCCGCGCCGTCGGCATACCCGCGCGCTACGTCAGCGGCTATCTGTACACCGGTGACGCCAGCGATGCGGCCAGCCACGCCTGGGTCGACGTCTGGCTCGGCGCCGAGATCGGCTGGCAGAGCATGGACGTCACCCACAAGCGCCCAGCGATACGCACTTACTGCCGGCTGGCCGTCGGCCGTGACTATCTGGACGCCGCCCCGGTTCGCGGTGTGCGACAGGGCGGCGGCGGCGAAAAAATGGAAGCCAATGTGCTGGTCGTAGAGTCCGCCCAACAGTAGAATCTCGCGATGACTTACTGCGTCGGCTTATTGGTCGACACCGGGCTCGTGATGCTGTCCGATTCGCGGACCAATGCCGGTGTCGATCAAATCAATACTTTTCGCAAAATGGCCACATTTCAGCGAGCCGATGACCGCGTGCTGGTGCTGATGTCGGCCGGCAATCTCGCCATCAGCCAGGCCGTGATCAACCTGCTGCACGAGGCCCCAGAGGACCCGGAACAGCCGACGCGCATTTTTCGCGCCGCCAACATGTTCAATGCGGCGCGCGTGGTCGGCGATGCTCTACGGGAAATTCACTCGCGCGATGCGAATTCGCTCGAGGAGCACGGCCACGAATTCAACGGCACGTTCATTTTGGGCGGTCAGATCAAGGGCGAGGAACCGCGGCTGTTCTATATCTACTCCGCGGGTAATTTCATCGAGTCTTCGATCGACACACCGTATTTTCAGATCGGCGAAACCAAGTACGGCAAGCCCATCATCGATCGCATCATGTCCAGAAGCAGCAGCTTGGCCCAAGCCGCAAAGTGCGCGCTGGTCTCCATGGATTCGACCATCCGCTCCAACCTATCTGTGGGTCCGCCGCTCGACCTCGCCATGATTCGGCGCGACGAGTTCAAGCTCGCCACTCATATAAGCCTCGATATGGACAACGAATACTTCACCATGATCCGCTCGCGCTGGGGCGCCGCGCTCAAGGAAGTCTTCAGCGAGCTGCCCAACCCTAATTGGTAACCGCCGGCTTCTCGCCTCGCGAACTCCCCATCTCGCGGCGCGGCGCTTCAGCATCGGTTGGACAGATTGTCTGCGGCAGCAGCGCGCCGGGCGCGAATGCGCTCGCTCCGGCAGTCGCAATCTGATAGCAGCTGGAATTGATCCAGACGATCCAATCGCCGCCCGACGTTCGGTACTGCTCACCGGCGAAATGACGCCCATGCGGCCACCAACCATCCTCCGCCGCCGAGCCCGGCATGGAGTAATCGCTCTTCGGCCGGTGGCTGCGAATTTCGAACGCCTGCACAGCGCGGCGCGCCTCCGCCCTCCAGTCAACGCCCGTCCCGTTGCCATTCGATCCCGAAGCAGCGGCCTGTGGCGACGTCGACGTCGCATCGAGTACCGGTGGCGCTATAGGAATTGCCGTATCCGCGCTCAAGCGCCGCGGTAAAGAATTTTCGGCACGAATAGTCGGCATCTTCGCCGGCGGTAAGTACATCAGCTCGACCGATTGATTCGCCGACGAGGCTTTATCAATCTTGCCCGAGCCCAGCAACAGCGCCGCCAGCAAGGCGACATGGGCGGCCAACACCACGCCCAGCGTGGCATACCGCCGCACCCCCCAGCGTGACTGATTCATGGCCAGGCTTCACCCGTATTGTGCCATTTGAGATCTGCCAGTGTGGACCTATAGCGACCCGCTTTGGTTCCTGACGGCCGGCCAGTCGAACCAGCCACGGCCGAGGGACTACGGTATTATGGGGCTCCCGCACATCGGTCCGGCGGCCAGGCTACAACAACGACTCATTCAGGCAGGGAGATCTTATGCGTTCACTCTTGGTCATCGCCGCCTTGGCGTGCGGTCTTCTTTCGATCACTACTCCAGCGGACGCCGCCGGTGTACGAGTGTTCGTCCGGCATGACGTGACGGACTATGCGACGTGGCGCAAGGGCTATGACGGCTTCCGCGCCACTCAGAGGCAACTGGGTGTTGTTTCGCAGTCGGTGTACCGGTCCGTAGATGATCCCAACGACATCACGGTCGTGCACGATTTCAAATCTGAGCTGGATGCCAAGGCCTTCGTAACGTCGGACAAGTTGAAGACCGCAATGCAAGGTAGCGGCGTCAAGGGCGCGCCGACGATCTGGTATACGACCATGACTCCTGGCGCGGCGGGCAAGCCGAACCATGTGAGACTGTTTGTGCACCATGAAGTGACCGACTACGCAGCCTGGCGCAAAAGCTACGACGCGTTTCAGACCACTGTCCGCAAGATGGGCGCCACCATGCAGGCCGTCTACCAGGTGACGGATAACCCCAATGATGTGATCGTTACCCATGACTTTGCATCTGCGGAGAAGGCCAAGGGGCTGTTAGCCTCGGCCGAGCTCAAGGCCGCCATGCAAAACGCCGGCGTCAAGGGCCAGCCGCAAGCTTGGATTACCACCCGAGCTTTAAAGTAGGCGCCTCGCTGCGAGAATGCTCGAGACTGCGGCCGTACCTGTACGCTCGCGGGCAATGCGTGCCCAAGAGAGGCATGGGCCCGGGAATCCTGACGGAAACTCAACGGCAGCCCAAGAACCTCGCCAACAAGGACTCCTGCGTCGACGCCGCGACCGGCCCGACGCGAACCCATTCCAAAGCCAGCGCATCCAATTCGTCCGGCGCTACGCTACTTCCCTGCCCCATGTGTTTCATCAATCGTTGCACCTGGTATTCGCGGCGCAATGCTTGGTCTTCCGGCGGTGTCGGCTTTTCCTTAAGGATCTCGCTGCGAATGCACAGCATCCGCAGTGCTGTCTCATGGCCGGCCAAGTCGGCGCCGGTCGCCGCCTCGGCTTTTGCCCACGCATCTTTGAGCGCCGGCACGCTGCCCTTCGGCCACTGCTGAACACTGGCGATGTACGCCTCCGCCGCCAGCTTCAGTGCTGCGCGCTCGGCAGAGTCACTCTGCTGCGCCACCGCCCACCCATACGAACGTATTTGCCGTACGGCTTCGAGCATATGGTCGAACGACTGTTCCTTGTCGCGCTCTCGTTGCTGCGACACGCGCGTCTGACATAGCTTGAGCGCCCGCTCGAAGCGGTCGTGCAACCCGCGCACATCGGCCCTCGGTACTTCTCCTAAACTCGCATAGGTAGCACGCCACTGCGAAACCTTCCCAAGCGCGTCGACTAACTCCGGCCCCGCAGCTGCCGCAGCCAGCTCGACCTCTTCACATAGCGCCAACGCCTGTCCCTTGTGCGTTTCGAGACCGGCTGTGTAGTCGGAATAAGCCTGCTGGCGCTTTTGGAACACCGCGTCGCACTGCGTTCGAAACTCATTCCACAATGCTTGCTCTTGATCACGCGGCGCCGTGCCAACGTCTTTCCACAGCGCCTGCAGACGCTTCACTCCATCCGTCGCCTCACGGCCGTCTTCTTTATCGAGCAACTGCTGCGCTCGCTGGATCAGGGATTTTTTCTCCACCACGTTTTGCGCATGCCAGGCATCGAGCCGATCCTGCAGCCGTCCCATCGCCGCGTCGAACTCCGCCTCGACGGCCCGCCCGGCCGCACGCTCTACCGGAGAATGCTGACGCCATTCGCGCGGCGCCTCACGCAACAAAGTCGCCATTGCGCGCCAGTCAGGGTGCTCGTCGCTCTGAGCACTCTCGAAGGCCCGCAGTCGTTCGACCACGACCTTGCGCTTCTCCACGTTCTCCTGCCGCAACTTGGCCTGCGCCTCGAAGTATTGACGGCACGGCTGGTAGGCGGACTGCGCTGCCAGGTGAAAGCGCTGCCAATCCGCCTCCGAGTCGCTGACGATCCCCTTGCTGATCGTCTTCCATTGTTCTTGCAAATCCTTGATCTGATCCGCCAGCGCCTGCGGCGGCTCCGATGACCCGATCAGGCCCTCCATCTCCGCGATCAACTCCGCGCGCTTCGGCGCCACGGCAAAATCCTTCCACTGCTTGAGTTCATTGAGTTTCGCGTCGAGCTGCTGCACCTGCTTTCCGAGATAGGCCGGCACCACCGGAGCCGTCGGCAGCTTCTCATCGATGGCGCGACGCAATCCCGCCGCTCGCCCGGTATTGCCCTCGCGTATCGCGGTGTTCACCTGCCCGATCAGCCCGCCGATGCGACGCAATGCCGCCGCCTCCGCCGCCAATCGCTCGGCGCGCGCCTTCTCCTCTGCCTCGCGCACCTTCACCGCCTCCGCGGTGGCGAGAGCCTCAGCCGCACTTCGCCGCTGCGCTTCCTCCGCAGCTTGCACGACGGCCGCTTCCCGGCTCGCCTCCCGTGCCGCCAGCTGCGCCGCTTGGCGCGATGCCTCCGCAGCCTGCTCCGCCAACTGCTGCAGATGCCCGTCGATGACTCTTCGGCAGCGATCGATGGCCAGACGCGCACGCTCCTGGATCGCAGGCGCCGCCAGCGCTTCCACCTTGAGCCACTGCGCCTGGTAATACTCGAACGACGCCGCGTAGTTTGCGTCGTAGACCCGCTGACTGATGTGCTCTAGAGATGCGCAAGACCCGTTGACATCGCTCTCGACCTGCGCGATTCGCTCCTGTTCGGCACGCAACGCGTCGGATTTCTGCTTGAGAATCTTGTAGACGCTCTTGTCCTTGTCGCGCGCCAACCTGAGCAGCCGTGTGAGTTCAGCGGGATCTTCGATACGCTGCGCCGCCAGCTGCCTTATCCGGCTCGAAGAGCCCTCGATGACCAGTGTCGCGACCTGCCGCAGATCAGTGATAGAACCCAACAGGTCCGCCAAGTACGCGGGATTCGCGCAAAGTCCCGCCACCGACAACACGGCGGGCTCGTTCCCCATCGAACGCAGTTCCGCGAAGTTTATCGTCCCCCCATCGACGAACTGCGCCACCCGCTCCTGCGCGACGCGCTCGAGGATTGACGGTGTCCGTCCAACGTTCGACAGGGCCGGTGCTAACCCAGCGGATACCGCTGCAGCGCGCCCGTTCAATCTCGCCAGCCTTCTTAATACCTCTCCGTCCGGTAATTTGCGCACAGCCGCCGCGCGCAGCGCCTCATCAGCGTCCCCCAAAGCGGTAGCGACAATTAGCTCGAGAGGACCCGCTTCCAGCGCCGCGATTTGGTCCTCCAAAGTCAGGGGCGACGACGCGGCCGGGCGAAATATTTGTGAAAGCGGCTTCATGACGTTGATTGGCATGGAAACCATGCCGTAGCTCCAAGAATTTTCGAATTATATCGGCAAACGCGCCGTCGTGCCGATCGTGTCACTTAACGATTTCCCACCCGCCATCGTTCCACCGGAGCAGTGTCTGTGTCCCCTGAACCTGCTGAACATATTCCTCAGTCAGCCGCAACCTACGCCACGATTTCAATTCGATTGCCATCCGGATCAAGGACCACGCTCTCGTAGTAGCCATCCCCGGTGCGGCGAGGGCCGTCCAACGCCTCATAACCGTCGCGCCGCAGGCGATTCGTCAGTTCATCGACGCCCGTCTCGGAGCCCACCGACACCGCCAAGTGCGTAAGTCCCATTCGCTGAGCACCGGGAGCGTGCGTCACCGCCGCGACCGTTGAACTCCTCATGACCTCAAGCCGCGGGCCACCCTCAAAACTCAGAAAGCGCGACTCGAAGCCTTTCGCGGGGTTTGCGTACTTCTGTCCGGCCGTCGCATTGAAATACTTGGAATAGAAGGCAACTAAACGCTCGATGTCCTCAGTCCATAGCGCGATGTGATCGATTCGGATCATGAGATCTCAGCCTGTTGAAGCATTTACTTGTTGATCCTGCCAATAATGGCCTTGCGGGTCACGACCCCCCAAAATCGGCTATCGTTGCTGTTGTCCCGGTTGTCTCCCATCATAAAGAAACTGCCAGGTGGCACCTGAATCGGCGCCATGGACAGAGAATAGTCCTTGGTGACTTCCTCCGGGACTAGATACGGCTCCGGCACCGGCTTGCCGTCCACGATTGAAACGCCCTGCCTGATCTCGACCGTTGAACCGCCGACGGCAATTACCCGTTCCGCAAATGTCGACGATGGATTCTTGGGCCAGCGAAACACCACGATATCCCTGGGTTTTGGATCCTCGTGAACAAAGGGCCATGCCGAGACGAGAAAGAATTCGTTTTTTTTGATCGCGGGTGCCATGGCATTAGATGCCATCCTGTAAGGCGTGAATCCCAAGAGCCGGATTCTCGGATCCTCAGAGTCGGGACCCAACGGATTGAAGTAATAAGCTCCGAGCAGCAATGCTGCGACAGCGCAAATCGCCAGCAACAACACCCGGTCACTCACTCGCCACCTGTCGCGCCTTCGGCATACAGCCATCTTGTGATGAGGAATAGAAATACTTGGCCAAAGAAAGCGGCAACCGCGAGCGCAATAGGCATGAACCTACCGGCACCCGGAATTCCCCTGATGTCGAGCGGCGACAGACGCATCAAAAGAAACAGCAGCCAGATCGCCGCCCAAATCACGAGGCAGGCAATTGACGCATTCCGCAACGATGTCTTGGCCACGAAGAGACGCTACCTCTTTGATTCCTGTTCCACCACCAATAATTGCACCCAGCGCCGATTGATATCCGTACGTCGACTGTTCTAAAGTATCGGCACCCTGGTACCTATAAAAAGGGGATGGGATTGCCGGCCTTGCGGCTGCCCGTGCGCTGTCGGATTCCTTCGAGCGTGTCATCCTTCTGGAGCGCGATACGCTCGCTGAGGATGCCTCGCCTCGAATGGGCGTGCCTCAAGGCAAGCAACCTCACGCTCTGTTAGTTGGCGGACTACGCGCGCTGACGGAGCTGTTTCCGCGATTTGTGGAGCAGCTGGTCAAATCCGGCGCCGTCGCATACGACTATCGGATGGTCCGCTTTGAGATGGGCGGCTTTGATCCCCTTCCGCAACGCGATCTTGGGATTCCTGTTTATTCCGCCTCTGCTGCGTTTGGCTGTGCAAGATCCCGAAGTTCACAAGCTAATGACAGAAGTGCAGCAGTTGCTCAAACCGCCCAGCGTCTATAACGATCTCGATCTGCGTCGGCGGATTGCGCAAGTAATGACCTAGCGGAGTGCGCGGACCTAACGGAGCGCGCGCAGGGCCGCTTACGCCCTTGCCGCGCTCCCACTCGCCGCCTTCGCCCAATCGAGCTCCGCCAGCCGCGGCACCATCCATATCCAACCGATCAGGCCCAGCATGCTCACCCCTGCCGCCACCACGAAGGCATTCGTATAATGCCCGGTGCTCTGGATGATATAGCCCGTGAGCCACGGCGCGATAATGCCCGGCAGGTTGCCGAGCGAGTTTTGAATGCCCACCCATCGCCCCGACGCCGGCGGCCCCGCCAAGATCTCGCTCATGGCATAGACGCCGGGCGAAGAGGCGCCGCACAAGGATTGGTAAACGAACAAGCTGACCAATGCCACCGTCGGCGAACCCAACGCCATGGCCAGCATGCATATCACCGAGCCCACGTGAGCCACCGCCATCACCGACTTGTAGCCCACGTTCGCCGATCCGCCGCGCGCCAGATACTTGTCGACCCCCCACCCCGCGAGGAACGCGCTCAAGGCATTGACCATGTACGCGCTGGTCGCCACCCACGCCATGTCGATGATCGAGAAGCCGCGCTCCGTCTGCAGATACGACGGCAGCCACGCCAGCATGAAATAGAACACATAGTTGCTGGAGAACAGCCCCAGCGACGTGCCCCACAGCGATGGCTGTTTCAAAATCATCCACCAGGTCGGCGACTCCTCTTTACTGGCGAGCACCGCCGTGCGCACCTGCCCACCCACTCTTGACCAGGGCAACAGCCACAGCAGCGACAGTCCGCCGAACACCCAGAACGCCGAGCGCCAGCCGAAGCTCGCCATCAACAAGCCGCCGGCGAGCGTGCCCACTACCGGACCGGACAAATACCCGAGCGCAATGATGCCGTTGGCCGTGCCGAGACCCTTGGCAGGTACGATCGCCGCCAGTATCTTGGCTACCCCAGGAAACCCTGCGCTCTCTCCCAACCCCAACAGCAACCGCAACACCAGCAACATCGCGAATGAATGTGCGAATCCGATCAGTATGGTGGCCGACGCCCACAGCGTCAGTCCGGCCGCGAGTATCAGGTGTGCGCCATAACGCTCCGCCAACCAGCCCACCGGAATTTGCGTCCACGCATACGTCCACGAAAACGCCGACAGCAGTATCCCCATCTGCGTGTAGGTAAGACCCAGATCGCCCTGCACCAGATGCGCCGCGGTGGACAAAGAACCGCGATCCACATAGTTGATGAACAGCAGCGTCGCCATCAAGAAAACGATGGGGCTGCGCGCGGCCCGCGCGGAATCTATCGCGCTTGGAACAACCGCGTTCAGCTCGCGTAATCCGAATGGCTGCGATCGAGCACGCGCTTCAAGGCATCGAAATGCAGTTCCGCACGATCGCGGCCGCCGACGCTGCCGCCGGCCGTAAACTGCGCCACTGTCATTTTGACGATGGCCTCTGGGATGACCTTCAAAGGCCGGCCGGTCGATAATGCCAGAACCTGCGCCTGCGCCGCGCGCTCCAAGAAATACAGCCTCTCGAAGGCCTGTGGGATGTTCCGACCCACCACCAATACCCCGTGATTGCCCATCATCAGCACCGACTTGTCGCCCAGCGCTCGCGCCAGGCGTTCACCCTCGGTTTCATCGAAGGCCAGGCCGTTGTAGCCCGGATCGTAGGCCACATCATTGTAAAAACCGAGCGCGCTCTGCACCGCCATCTCCAGCCGCGGATTCTCCAGCATGCACAGCGCCGTCGCGTACGGCATGTGAGTGTGCAGTACACAGCGCCCCTGCGGCGACAGCCGATGCACCGGCTGATGAATGTACAGCGCCGTGTCCTCCACAGCTCCCTGCCCGCTCAATACCCTTCCCTTGAAATCCACCACCAGAAAATCGCTCGCCTTCACCTCCGACCAGTGCATGCCGAAAGGCGCGAGCAAAAATCGGTCCGTATGTCCCGGTACGAGCAACGTGAGGTGATTGTCGATGCCCTCATTTAGGCCGAAACGGTCGGCCAGCCGATAACACGCCGCCAGATTGATCCGGGCGCAGCGTTCGGCGTCGGCCGATGTCTGCACGGGCTTGAGACTCGCATTCATGGGGGTCGCCTCACGACTATCGATTCGGTTCGCTCCAGTATATGCCGGGCGCACAGGGACCGCGACACTCCATCACTGCAGCAAACGATCCAGAACGGGTAAGGGCACCGCTCCCTGCTTGAGTGCGACCTCATGGAACTCCTTCAGGCTGAACGACGCCCCCCGCTTCGTCTGAGAATGCTCGCGCACCGCCAGCCATCCCTTGTAGCCCGCGTAATACGTAGGCAGCTGGCACGATGACAGCTTGGCGCGCTGCAGCTTGGCCGTGGCCTCTTCCGTTTCCTGGTACGTGCTCTTGGTCATGAGGTCCATGGCTTGGCGGTCGGTCATCCCCATGGTCTGCATGCGCACGTCCAATATCGTATTGGCGAGCACCCGCAGCAGTTGTTTTTGCAGCGTCAGCCGATATCCCGGTGTATCGCCCAAGTATCCCTGCTCCGCCATCAACTGCTGCATGTACACCGCCCAGCCTTCGATGTACGGGCCGTTGCCGAAAATATTTCGCAGCAAGCGCCGCGACCGCGGTTGCACCTCGTTCGCATATTCCGCCTGCACATAGTGGCCCGGCATGGCCTCATGCACCGTCAAATGCTGCGTGCCCGACTCGTTGTACTCGCGCAGCTTGGAATCGATGCGCGCCTGCGGCCACGTGCTCGGAATCGGCGTCACCCAAAAAAACGCCCCCAGTTTCGGCTCGAGCGCCGGCGCCGCATTGAAACCCCCAACCCCGTACACCCCACGCATGAAAGCCGGCGTCTCGATCACTTCCAAATTGCCGTTGGCCGGCAATGTCAGCAAATCCTTCGCCTTGACGAACGCAGTCGCCGCCGCCAGCGCCTGCTTCGCCGAGGGAATGAAGGTCGCAGCAGTGGCATGCTGGCGCGCCACATCCGCCAGCGCCTGCTCCACCGTTTTCGGCGCCGCCAACCGCACGAGTTCCGCCTGCACTTTGTTGAGGTCGGTCTCCGCTTCCGCCAGCAACGCCTCCGGCGTCTTCCCAGTCGCCAGCACCAAGCGAAACTTCTTCGCGTATCTCTCCTTCCCCAACCGCCAGTCACTTGGCTTCTCCGAGAGGTTGTCTTCGAGCCATCGGTTGAATCCATTCAATGCCGCAATCGCAGCCGCAGCGGATTGGTCATACCGCATTCGCAAGTCAGTAGGGCAGTCACCCCGTAAGGTCGCGTCGATGAGCGCGACGTTGCCCGCATTCTCTTCCCGCGCCACTTGATTCCAAATGTCGGGAGAATCCTGCAAATTGGCCTCAGCCTGGCGGATGACTTCAGGAATCTTGTTCATGCGGTTGATGATGTGCCGGTAGCGCTCCACCGCCGGCGCGTACTGCAGCACATAGGGTGTATACAGCCCGTTGCCCACCAGTTCCACGTAGGTCGTCGGATTGTGCCGATAGCCTTGGATCTCATCGAGCTCTAAGCGCGAAGCGCCGAGAGCGTCGTGCATGATGTCGATATCCGCCCGCTGCTCCGCGTCCAAAGCTGCCGATTCCATCCGGCCGACCCGCGCTTCCATGTCGTGCAAAAAGGTTCGCGACGCCGCAATCCCCCCCGGAGTGAAATCATCCCACCCGTCATCCAGCTGCACGTCGTGATGCACGTGATAGCCCACGCCGGTTGCGGTCGTCGGCGACAACGCCAAGGTGCCGAAAACGAAGTCATCCACCAGTTGCTCGAACTGGGTGTCGGCCGCCTCTTTGCCGGCGTTCGCCACTGGCTTGGCACCGGCAGGCGCCGCGGCGCCATTCCCCGCCCATACGCCGCAACTCCAGAGCGCGCCGGCAAGCAACCCAGTAGCGCGAAACAATTGTATTTTGTTCATGCGCTATCTTCCGGTAATTCCCACCTCTCAGTCCAGCGCCGCGACACCTCTCAGTCCAACTCCGCGACGCCGGTACTTCTAAGGTGCCCGCTCCCATCCTTGGGTTAATATGCTGGCCGCCGTCATATCTAGGAAGCCAACATGAAGTGGAGCGCTGTCATCACCGCCTGTGGCACGTCGCTGCTCCTCCTTGCATTCACCACGCAGGCCGCCCATACCGCGCGCCCGACCGACCTTCAAGCCCAAGTCGATGCGTACCGCGCCCAACATGAATCCGCCATCGTCGCCCGGCTCGATGAACTCGCCCGTTTCAAGAGCGTAGCCGCGGATCCGGCGGGCATTGCGGCCGCCGCCGATCGCCTCGAAGCACTACTGAAGGAGCGGGGCTTCGACGCGCGGCAGCTCTCCGCCGGCACCGGCGGCCCTCCTATCGTGTTCGGCACTCTTGAAGTCGCCAACGCCAAGCGCACGGTGATTTTCTACGCTCACTACGACGGTCAACCCGTGACTCCTTCGCAGTGGTCGTCCGATCCCTTCATCCCGCTCATGCGCAGCGGCCCGATCAACGGCAGCGAACACGAGATCGACTGGAAGAACGCACATGGCGCCTTCGATCCGGAGTGGCGGCTCTTCGCCCGTGCCGTAAGCGACGACAAGGCATCCATTGCGGCATTCCTCACTGCCTTCGACGCGCTGCAGGCCACGCACAAATCGCCGTCGGTGAACATCAAGGTCCTCTGGGAAGGCGAAGAAGAAGCCGGCTCTCCGCACTTGGCCGAAATCCTGCGCAACAACCGCGGCCTGCTCGCCGCCGACCTCATTCTCGTTGGCGACGGCCCCGTGCATCAAACGCGGCGGCCCATGATTTATTTCGGCGCGCGCGGCGTCACCGGCCTGGACGCAACCCTCTACGGACCGCTGCGCGCCCTGCATGACGGCCACTACGGCAACTGGGTTCCCAATCCCGCCGCCATGGCGGCCACGCTGATCGCGCAAATGCGCGACGACAGCGGCCGGATTCTCATTCCCGGATTTGCCGACGGCATCCGTGCGCTGACAGCTGACGAACAACTCGCGCTCCTGAATCTTCCACCCATCGACGATGATCTCAAGCGCGAATTCGGCATCGGCCGCTCCGAAGGCAACGAGCAGCTGGCCGAAAGTCTCATGCGCCCGGCACTCAATATCCGCGGCATCCGCTCAGGCCAGGTCGGCGAATCAGCGGCCAACGCCATTCCCACCACTGCCGTGATTTCCATTGATTTTCGCCTGGTGCCCGATCAAACGCCCGCCGCAGTCCGCACCGCCTTCGAACGCTTCTTGCGAGCGAACGCCTGGACCGTGGTCGACGGCGAGCCCGATCTCGCGACTCGCTTAAAGTATCCTCGCCTGATCAAACTACAATGGGAATCCGGCTACCCCGCCTTCCGCGCCGATCTGTCCGCACCCGTCAGCAAGGCCGTGATCGCGGCTGCCGGCAAGGCCGCTGCCTCCCCGGTAGTCGTCGTGCCCATGGTGGGCGGCAGCGTACCGCTCTATGAGTTTGCCGACGTGTTGCAAATGCCCGTCATCGGCGTACCCATCGTCAATCACGACAACGGCCAGCACGCCGCCAACGAAAATCTCCGGCTCAAAAATCTCTGGGACGGCATCGACACCTACGCCGCCCTGCTCGCGCAACTGCAGTGGTAGCCCCACAATGACAGATACCGCGCAATGACTACCCCATCGCGCAAAGTGCTGCTGCGCATCGCCGTCAGCCTGGCCCTCTTGCTGGCCGTGGTGCTGCTCGCAGTGTGGATCAAGCCGCCCGACATACTGCGGGTCGGCGCCAACTATTCCGCCAAAGTAATTTGCTCCAATGTGTTTCTCGCCGGCCGCGACCCCGAAGAAGTACTCCGTTCCGACGTGCAAGCCCCCGGCATTGCGCTGTTGCGCCTCATGCGTGTCTCCGTCGACAGAGAACATCGAGTGGTACGCGCCGGCCTCTTGGGCTTCATCGGTGACGGCCTTGCCGTCGCGCGACCCGGCGTAGGCTGCGCCTCCGTCCCCGACGGCGACCTCGACTTCGCCACGCATGCCAGCGTGGCCGCGCCGCGCGCGGTAATTTCAGTGTCCAGCACTGCGTCCGTCTCCGCTACTGCGCCCACCGGCGCCGAAGCAGGCGCAGGCTCAAGCGCAGGCGCCTCCGAACTCTGGCCCGACGGCAACACCGTCGCCACCAGCAATGCGCTCAATCGCGTGCTCGCCGACGACTCCCTCGCCGGCCCCGGCATGCGCGCCATCGTCGTCGTCGAGCACGGCCGCATCGTCGCCGAGCGCTACACCGGCGGTTTCTCCGCAGCCGCGCCGCTGCTCGGCTGGTCCATGACCAAGTCCGTTCTCGCCGGACTCGTCGGCCTGCTCGTCAATGAAGGCCGTCTCACGCTCGAGCAGTCCGCCGGCTGGCCCGCTTCCGGCGACGGCCGCGATACAATTCGCATTGCCGATCTCCTCGCCATGTCGAGCGGTCTGCGATTCAACGAAGCCTACGGCGTCGTCTCGGACGTCACTCGCATGTTGTATCTGGAACGCGATATTGCCGGGTTCGCGCGCGCGCAGCCGCTCCTTCACCCGCCAGGTTCCTTCTGGAGTTACTCGAGTGGCTCTGCAAATATCCTGTCGCGCATCGTTCAGGACGCAGCCGGCAGCCTCGCCGCAGCATATCCCGCCGAAAAACTGTTCAAGCCCCTCGGCATGACCAGCGCCACCATGGAAACCGACGAATACGGTACCCTCGTCGGCTCTTCTTACATGTATGCCACCGCCCGCGATTGGGCGCGGTACGGTCAGTTCCTGGTGCAAGACGGAATCTGGCGGGGCCAAGAAATGCTTCCACGCGGCTACGTCACCATGATGGCCACCCCCGCCACCGCATCCGGCGGCGAGTACGGACAGGGTCTCGTCTGGCTCTGGGGCGCCGACGCCATCGAGCCAGGCAAGAATCCCGACGCCACTTACGGAATTCCCGCCGATACTTTCTGGCTGGAAGGCCATGACGGCCAAAGCATGGCGGTCATCCGTTCCCGCGAACTGGTCATCGTTCGCCTAGGACTGACTCCGTCAAGCGATCACTACCAACCCGATTCCCTGGTGAAGGCCATTCTCGACGCCTCCAGCCAAAGTCGATACTGAATTATCCAGCCTGTGGAGACATTGATATGCATCATTCCCGGCTCTGCGCATTGCTGATCGACTGCAACACGTCCGACGTCGATGCGGCGGCTCACTTTTGGGCCGAAGCCCTGGGCCGCCCGGTCGATCCCAAGCATCCGGGCACTCGCGGCAATTACCGCATGCTGGAGACCCCGCCCGGCGAACCCATCGTGCAGATTCAGCGCGTGGATCACGAAAGTCGCGTCCACATTGACATCGAGACCGATGACATCCCTGCCGAGGTCGGCCGCCTCGAGAAACTGGGCGCTAAGGTGGTAGACCGCTTGGAGCGTTGGGTCGTAATGCAGTCCCCCACTGGCCAACGATTCTGCATTGTGCGAATACAGCGTCCTGGCTACCCGAAAAACGCCCATCGTTGGGATTGATCAAAACGGAGTCTTCAAATGCGAACTATTCTTCTGCTGCTCACCGCCGCGGTCCTATCTGCAGCCTGCGGCAACTCCACATCCCCTCCCGCGGCCCGCTAGACACCAAACCTGCATTCGCCGGCATGACTAACGTCCGCGCAGTCCTCGAGTCTCCTGATCAGCCGGAAGTCATTGCACTGATCAATGAACTCGATGCGTACCAAGATACGCTTTACCCTCCTGAAAGCCGTCACTACCTCGACCTGGATCACCTAAAACAAGCAAACACAATTTTTGTAGTGGCTCGTACTTTGGGCGCCCGAGCGGTGGGCTGCGGCGCCATCGTGCTGCACTCCCGCTACGGCGAGGTCAAACGCATGTACGTGCATCCCGAATCTCGTGGTCGAGGGATAGCACGGCAAATACTCGAGGTACTGGAATCCGCAGCGCTCTCGAGGGGCTGCCAAGAACTGATGCTGGAGACCGGCCCGCACCAACCTGCGGCTCTCGCCTTTTATGGGCGCAGTGGCTACCGGCTGCGTGGGCCGTTCGGCGCTTACACCGACGACCCCTTAAGCGTTTTCATGCAGAAGTCTCTGTCGCACGCGCCCAACTCCACCTAGTTCTGCGCAGCGTAAATCTTCACCAACTCGTAGAGAAAATCCCGGCCGTCGTACAGCGACTGCACCCGAATGCGCTCATTCAAGCCATGAATATTGCTCAAGTCCGGATCGATGAACATGCCGCTCAGTCCATACGTCGGAGTCCCCGCCTCCGCCAGATAGATCGCGTCCGTCCCGGCGGCCTGCAGCACCGGCACCACTTCAATGCCGGGATAAATGCGCCGCATCACCTGCTCAATCGGTTTCAGGATGGCGCGGGTCAGCGCCGGTGGCAGCACCATCGGATCGGATGGCTCTACGGTAGCTACAGCGATCTCTGAATCCGCCAGTATTCCGACGAGCGTCCGGCGTACCTCTTCGATGCTCACGCCGGGAAAAATTCGGCAGTTCACATTGGCGCGAGCCCGTTGCGGCAGCGCATTGGTGGCATGCCCGGCATTGAGCAGGGTCGCGACGCACGTAGTGCGCAGCATGGCATTCAGTCGCGGGTCCTGCGACAAAACAGTCGCCGCGTTTGCGTCCGCAGCATCCTTGACCAACGCCTTCATCGCCGCGCCGCTCTCCCCGCCCACGATTCCGGACATGCGGCTGAAGTAGGAGCGGGTGGTATCGTTCAATTGCACCGGAAATTCATACGCCCCAAGACGCGTAAGACCCGCCGCGAGATGATAAATGGCATTGTTCTGCACGGGCCGCGAACTGTGGCCGCCCGGGTTCTGCACTTCGAGTCGATAATCCTGATCCGTCTTCTCGCCTGCCTCGATCTCCATGACGACGCGGTGTCCCTGCGCGTCCAACACCCCATAGGCGAATTCGTTGAGCGCAAACGCCGCATCGATGAGTTGCCGCTCGTGTTGGACCAAGTACTGCGCGCCCACGAATGCCGCGCCCGCCTCTTCCCCGCAGGTCAGCGCCATCTTGATGGAGCGCTTCGGCTGATAGCCTTGCTTGCGCAACCGCACCAAAGTGTCCACCCATACCGCAGCCATCGACTTGTCATCGAAGGCGCCACGGCCGTAAAAGTACCCACCCTCCTCCACCAACGTAAATGGATCGCGCGTCCAATCCTCACGCCGCGCCTCCACCACATCCAGATGCGCCAGCAATAAAATCGCCTTTGCCGACCGGTCGCTCCCCGGCAGCACCGCCACCACCCCGCCGTCCTTCGGATGATCTGCTATGGCAAAGGGATGAATATCCGAGTCCGGATATCCTGCCGCCCGCAGGCGCGCCGTCATTCTCTCCGCCGCCAAGGTGCAGCTGCCGATGGAGTGACTGGTGTTGGTCTCGATGAGCTCGCGGAACAGGTCCCGGAACTCCAGCTGATCAGGCCGCGGCGCGCCGGCCGCCAGCGTCGCGCTCGCCAACATCGCCACGCCCAATTTCGCCCGTGCCGCGCTCATCCCCCGCCTCACCCCGTCCGCCGCCGCCGCGCCAGCCAGATGTACACCGGCGCGCATGCGATCAGCAGCACGGCGGCGTACACGCCCGACCACCAGTCCTGCATGATCGCCGCGATCCACAACGCCAAGCAGCCCAACAGCACGATCGCCGTTGTAAAAGGAAACCCGAACGTCCGATACGGCCGCGGCACCACCGGCTCTTTTCGCCGCAGTACGAACAGCGCCAAGTACGCCGACACATAGTTAAGCAGGAACAGCACAGCCGCGATGGCCACAATCTGCTCGAAGGAACCGCTCAAGATCAGCGCCACTGTGCCCAAGCTGGTGACCGCCAAGGCTAGTCGAGGTGTGCCGCCGGCGCTGACGTTGACGGCCTTCTGCGTAAAAAAGCCGTTGCGGCCGATGGCCAGCAGGATCCGCGGCGCCATGAGCAGCGTCGCATTGATCAAACTCAGCACCGTCATCAAGGAAATAATAGTCACCAATACATCGCCGCCGCGCGGCAGCACCAAGTGCGCAGCGTCGGCCGCCGGCAGCTTCGATGCCGCCAGCACCGGCAGGGGCAGCACCCGAAGGATGGCGACATTGATCAACACATACATGGCCGCAACCAATATCGTCCCGCCGATGAGCGCGCGGGGCAGCGTCAGGGTCGGCTGCGTGCTCTCCTCCGCCATGTAGATGGGTGAATACCACCCGTCGTAGGTGACGAACACCGCGCGTAGGGCGGTCACGACGGCAGCCAGCATGCCGAACGACAACAGCGGCAGCGCTGCGGCCGACGTCGCCGGGGGCGGCTCGCCGGATGCAGCGACCGACGGCGCAATGAAGCAAGCCACCACCAACACCATCATCATGAGGCCAATGGTGAGACTGATGATGCGCGTCACCGTGCTGCCGATACGTAAACCCGCCCAATGCATCACTGTGAAGACGCAGATCACTGCGATGGCCATGGCGCGCGGCCACTCGGCGCTCGCCGGCCACAGCGTGGCGATGAACACGGACGCCGTCAGGGCGGCATAGGCAATGGCCGCCGCCTGGTTCAGCCAGTCGCTCCAGCCGACCACGAAACCCACCCCGTTGCCGAAGGCCCGCCGCGCATACACGTAGAAGCCGCCCGCCTCCGGCAGCATGGCAGCGAGCTCCGCCACCGCCATCGCTCCGAGCAGCGCGTAGACACCGCCCAGAATCCAAAACAGCAGGATCAGCCGCGAATCGCCCAGTGCCTGAGCCAAGGTGCCCGGCAGCCGCAGGATACCCACTCCCACCGTGCCGCCGAAAACCATCGCCAGACCGAAACCGAGTCCCAAGATTCGCCGCAGCGGACGCGCTGGTTCATTCATTATTCGTTAGTCGCAGGCCGGGCACAGCCTTGAGCTTGCGGGAGAGCCGTGTTGATCGCAAGCGCCTCAAGGATCGAGCAGCCGCGGGCCGCAACCTTGTTCGCTCAACCGGTCCTCGGGATTACGCAGCGGGCACACCTTCAGGGACAGGCAACCGCACCCTATGCACCCTGTCAGGCTGTCCCGCAGGCGCGTCAACCGCTCGATCCGCTCGTCCAATCCCCGTTTCCAAAGCGCGGACAGTCTCCGCCAGTCCGCCGCTGTCGGCGCGCGCCCATTCGGCAAAGTCGTCAACGCATCGCGGATCACATCCAACGGCATGCCAATCCGCTGCGCCACCTTGATCACCGCCACTCGACGCAATATCTCCCTTGGATAGCGACGCTGATTACCTGCGTTGCGGCGGCTGCGGATCAATCCTTTCGATTCATAGAAGTGAATTGCCGACACGGCAACCCGCTGCGTGCGGCCACGTCGCCGACGGTAAGCTCCCTGGCGGCCCTGAGTTCTTTGCCGACGCGCACAGACTCGATGTTCCCGCTCATACCCGTTGACCTCAAGTTAACTTGAGGTTGTATCGTAACCTTAGGTTCAAAATGATTCACCACAACAACACTTGGCGAGGCCTGTACGCCTCAGGCCTTCTGGGCCGATTCGTCGTGCTCTGCGTCGGGATCTGGCTGCACGCGGTCGATACCCTCGTCACCGCCACCATCGCACCGGCTATCGTCGATGACATCGGCGGCGTCGCCTACATCAACTGGACCGTGATCCTGTACGAGGTGGGCGCCATCCTGGCGGGAGCCGCAGTGCCCATGCTCGCGCAGCGAATCGGCATCAAGCGACTGTTGCAGTTAGCCGCTGTCGCCTACGCCACCGGCTGCGTCATCGCGGGATTCGCATCATCCATGAGCTTTTTGCTGCTAGGCCGCCTTGCACAAGGCATGGGCGGCGGCATGCTGCTCACCCTGTGTTATCTGGCGATTCAAACGTGGTTCGACCCAACCTGGTGGAGCCGCCAGTTCGGCATCGTCGCAGTGATCTGGGGAATGGGGTCGCTGCTCGGCCCCTTGATCGGCGGCATATTTGCCGCCCTGCACTCCTGGCGCATGACCTTCTTTGCTTTCGCCGCCCAAGCCGCCGTACTTTGGGCGATGGCACTGCTGTGGTTGCCCGCGCAGACTCCGTCGCAATCCTCTGCCAGATCCTTCTCAGTGCTTCCCCTTCTGGTCCTCTCGGCCGCGACCATGCTCATTGCAGGAAGCAGCGTGGCGAGTGGCATCAGAATGTCCATCCTCGGATGCGTACTTGGCGCCCTCCTGCTGTACCTCGCGGCGCGACTGGATCGCCGCGCGAGCTCCCGGCTATTTCCGGCCCGTCTTTTGGATTTCCGCCATCCCGTGGGCGCAGGCCTCTTCATGGTATTCGCCCTGTCGGTCGCGACCACCGGATTCTGGGCTTACGGTCCATTGATCCTGAAGATTCTGTTCGGCACCCAGCCGATCATTGCCGGATACATTCTGGCCGGCGAAGCGGTCGCTTGGAGCCTTGCCACTGTCGCGGTCTCGAGGGCGCCGGTATCAGCCGATCGATGGCTGATTCGGTCGGGCGCCACCTTGGTCGCGCTCGGCGCCGGCGGCTTCGCCCTTGCGGTACCGGCAGGCCTGTTGGCAGGGATAATCTTGTGCGCGCTGTTGCAGGGATTGGGCTTTGGTCTGTGCTGGCCGTCGATCGTGCATCGCATGGCGCGCTGCTCGGACGAAGGCGAACGACCGTTGGCGGTGACGTCGCCCGAGACCATGCAGCGAATCGGCTACGCGGTGGGAGCGGCCGCGGTGGTGCCGCCAACCTGTCCGGACTGGCCGCCGGCGTTTCAATCGCAGCCGCAAAGGCTGCCGCGTTCTGGGTATTTGCCGCCTTCGTGCCCATGGTCATCCTTGCCCTGATTTGCGCCTGGACTTTCACCCGCGAGGTCCTCGACCCGCCGCTCTAGCTGCCCCATCGATCGCGCCAGCGCGGCGCTCGTGGCTACGCGCCATTCCTCGATCATGTGAGCGTATGCCTCGAGCGACAGAAAGTGGCGCACGAAGGCTTCCGCCTCCGTACACAGCGGCGTCAATGTGTACGCCACACTCACCTCCGTACCTCCCGCCGCCGGCTCCGTGCAAGCCACATCGACCAGTCCGATGTTGGAGCCCTGCGCCAACCGGGCATAGCTCACGCGTCCTTCGAACGGCCGGTAATCAATCACGATCCAGGTGGTCTTTCGACCTTCATGGCTAAAGGTTTCGAATGCGCTGCCGCGCTTCTCGGCGCCGCTCAGCAGCTTAGGGTCCCAGCCTGGCGCCCATTCGCGCTCGCCGCTAGCCGTAAACAGCGGCGTGACCCTGGCAAGTGCCGCGTCCAAGTGAAAACTGCGAATCTGACTGTTTGGTTCTGCCGGCACGCTCACACCTTAGGATTGTATTTGGTACATTGGTACCAACGTACCACATGGGCCGGCGAGGCCGCAAACTTGGGTATACCGGCCGCAAACCTGCGATCATTGCCGTCAGGCCTGTGACCCGAGGATTTCCATGACCGCCAAGAAGCCCGCGCCCAATCCGGCGCCGCGCGAAATCGAGCGCATACAGACCGGCGTGCGGCTGGAAAAACGGCTGCTCAAGGTGCTTAAGGGCCTGGCGCAATACCTTGACCTATCCTTGGGCGACCTGCTCGAAGGGATTGCCCTGCACGCGTTGGAGAACAAGCCCCCGTTCAAACGGCAGACTTTGGACAAGATAGCGCAACTGCGGCGCGTCTACGGTTTCGACCTGGTGGCCGCGGACAGTCATCGGCTTCGCGAAACGGAGGGCGGTGGCGGATAATGCCGGCGGCCGATTCGATGGAGTTCATGTGCAATTAGCCACTCTCACGACCTTTCTGCTGGCGTTCGGAGCCCTGTTCTCCATCGTCAATCCGCTGTCCGGCGCGTTTATTTTCTTCGGCGCCACTCGCGAGCTTGATCCGCGCGTGCGCGCGCAAGTATCGCGCTGGGTCGCGATCTACTCCTTCTGCATCGTAAGCGTATCCCTGTACGTCGGCGCCTATGTGTTGAGTTTCTTCGGCGTCTCCATCCCGGTGCTGCGGGTTGCCGGCGGCATCGTCGTCGCCGCTGCCGGCTGGCGCATGCTGAACGAACCGGACGCCACTGAACAGCGCCGCAGCGAGACTCCGAGCCCACGTTCCATCGACGTGCCGCCAAGCCGCCTGGCCTTCTATCCCCTCACCATGCCCCTGACTACCGGTCCCGGCACCATCTCAGTGGCGATTTCCCTGGGAGCCAATCGACCCCGCGGCTTTCATGCCTCCTCGCTCGAGTTCTTCGTCGAAACGCTGGCCGCGGTGGCGCTGCTTTCAATTCTGGTGTACCTCTTCTACCGAAACTCGGCTCGCCTCGCCGGATTGATGGGCGTAACGGGAACTACTATCGTGGTGCGGCTGTCAGCTTTCCTGTTGTTCTGCATCGGCATCCAAGTGTTGTGGAATGGCGCGGCAGAACTCTTAGGCTCACTGCCGTTAAGCCCGGCCGGCGAGAGTTGAAGAAAATAACCAAAGGTAAAATTATTATGAAGATTGGATTCGACCGCCGTCAGTTCCTGATCGGCAGCACCGGCGCGTTGTCCATAACGCTGCTGCCCAAGGCCGCGTTGGCTGCCCCCGTACCCGCCGCCAACTCGGCCCCTCGCGCCGCCGCGACGCCTCCCGTGGCGCGCGTCGAGGTGGTCCGCGACACCTACTTTGGTGAGACCCTGAGCGACCCCTACCGCTGGATGGAGAACGACAAGGACCCCGACTGGCTGCCGTTCCTGAAGGGACAGAACGACCACACGCGGGCCGTGCTCGACAAGTTGCCGACGCGCGCATTCCTGCTCACTCGCATTCAACAGCTGTCCGGCGACACGGTGGCAACCAGCCGGGTGCAACGTGCGGGCGGACTGATTTTCTATACGCAGCGTCCGAAAGGCGCGGACAATTTCAAGCTCTTCGTACGCCAAGGCGCACACGGCACCGACCGCGTGTTGGTCGATCCCACGCTGTCCAGCGGCGCCACGGGCCACGTGTCGCTCGACTGGTGGCGCGCATCACCTGATGGCCGGCATGTGGTTTATGGCCTGTCGAAGAACGGCAGCGAAGATTCCATGCTGCACATTCTCACCGTCGCCGACGGCGGCCAGCTCACCGAACAAATACCCAACACGCAAGATGCGAATCCGCAATGGCTGGATGACAGCAGCGGCTTCTTCTACAACCAGCTCACCGGAGCGGTGGATACCCCGGAACGATTTCTCGACAGCCAGGCGCGCTTCCACCGCTTGGGAACGGACCCGAGCACTGATCCCGTGCTCATGAAGCGCGGACTCGTCGCCGCGATCGATTATGAGAAGATTCAAGCCCCCAACATCGTCACCTTTCGCGGCGCCCGTCACGCCATCCTGTTGCTCAGTGATGTGCGTCCGGAAGCCCGCGCCTATATCGCGCCGCTCACCGACGTCATTGCAGGGCACGCGAAATGGGTTCCCATCGCCGCCTTCGACGACGAGGTCACCGACTTCGATCTCAACGGCGAGGATCTATACCTCTTGGTCAACAAGGGCACACCCCGCGGACGTCTGGTCAAGACCTCGTCCACCGTCCCCAATATCGCAACCGCCGTCGAAGTCGTACCGCAGGGACCCTTCGTCATCGAGGGCACGGCGCGGGCGCGCGACGGCCTGTACTTGCAAATCATGGACGGCGGCATCAGCCGCCTGCACCGGCTCGGAGCAGACGGCAAAGTCACCGACATCGCGCTACCCTTCGAAGGCACGATCGGGGCAGTCTTTACGGTGGCCAACGAGGACGGCGTCCTGCTGGGCCTGACCGGCTGGCTGACACCCGCTGGCATCTACTCGGTCGATCCCGCGGGACGAGTGCAAGACACCGGCATCACGCCGAAGCCGGCCATCGATGTGAGCGCCTACGAAGCCAAGCGCTTTTTCGCCACCGCCAAGGATGGGACGAAAATTCCCTACTCACTGATCTACCGCAAAGGTCTCAAACTCGACGGCAGCGCACCCACCTGGATTTCCGCGTACGGCTCCTACGGAATCGCCGCCTATACGCCCGCCTTCGCCGGCCGATCGTTGGCCTTTGTCGATGCCGGCGGCATCGTCGGCTACGCCAATGTGCGCGGCGGTGGCGAATACGGCCGCGAATGGCATAAGGCGGGACAGCTCACCAATAAGCCCAATACCTGGCGCGACCTGATCGCCGTGTGCGAGGAGCTATGCGCCAAGAAGTACACTTCGCCGCAGCATCTGGCGATCGGCGGGCGTTCGGCGGGCGGCATCACCGTCGGCCGCGCGCTGACGGAACGGCCTGATCTTTTCGCCGCCGTCACCGACGGCGTGGGCTGGTCCAATCCCCTGCGCTACATGGTCGAGCAAAACGGCTATGGCGAAGAGCCCGAGTGGGGCGCCATCAACGACCCCGCGGGCTATCGCGCACTGAAGAGCATCGACAGCTATCAAGCCGTGAAAGACCATGTAGCCTACCCCGCGGTGCTGCTCACTACCGGTGTCACCGATCCACGCGTTGCCCCCTTCCACGTGGCGAAAATGGCCGCGCGTCTGCAGGCCGCCACCAGCTCGGGCAAACCCATCCTGCTGCGCGTCGACTACGACGCCGGGCACGGCATTGGCTCGACCCGATCACAGCAGGACCGGGAGGCCGCCGACACCTACGCGTTTCTGCTGTGGCAGCTGCGCGGCTAGCGGGCGCCCGGGCTAGTGCGCCCCACGTAAATCACGCCTTCTTTCATGACCAGCACCGGATGCTCGGTTGCATGCATGTCACTTAAGGGGTTGCCGGCGACCGCCACGATGTCCGCAAACTTTCCGACGGTCAGCGTCCCTGTCTGATCGGCGATCCCCAATAAATCGGCGCCGTTCGCGGTGCCCGCGATCAGCACCTGCGGCGGCGCCAAACCGTTCTTCACCATCAACGAGAACTCGCGCGCGTTCAAGCCATGCGGCTCAACCCCGGCGTCCGTGCCCATGGCCATAGGGACGCCGATTTTCACCGCGTGCTGAAACATCTGCTGGCTTTGCGCCGCCGCGGCTCGCGCCTTGACCGCAATCGCCGGCGGGAAGGTGTCGAGATTCTCACCCACCCACGCGCCCGCGAACAGCGTGGCCACCAAGTACACATGCTTTTTCTTCATTTCCAGCAGCGTGTCATCCTGCAGGAAACTGCCGTGCTCTATTGAATCGACTCCGGCAGCAATGGCCATCTTTGCAGCACGATCCCCATGACAATGCGCGGCAGCCTTGCGGCTCCAGGCATGCGCCTCCGATACAATGGCGTTCATTTCTTCCTGCGTCAGCTGCACATTGTCCACGGGATCCGACAGCGACAGCACTCCGCCCGAAGGCATGAACTTGATGACGTCGGCGCCAAACTTGATTTGCAAGCGCACCGCGGCACGGCACTCGTCCGGGCCGTTGCACACGCCCTGCTGGATTCCCGCGAGCGCAATGCGCTGCGGCGGGTAGGGGTCTTGATCGGCGTGACCGCCGCTCGATCCTACCGCATAGTTGGACACCAGCATGCGCGGGCCCGGCACCTGCCCCGCCTTGATGGCATTGCGCATGCCGAGCGCAACGTAATCGCTCGAGCCTAAGTCGCGCACCGTGGTAATGCCCGCCTCCAGAGTGGCCTTGGCATAGTGCGCGCCGTACAGCGCCTGCTCGGCGGGGAACCGCATGATGCCGTCGAACCAATCGTGGTACCAATTCGGGCTCGACTCCTGCGACAAGTGCACATGCGCATCGATGAATCCCGGCAGCAGCGTCGCGTCGCCGAGATCGATGACCCGCGCGTTGTCGGGAATCTTGGCATCGCTGCCCACGGCAAGGATCTTGCTGCCCGACACCACCACCACGCCATGCTCCACCAGCTTGCCCGACACCGAATCGAACAGATGCGCGGCCTTGAGCGCGATGGGACGAGTTGCTTCGGTGGCGGCATCCGCAAGAATCGGCTGCACCAAACATTGCGCGGCAATCGCCGCCGCTCCCAGTACCCAGGAACTGATCTTCGTATTCCGCGTCATCTTCTCATCCCCTGATCCGGTTAGGACACGCAGAATAACCTACAATTCCGTCCACAGCCGCGGCAAATTATGGTAACGCACCAGGAATTCCGGGTCCGCCTTCGATTCCGTCAGCCGCTGAATGGTGCTGCCAAAATCGCTGTCGATGACGAGGACCTAGCGGGCCCTTTCCAACTCAGCCCGGTAGACGTAGCCCCCCTTCATCACGAATCCCACTTGCTCGGTAACCTTGATGTCGGAGAGTGGGTTGCCCGGCACGGCCACAAGGTCCGCGAGCTTCCCCGCCTCCACGGTTCCGATGCGGTTCTGCCAATGAATGATTTCCGAATTGATGCGCGTCGCCGATACCAGGGAAGCCATGGGCTTCTCGCCCAACGCCACGCGCGTACGGAACTCGCGCGCATTCAGCCCATGGGGAATGACCGGCGCGTCCGTCGCCAATCCAATCGGCAGGCCGGCGGCCAACGCCCGGCGAAACGCAGTTTCGGCCATGGTGCGCAACTGCCGCATCCGCTCCATCTCTGCCGGCGGAATCACGGTCGTCCGGTTCTCATCCAGATTCGCGGCCAACAGCGCCAGCGTTGGTACATAGTAGGTATTGGGGTGCGATTTCAACAACGCGATCGCTTCGTCGTCGAGACCCGAGCCATGATCTATGGTGTGCACGCCGGCCCGGATCGCCGCCTTGATGCCCTCGGCGCCGTGCGCATGCGCCGCCACATCGCGGCCCCAACGAGTTGCTTCAACGACCGCCGCACGAATTTCCTCGTCCGAATACTGCTGCGCGCCCGGCGGGATGCCCTTGGAGAGCACCGCCCCCGTCGCCAAAATCTTGATGAAGTCCGCCCCGTTCTTGAAATTCGTACGTACGGCTTTGGTGATTTCCTCCGGCCCGTCGGCGAGGTTTTGCACCAGAGGGACATGCACGTAAGGCGAGAACTGCAGCGCGTCTCCGGCGCCGCCGGTTGATGACACGTAAGCGCCGGCCACCAGCATGCGCGGCCCCGGCACGGCTCCCGCGTCGATGGCATTGCGTAGCGCCACATCGGTGTACGGCCAGTCGGGACCCATGTCGCGCACCGTCGTAAATCCGGCCATCAGAGTCACCAGCGCCCAATGTGCTCCCCACAATGCATCTTCGGCCGGCGTCGTTTTGACCAGCGCATCTTCCCAATGAACATCGCTGCGCCTCGTGAGATGGGTGTGCAGATCGATGAAGCCGGGGAGCAGGGTCGAGTCCCCGAGATTGATTTGCCGTGCGCCCGCAGGCACCGGCAAAGACGTACCCACCGCCACGATTCTATCACCGTCGACTTGAACCATGGCCGGCGCCAACGGCTCCCCGCCCCGGCCGTCGATGAGCCGCGCCGCGCGAATGATGATGACGCCAGCCTTTTCACCGGCCCCGACAGGCCGGGCCTCGACAGGCCGGACCTCGACAGGCTGGGTCGTGGCGCCGATCACTGCCGAGTCGAGAGCCAAAAGGATTATCAACACCCGAAGCACGGTCAATGAATGCATGGCTGTCCTCATATCGTTGGGCGATTCGCCGTCGCCGAGTGGTTCGCGAATGCGCAAGCTTACTCTGGCATTTTGCAGTAAACCGAGGCAACTGGAGTAAACTCAGGCACGAGGCGACCATCACACGAGGACCGGCTTTGAATGCGTTTTCAATTCGCTTCAGGACCTTCTCCGGTGGCTGCGCTGCGCTCTGTCTCTTGGGTTCGTTGGCGGCTGCGACACAGCCCGCGCCAGCACCGGCCGTGAAGATCGCGGTATTCGATTTCGAGCTCGACGATCTAAGCGCCGCCTCAGTACTCCTCGGGCAGAGCACGACGAGCTCTGCCTCGCTGACTAAAGTCAGCGAAACCGCTCGCAAAGAGCTCGCCAAGTCGGGCCGCTACGTGGTCATCGATCCGGGCCAGGACGGCGCGGAGCTCGCGAAGGACAAAACCATCAAGGACTGCGACGGTTGCGATACAGCGGTCGCCGCGCGGCTCGGTGCCGATCAGTCGCTGATTGGGGTCGTCAGGAGGGTCAGCCAAACCGACTACTATGTGATCGTGCAAGTTCGAGACGCGCACTCAGGGAAAGTGGTCGCACAAGAGGCCGCTAATTTTGCCGGCGGCGAAGAAGGTTGGGCAAGCGGCGTTCGCATGCTGATCGATCACCAATTACTGCCGGTGACCGCCGCGCAACCTCAGGCCGAAGCCGCTTGCAAGATCGCCGATGTCAATCCGGTGAGCGGCCACGCCGAATGCGTCGATCCGCAAGGCGCGCCGGTTGACGCTCCGCCGCCCCGGGATGACAAGTCCTAGCTACCGATGGCCGTGGCGGTGATGCACGTCCGGATAATGCGGATGGTCGTGCGTGAGTGCATCGTGGCGATGCTCATGGGTATGCGACCCGATCCCAACCCAGGTTGATTCATGCTCGTGCTGGTGATGCGCGTCATGGGTATGCGCATGGCTATGATCAAGTACCTCGTGCGTGTGTTCATGCGTGTGGCGCTCAGTGATATGGAGCGCTACTCCAGCAGCCATCAATAGTGCCGAGACCCAAAGTCCCGGGTGGGTGGGTTCATGCAAGACGAGAATGGCCATCGCGGCGCCGAGAAACGGCGCCGTGGAAAAATAAGCGCCCGCCCGCGCGGCACCCAGGCCTCGCAAGGCGACCACGAACAGCACCAGGCTCACACCGTAGCCCAGTAACCCAAGGACCATTGCGGACAACAGAATCGGCGGTGCCGGCAAGCCGGCACCCAGTACCATGGCAAGCGACAGATTCGTCATGCCGGCGGCCAAACCCTTCGTCCCCGCAATGAATCCGGCATCGGCGAGAGCGACTCTTCGCGTCAAGTTATTGTCGATCGCCCAGCAGGCGCACGCACCTGCGACAAACAGCGCCCCCTGAACGCCAGCCAGTCCCGTCCGGCCCTGCGGCCACGCTAGCACCGCCCCGCCGGCAGCGATGAGCAGCATGCCGATCACCAGCCGGCGGTCCGTGTTCTCTCGAAATATCAGCCACGCCATGAGCGCCGTGAACACGGCCTCGAGATTCAGCAGCAGGGACGCACTCGACGCCGTGGTCTGCTTCAGGCCGGACAGCAACAACACCGGAGCGATCACCCCGCCGGCGGCTATGGCGCCGAGAAAGCACCACCAATCGCGCGCCGCCAGTCGCGGCAATCCCACGCGCCGCTCGCGCACAATCCGCCACGTCCAGAGCCCGAGGCCGCTCCCCAGATAGAGCAGCCCGGCCAGCTGCAGCGGCGACATGTCGCGGGCGAGAAGCTTGGCGAATGGAGTGGTGCCGCCGAACAGTAAAGCGGAAACCAGGGCAGCGAGAACGGCGGTGCGTGAAGGATTCACAGGTCAGCTTCCGCCCCCTCAAAACTGATACTGAAATCGCGCACGCAACGTGCGCGGCAAGCCGGGATGCACGACGTAGTCCGCTTGGGGGGTCGCTTCATTCTTGAGACGCGAAACATAGTAGTAGGTTATGTCGTTCCACCTGACGTCGGCAACATTGAAGATGTCGAGCGCCGCCAGCCAATGATCCGCGCTGCGATAGCCAATCTGCGCGTCGAGCGTGGTATAGGCCGGCGATTTGGCACTATTGTCCTCGACTAGAGGCGACTCACCGAAATGCCGCGCGCGGACGGCTCCGAACCATCCTGACTCCCGCTTCGCCGTCAGGCCGGCGTCGATCACATTGGTCGGGCTGTTCGGAACATAACGCCCGACAATGCCTATTGACCCCGCACAAGGATGGCTCGGCGCCGCGTCACCGCAGCCGAGATCATCGGGCTCGGCATCCCTGTCAAAACGTGCTCGGGCAAACGTGGCGTTCAAATCAGCGGCCAGCCAGCTATTGACGTGGAAAACGTTGCCCCATTCCAACCCCGTCCGGGTGGTCGAGCCATTGGGTTCTGTGACGCCCGCATCGCCGGAGAAGACCAGCTCGGATTTCAATTTGAGCTTGAATACGTCCAGCGTCGTTTCCCACTGAGGCAGCGGCTTGGCAGAAATCCCCAATTCACCGCTCCTTGCGCGCGTGAGCGGCGTCACCGCGGCCTGCTCCGGGTTCTGGCCGCTCCGGGTCACCCCCCGCGCATCATTGCTATGGTAGCCGTCGCCGGCGTTGATAAAGAACGTCGTGTTTGCCCAAGGGCCCAGCACGATTCCCAACTTTGGACTAAAGATGGACGCACGCCGATGACCGCTGTCGCATCCCAAAGGGTCGCTGGCGAGAGTGCAGCTGCCGTCGGCGTTGCGCATCTTGTCGGTCACGTCAAACTCGAATTGGTCTTCCCGCACGCCGATTACGCTGCGCACATAGTCGCGCCACTGCACCGTATTCTCCGCATACACGGCGCCGCTTCCTTCCACGACGCCGGCATCTTGAGTCGTGCCTATGATTTGGCGCTCGAAGCTCGTAAAAATTCCCACGTCGCCGATATCGTCAACGCGCGCTTGAACCCCGATGAGGTTCGTCATCGGCATCGCCGCCAAAGTCGAGAACCAGGTCTTCGACGCCTTGAAGCCATACACCGTGCGATCGTCGTGCTGCAGCATTTGGTCGCCATAGGTTGGGTCCTTCAGAAAGCAAGTAAACGTCGACCAGAGATCGAGTTTGTAGTGCAGCACGTACGCCGACAGCTGCACCTGGTCGGTATCGGTGCGCTTGACTCGGCTGAACGTCAAGCTGGCACGGCTGGATTCGCCGCCGTCCGTGGAATTGAGGCTGCCGAAGCGGGTAATCACGCCCTCATCGATCGCGCGCTCCGGGACTTGATCGGTGGAGTTCCACTTGCCGCTGTAAATCATGGCCGTGACGGTGAAGTAGTCCCGCGCGTCTCCCTGTGAATACCGCAAGGTGCCGTTCCAGCGGTTGTAATCGTCCGGCACTTCGAAGGGTCCATCGTTGTGATAGATCTCCGCCGCCCCGAGCAAGCTGCCGCCGGCGAGACTTGTCGTGCCCATGAACAAAGCCCGCCGATAGCCGTCCTCTCCGAATCCCAGTGTCACGGTGGTGGGCACTTGATTCACTAAACCGATACGCGCCGTTCCGGCGGTCGCGAAGTCGCCTTCATCCGCGTAATACGGACCCTTCTTGTAGTGCAGATCGGCAGCTACTTCCGGGATCAAGAAATTCAGATCCGCGTAGCCCTGTCCATGCGCGTGCGTGGGCATGTTGACCGGCATGTCGTCCACTTCGAGCGCCAGATCGGTGCCATGGTCCAAATTGAAGGCGCGCATGAAATATTGATTCGCCTTGCCCTCTCCCGAGTGCTGCGTGACGATGAGGCCCGGAACGTTTTCCAAGATGGCGGCCGGGCGCAGCAAAGGCTCGCTCATCATTTGTTCGCGGCCCACATCGCCCGCCGACGCAGCATTCATATTGCTGACCCCGGCGGCAACCACGGTGATCGTGTCCAATACTCCTTCGGCGATCGCGCTCGAGCCGAGGCCAGCTGGCAATACCACGAACGCAAGCAGCGCAACGATAAAGCTCGAATCGCGCCGCGCGAATAGAGCATGCATATCCGATCCTCATGAGCGCGGCTCTTAATCTCACCATTCGTTCCGACGATAAGGTTGGATGCACGGGCAGCGCGAATTTCTAATGGTAAATTTTTCAATTGGCCATCCTGGATCGCTTTAGCGCGGATGCTTTGTGCGGTCCTGTACATAGCACGCGCGCTTGCGCAAAAATTGTTTTTTATTTCTTTTCGCGTGCATCCATCTCCCGCTACGCCGCGAATTGCTCTTAACCAACACATCAATCCCGGGAGTTAGCCTTATGAATCGACCATCACCATGGATCGCAGCGGCCGTCGGTGCGGCACTGCTGCCCATCACCGCTCTTGCCTCCAGCCATCGCGAAGCCCCTTTTATCACCACGCGCTCCAAGGTCGACGGCACCGATCTGTATCTGTTCAATAGCTACGAGGCGGGCCGCGCCGGCTACGTCACCCTGATTGCCAGCTATCAGCCGTTCGAAAATCCGCAGGGTGGACCGAACTACTACACTATGGATCCGAGCGCGCTCTATGAAATCTCCATCGACAACACGGGTTCCGGCAAAGAGGCATTAACCTTTCAATTCCGCTTTACGACGGCGACGACTGGATTCACGGTGATGGCAGGCACGAAGTCCATTCCGGTTCCTCTGGTGAATATTGGACCAGTCAGCGCCAGCGCCTCCGCTGCGCAAAACGTCTTCGAAACTTACTCGCTGACGCTGGTCAAAGGCGATCGCCGTAGCGGAACGGCGCAGGCCGTCACCGATGCCGCGACCGGCAAATCCACGTTCAACAAACCGCTCGACAACATCGGCGCCAAGTCCATCGCCAACTATCCGGCGTATGCCGCGGCCTTTATCTATAACGTCACGATTCCTGGCTGCAGCATGCCTGGCCGCGTGTTCGTCGGCCAGCGACAAGATGGTTTCGTCGTTAACCTGGGCGAGACATTCGACCTCGTCAAT
>JANXZQ010000522.1 GCA_025355445.1 Gammaproteobacteria bacterium
GTGAAAACAGCGCCGTTGCCGGCGCAGATCCTGCCCCGAACCAACGCGGCGCCCGGGCTCTTGGCCCATCTGGTCACCAGCAAGTACATCGATGCGGATGTAGCCGCTGGCGCGCAGCCGTTCATCCATCAGGTTGATCAGTGGCTGGACCCGCTCGGCGAGTGCGATGATCCAGGCCGCCTGCCCTCGGCAGGCTCACCCCGTAACGGGCAAAGATCGCCTCCTGGCGGTACAGCGGCAGCGCATCGACGTACTTGCTGGTGACCAGATGGGCCAAGAGCCCGGGCGCCGCGTTGGTTCGGGGCAGGATCTGCGCCGGCAACGGCGCTGTTTTCACGCACTGCTCGCAACCCGGGCACGCGTACTTCTTGCGCACATGCTGTAGCACCCGGATCTTCGGCGGCACGTAGTCGAGTTGTTCTGAGACCTCGCTGCCGATCTCGATGAGCGGGCTGCCGCAGGCACAGTGCCGATCGATCTCAGGCAAATCGTGGACGATCGCTAGGCGGGGTAGATGAGCGGCGATGGCCTTGCGACCGTGCAGCCGCTCGAGGCAAGGGAAGTTCTTGTTACAGCGCCACACGAATGCGCACGCGTCTGACGGCCAATCTTCGAGAAGTAATACTCGAACTTCGCCGTCGCCTACATGCCTCGATCGCCGAACAAGGTGAATGGCTGGGTGCCGTCTTGCGCGGACATTACGCGTACTACGGTGTGCCAACCAACATCGCGGCGCTCGGTGCGTTCCGGCAGTAGATAACTCAGTGCTGGCGACGCTCGCTTCGGCGGCGTAGTCAGCGCCGACGACTCGACTGGGCTCGCATGCAGCGACTGGCAGTACGATGGCTTCCTGCGGCCCGCATTGTTCATCCATGGCCGGAGAATCGCTTTGACGTCAGAACCCAAGATAAGAGCCCAGTTCGGTAACCCCGCACGCTGGGATCTGTGCGGACACGAGGGGGCTCGGCTGGAGGCGTTCAATCGCAATCGACTCCCGCGCTTTCAAGCTGCCGCCGGAGTGGCGAAAGTTCGCCTGCGTAGTGCCGCCATTGAGAAATCGCGGTGTCGTAAATCGGCCTGCGAACCTGAACAGCGCTAGCGGTGGTCACTGCCGATTTGTTTCGGTGGAACTCCACACACGCGTCGTCCCACGGCAAGTCGCAGAAGCCCAATAAATCGCGAGTGGCATCGACTTGGTTCAATACGAGATTCTCGTAGTTCATTTGATAGAGTTGCCCCGGCATGTATTCTTCCCAGTGTTTCATCAGGGACCGATACGCAAGATAATACCGGCCAATTTCCGAAAGTTGATAGGAAAATGGATAGCCGGTTCGAAATAAAGTCTTGTACATCGCGTAACAGACGGCGATTGGATGGCGTGTGACGTGCACCAGCGTCGCGTCCGGCAGCGCACGGCGAATCAAACCGCAATACAAATAATTCAGTGGCATTTTGTCGGTGAAGCGGGCCGCCGCCGGAATGACGCGAGCGACCCGAGCGCAAGATAGGTAGTCTGCACCGACAGCCGGGAAATCGATCGTAGCGGATTGCGCAACAAACTCTTGCCGCGACAGTTTGCCGGGACCGCTGCGTTTACGGACCGCGTCGGCCAGTACGGCCGCGAAGCAGTGCAACTCGCCGGCGGCGTGAACCGAAGAGTGACTGCTCAATATTCGCTCCACCAAGGTGGTGCCGCTGCGGGGCAGACCAACAATGAAAATGGGGGTTATGCCGCGGCTCTTGTCGATGGCGTGCGGTATCGTCGCGCGGCTCGACGCCATCTCCGGGTAGGCGGTTTTGATCCAACCTACAGTGCTTACATCGGTCTCGATGTCATATTGCAAATGCTCCCGACGCCGCCGTGCGCCAAGTTGCAGCTGTTGAAATGACTGCGCGTAGTCACCCAGGTCCTCCAATTCCTTCGCAAGTGCATAGCGCAGTTGCACCTCCCCCCGCCAATCCGGCAGCTTTTCATTCAAAAGCGATTGGAGTTCGAGGACATGATTCCTCTGCGCCGTTTGAGTCCGAAGTTCGGACCGATTTAAGTAGGCCTCGTAGTCGCGCGGCCGCAGCGCGATGACCCGATCATAGTCTTCCTCGGCTTCGACGAACTGTCCCACGAACCGGCGAGCTGCCGCGCGGTTATACAGACTTTCGGCAGAGCCGGGCGCCAACGACACGGCTCGATCATAGGCGATCATCGAACGTTCTTGATCACCCGCTTGGTTGAATAATCCACCTATGTTGCTCCATACGTCGGCGTCAAGCGGCGCGCGACTTTGCGCGGCGGCAGCCGAACTTCGAG
>JANXZQ010000031.1 GCA_025355445.1 Gammaproteobacteria bacterium
CGGCTCCTTAAGGACGCGTGGATTGGACCGTACCAGATCGCGGATGGTACCGAGCGCCTGCGGAAGATCCGATTCATACGCCACGCCGACGCGGATCTCGGACTGACGGATTCGGCCGTAGTTGTGCAGGATCTCCCCCACCACCTTGCGGTTAGGAATGATGACCCGCGATCGGTCGGCATGAGTCAACGCCGTGTTGAACAGGGTGATGGCTTCCACCTGGCCCTCGACGCCGACGAGGGAAATGTATTCGCCGACCCGGTAGGGCTTGGTGAAAATTATCGTGAGTCCGGCGACCATGTTGCTCAACACGCCCTGAGTTGCCAGGGCGATGCCGGCGCCGGCGACGCCGAGCCCTGCAATCAGCGGCAGCAGCTCGACCCCAAGATTCTGCAATGCCAGGATTGCGAACAGGGCAATCACGAACAGCCGCGCCACGCGGCCCAGCAGTTGCCGCACCGGAGGTTCAAGGTCCAGCCGGTTAAGACCTCGATCCGTCGCTCGAGCCACCCAGCCGGCGACGAAGAGTCCGACGATCAATATCAGCAGCGCTACCAGCACTTTGGGTCCGAAGCGAACGGCGAGATCGATCAGTGTGTCCTTGGCGTGCGCCAACGGGTCTAGTCCATTATTCATCGAATTCCCCCAACGGTTGCCGTGAGCTTAAGCTGTGGCCTTATCGAGCTTCGCCGCTCGCGCCATCCACAAGCTCACACAGACGATCATGATGGTCACTACGGTAATGGTGATGGTGGCAAGCACGTTGATTTCCGGACTCACCCCCAGGCGTACCTTCGAGAACACCACCATGGGCAAGGTGCTGCTGCCTGGCCCGGAGGTGAAGCTCGAGATCATCAGATCGTCCCACGATAGAGTAAAGGCCAGCAACCAGCCCGACAGGATGGCGGGAAAAATGATCGGCAGCGTGATCACGAAAAACACCTTGAGCGGCCGCGCGCCCAAGTCCATGGCCGCTTCCTCCAGCGCGGTATCGAAGGTCGCCAGACGCGAATTCACGATCACCGTCACATAGGCCATCGAAAACGTCATATGACCGATGGTCATGGTGGTGATGCCGCGTCCCGCGGGCCAGCCGATCAATTGCTCCAACGCGACGAACAGCAGCAGCAAAGACAAACCCGTAATCACCTCGGGCATGACCAAGGGCGCAGTGGTCATCGCATTCAGCGTGAAGCGCCCCCTGAATTGGTGGAACCGCGCCAAGCCGAAACCGGCCAAGGTACCCAGGATCACCGAGCCCGAAGCATTGATGACGGCGACTTTCAGTGAAATCCAGGCGGCATCGAGTATCTCCTCGTTGTTGAGCAGCGAGTGGTACCACTTCAGCGTCGGCGAATTGGCCGCATCCCACACCGTCACCAGCTTGGAGGCATTGAAGGAGAACACGACCATCGACAGGATGGGGATGTAGAGGAAAGCAAAGCCGAAACCCAAGCATGTGAGGATGAAATAGGAACTCTTGTAATTCACCGCGCGCCCGCCGTTTCGCGCGCCTGCACGCTTTGGTACCACATCATGAAGGGCACCAGGAGAATGAGCAGCAAGATCGCCACCGCGCTCGCCACCGGCCAGGCGCGATTCGAGAAGAACTCATCCCACAGCACGCGGCCTATCATCAGAGCATTGGGACCGCCCAACAGCGCAGGGATGACGAACTCACCCACCGCCGGTATGAATACCAGCATGGAGCCTGCCAAGATCCCATTGCGCGACAACGGCAGCGTGATTTTGTAGAACGCCTGCCAGGGGCGGCACCCCAAGTCCTGCGCGGCCTCGAGCAACTGCCAATCCATTTTTTCCAGATTGGCGTACATGGGCAGGATGAAGAACGGCAGATACGAATACACGATGCCTACGTACATGGCGAAGGGTGTATACAGCATCGTGATGGGTTCATGAATCACACCGAGCCAGATCAAGATATTGTTGATCACGCCGTTCGCTTTCAACAGCCCGATCCACGCATACACTCGCAGCAGCAGCGACGTCCAGAAGGGCAGTATGACCAGCAGCAGATAAATGTTTCGCAGCCTCGGCTGCGCGCGCGCGATGCCATAGGCCATGGGGTAGCCGATCAAGGAGCATAGCAGCGTCGAAATGAACGCGACCTTGATCGAGTTCAAGAACGCATTGATGTACAGACGATCGGTGAACAAAAAGGCGTAGTTGTTGAAATTCACCTTGATGGCGAGAGAATTCTTGCCCACCCATTCAAGCAGAGGCTTGTAAGGCGGAATGGCAAGGTCGATGTCCGAGAAGGATATTTTAAGGACGATGACGAAGGGCACGACGAAGAACAGCAGCAGCCACATATAGGGCAGCACCACGACCAGCCCGCGGCCGGTCACGCCGAAGCGCCGCAAGGTCGCGGCTGTCCGAGTGGCGCTAACGGGTCACCACCACCGGGCTGGTCGCGTCCCATGAGAGATATACCTGCTGATCCCAGGTAATGGCCTCGGCATGACGCGAGGTATTGGGCTGGGTGACGCGCACTACCTTGCCGGTGGGCAGCTTCACCAGATAGATCGACAGGTCGCCGAGATAGGCAATGTCCTGCACGGCGCCCCGCGCCACATTGTCGGTGCCGGCCGGCGGCGCGGTCGACATGAAGATCTTCTCCGGCCGCACCGCCGCCCATACGACGGCTTCGGGAGGCGCGCTGATGCCGTGGCTGACGTAGATCGTGCCGCCGAGCTCCTCAGAGCCGATGCGCACATACTCCGGTTCGTCCTCGATCAACTTGCCTTCGAACATATTCACCGAGCCGATGAAGTCCGCGACGAATTTCGAACTCGGAAATTCGTAGATTTCCGACGGCGTGCCGGCTTGAACGATTTCGCCGTGGTTCATGACGCCGATGCGGCTCGCCAGGGTCATGGCCTCTTCCTGATCGTGAGTCACCACCACGAAGGTCACGCCAAGCTTGTCTTGCAGGCTGATCAATTCGAATTGCGTATGTTCGCGCAGCTTCTTGTCGAGCGCGCCCAACGGTTCGTCGAGCAGCAACAGTTTCGGCCGCTTGACCAGAGAACGCGCCAGCGCCACGCGCTGCCGCTGTCCTCCCGACAATTGGTGCGGCTTGCGCTTGGCGAAATCGCCCAGTTTGACCAGGTCGAGCATGGTGGACACGCGCTCCTGGATCTCGGCCTTGGGCACACGGTCCTGTTTCAGGCCGAAGGCGACGTTCTGCTCGACATTCATGTGCGGAAACAGCGCGTACGACTGGAACATCATGTTGACAGGCCGCTCGTACGGCGGCACGCCCGTCATGTCCTCGCCATCGATGAATATTTTGCCGGAGCTCGGCGTTTCGAATCCGCCCAGCATGCGCAACAGCGTCGTCTTGCCGCAGCCGGACGCGCCCAGCAAGCAGAATATTTCGCCCTTGTAGATCTTCAGGCTGACATCATCGACCGCTTTGAAATCGCCGAACGCCTTGGTGATGCGATCCACCTGCACATAGGGCTTTGCCGCCGGATCCTTCCAAGGCTCAGCTTTGACGGCCGCGCCGCCGGATGTCGTCATGTCTTATTGGCCCGTCTTGAATTTTTGCCAAACGCGGGTGATGGCGCGGGTTTGGTCGGCCGAATCCGCGAGCTGCACCGCCAGCTTTTGCCGCTGTTCGAGCGGCGGATAAATGCGCTGATCGTCCTTGACCGAGGGCAGCACCAGCGGCTGCGACGCCGCATTGCCGTTGGCATAGCGCTTGAAATTCGAAATGTCGGCGATGACTTGCGGGGTCATGATGTAGTTCAAATAGGCGTAGGCGCTCTCGGGGTTCGGCGCATCCTTAGGAATAGCCAGCATGTCGAACCAGAGAATCGAACCTTCCTTGGGCACGGCATAATCGATGTCGATGCCCTTGTTCGCCTCCCGCGCGCGATCTCGCGCCTGCATCACATCGCCGTTGTAGCCCACCGACAGGCACAGATCGCCGTTGGCCAGCGCCTCGATATATTCCGAAGAATTGATGTTGCGGATATAGGGGCGGATCTTGCTGAGAACGGATTCCGCCGCGACCAGGTCTTCCGCCTTTTGGGAGTTTGGATCCTTACCCAGATAGCTGTAGGCCGCGCGCATCATTTCAGCGGGCGAATCCAGCACGCTGATGCCGCACTTGGCCACCTTCGACGCCACGGCCGGATCGAACACCATGCGCCAGCTGTCGAGCGGCGCGTCCGGCATCAACGCCTTGATCATTTTCGCGTTGAAGCCGATGCCGTTGGTGCCCCAGGTGTAGATGACGCCGTGGGCGTTGTCCGGGTCGTGCAAAGCCACCCTGGACATGAGCTGCTGATCCATGTTCTTGAGGTTCGGCAGCTTCGACTTGTCGAGATTCAGATAAACACCGGCTTTGATCTGTCTTTCGAAGTACGAGGCCGTAGGCACGACCACATCGTAGCCGCTGCTGCCCGCCAGCAGCTTGGTCTCCAAGGTTTCGTTGGTATCGAAGTAAGCAACGTGCACCTTGATGCCGGTTTGCTTCTCGAAGTTGGACAGCGTGTTCGCGGCAAGGTAGTCGGACCAGATGTAGAGGTTCAGCACCTTTCCGGTGGCGGCCACGGCGCCTGCGTTGTCAGCGGCACCGGGTCCTGCGCTGCCGGATGCGGTTTTGCGGTCCCCGCAAGCACTCAAGATCAATACGCAGCCAAAGGCCAGAATCGCCATCCGACGAACGCTTCTCATCCAACGCTTCCCCTTATTCTTAAAGTGCGCGACGACGACCGCACGGCGCCCGTTGCACGGCGCCCGTTGCACGCTCGTCTAAGGCCTGGTCCGGTAGTTATATCGCAGCAGCGCGGGGCGCGCTACACGTTCAACAATAGATGCTCGCGTTCCCACGAACTGATGACTTGCGCAAAGGTCTCATACTCCGCTTCCTTGACTGCCGTATAGGCCAGCACGAAGCGATCGCCGAACAGGTCAACCAGAGGCTTGGACTCGCGCAGCAGCCGCAACGCCTCCGCCAAGGTGCGCGGCAGGGCGATGGCGAGATCATAGGCGCTGCCGGAGATCGGCTCCGAGGGCTTCAACCCCTCAACCATGCCGAGATACCCGCAGGCCAGCGACGCCGCGATCGCAAGGTAGGGGTTGGCGTCGGCGCCGCCGACCCGGTTCTCGACGCGCCGCGCCTCGGGCCCGGACATGGGAACTCGCAGCCCCGCGGTTCTGTTGTCATAGCCCCAATGCACATTGATGGGCGCCGATGAGTAGCGGCTGATGCGTCGGTAACTGTTCACGTTCGGCGCGAACAACGACATGGCGCCCGGCAAGTATTTCTGCAGGCCGGCGATATGCCCGAAGAACAACGAGGAGGGCGAGCCGTCGGCGTTGCTGAAAATGTTCTTGCGGGTCTTCACGTCGACGATGCTTTGGTGCAGGTGCATGGCGCTGCCGGGCTCCTTGGCCATGGGCTTGGCCATGAACGTCGCATACATCTTATGGCGCAACGCCGCCTCGCGCGCGGTGCGCTTGAACAAGAACGCCTGGTCAGCGAGGCTCATGGGATAGCCGTGCAGCAGGTTGATCTCCATCTGCGCTGCGCCGGCCTCGTGGATCAGGGTATCGATTTCGATGTCCTGGGCTTCGCAGAACGAGTACATGTCGTCGAACAGCGGATCGAATTCGTTGACCGCGGCGATGCTGTACGCCTGACGGCCGATTTCCGGACGGCCGGAGCGGCCCACGGGAGGCTTCAATGGATAGTCGGAATCCACATTGGGCTCGACCAAGAAAAACTCGAGCTCCGGCGCCACCACCGGTTCCCAGCCATGCGCCTCGTACAGATCGAGCACCCGCCGCAGCACGTAGCGGGGCGCCATGGTGACCGGCCGGCCGTCGCCGTAGAAGCAATCATGAATGACCTGCGCGGTCGGCTCCGCCGCCCACGGCACGACGCGCACGGTCTTCGGATCGGCCTTCAGGACAATGTCGATGTCGGAAGGGTTCATGGCGCTTTGGTCGTCCGGATAGTCGCCGGTCACCGTCTGCAGGAAGATGGCTTCCGGCAATCGCATGCCCTCCTCCTCGGCAAATTTCTCGGCAGGCATGAGCTTGCCGCGGGCAACCCCCGCCATGTCCGGAATGATCGCCTCAACTTCCGAAATGCCGTGTTCTCTCAAAAATTGCTGAATCGTGCTGGCCATAAATCACCTGTCAACTATGCGCGCCCGACTGGCTTCACCGAATGCCGCGAACAAGGCGCGCGAAAATGGATTCTGTGCAAACTGCCATTCTGGATGCCACTGCACGCTGACGGCGAAATTCGGCGCCCGGTTCACCCGGAACGCCTCGATGACTCCGTCCGGTGCACGCGCCTCGACTGCCAAATCCTTTCCCAAGGTCGCTATTCCTTGCCAATGCAGGGAATTCACGTGCAGCCGATCCAGTCCGGCGATTGTGCGCAAGGTCCCTCCAGGCTCCAGGAGGACTTCGTGAGCGGGACCGTATTGCACGTCCAGCGCAGAGGATTCATCTTCGCGATGATCGAGGTTCCCGGGAATCTCGTGCAGTCGCTGGTGCAGGGTGCCGCCGTAGGCGACATTCATTTCTTGAAATCCGCGGCAAATCGCCAACACCGGCAGCCCGGCGGCGACAGCCCGCGGAATCAACGGAAGCGTCGTAGCATCCCGATTTGGGTCATGTAAGGTTCCCGGCTGACTGGCCGGTCCTCCGTAGTGGTGAGGTTCGACATTCGAGGCACTCCCGGTGAGCAACAATCCATCGCAGGCATGTAACAGCGACGCCAAATCGATCTCGGACCCGAGAGCGGGTATGAGCACCGGTACCGCGTTCGCGCCCGCGGCAACGGCCTCGATGTACTTCTCGCCGGCCATGTGGAAGTAGTGCTTCCCACACAGCCTGCGGTCGGCTGGAATTCCGATGAGCGGCAAGCGAGACATGTTTAATATATTAAACGTCCAGGTGGACGGTTGGGCTTCCTTAACGACTGTATTACACCACACCGCCAGTGACTCGTCCCGCTACTGCTGCGACAATTGGCTAAGATTTAGGCATTTCCATAACTTAGCGATGATTTGTGCGGTGCAGCAACATTGCACTTTGACCAAATAACCCGGTAGGCTCACAGGGCTCCAATCCTGTCAATAGCCATAAGATTTTAAACACTATCGTCCCACACACCGCCGATGCGCCTGTCCTATCCCCCTGCCTCTTCCTACTACGCGGCCTCCATCGCGTCCTCAGCAACCCTCGCGATCGACGCCGCCAAAGGACACAGGGAAACGCTGCGCGGCGAGCATCGAACGGATGTGGTGGTACTGGGCGGGGGGATTGCGGGCTGTTCTGCTGCACTGCACTTGGCGAAGCGCGGCTACCGAGTCACCCTGCTCGAGGCACGTGTTGTCGGCTTTGGGGCCTCCGGACGCAGCGGTGGACAGACCATCTTCGGCCTCGCGGCGAGCCAAAAGGCGTTGATCGACCAAATCGGCCGCGACGATGCGCGGCGTTTGTTCGACTTGTCCATCGAGGCGCTGGACCTTACGCAATCGTTGATTCGCGAGTACGCCATCGACTGCGACTACCGGCCCAATCATGTTCATGTCGCCACCAAATCGCGGCATCTGGTGGAACTGGACGATTGGGCGCGCGAACTGCACGAGGAATACGGATACACCTCGGCGCGGCTCTTGAATCGCGACGAACTGCGGGCGCATGTGCAAAGCGACCGCTATCTGGGCGGCCTGATCGACTCGCGCAGCGGCCACCTGCACCCTCTTAAATTCACTCAAGGCGTGGCGCGGGCAGCCGAGGCCGCAGGAGCCGAGCTCTTCGAGAACTCTGCGGTGCTGCGGTATGAGGACGGCCCTGAAGTCCTCGTGCACACCGCGCAGGGCAGCGTGCGCTGCGCGCACTTGGTGTTGTGCGGCAACGCCTATATCGGCGCCGTTGCTCCCACGTTGGCGCGGCGAATTTTGGGAGTGGGCACGTACATCATCGCCACGGAACCGCTGGGCGAGGAACGGCTCCAGTCGCTGCTGCCGAGCAACGCAGCGATCGCCGACATCAACTGGATACTGGATTACTTCAGGCGTTCGGCCGATCACCGCTTGTTATTCGGCGGCCGAGTCAGTTACAGCGCGGTGCAACCGCCGCGGTTGGCCGAATCCATGCGCCATCGCATGATGCGCATATTCCCGGCTCTGGCCGACGTTAAGGTGGCCTATGCCTGGGGCGGCTTTCTGGACATCACCATGAGCCGCGCTCCGGATTTCGGCCGCCTCTCTGCCAACGTGTTCTACCTGCAAGGCTTCTCGGGGCATGGCATGACGCTCACCGGCCTTGCCGGCAAGCTGGTCGCCGAAGCCATCGCCGGCACCGCGGAACGCTTCGATGTGTTTGCGCGCATCCCGCATCGCGACTTCCCGGGAGGCCGGCTGCTAAGGCGGCCGTCGCTGATGATGGCGATGTTGTACTACCGCCTGCGCGATCTGCTCTGAGGGACGGGCGCCGCACGGCGCGCGCCTTACTTCAGTCCCGGTTTTTCCTCGCCGAATTTTGGAATTAATGTCTGGCCGGTAGCGAGCAAGGTGACGGAGTTCAGGCTCCCGCCATGCGATCCATCCCGCAGCGGACTCAAAGTAACGCTCACTTTATCGCCGGCTTTGATCGACTGACGAGTCCATCCCGCGCGCGTCAATACCCCGGGGCTCGTGGTCTCGAGCGCCCAGTCCTGCGCAGCGCCGCCGTCATCCGGTTGCACGAGTATGGAAAGCACAACGTGCGGATTGGTCCACTGAAAATTCTTGACGGTGCCCTTGAACGTCAACGTCTTGGTCGGTTCGTACATGGCGAAGGAATGATGCGCAGACGCAGGGGGTGCGGTGCAGAGTGTCGCGCCTAAGGCAGCGATGACGATGGCAATCGATGATTGAGTCAGAGATGAGCGCTTCATTTGGAATCGGAACCCACGGGGACGCCATTGTGAAATTTGATGGGCGCGAAAATCGCGTTGCCGTTCTTGTCGACGGCATCGGTATACGAACCCTGGGAGCAAACACCCTCCAAAATATCGAACTTCTGAGCGCGCTGCCGATAATACTTGCGCGTTGTGCTCCAAGGTTTGGACAGCGCTTTGTTGGCGGTGATCTGCAGATCATCGAGCAGAGTATCGGGCCCTTGCAGGTGCAAGCGTTCGACGATGTGCATGTCGCCGTTGTTCGGCACGCCCACCGCTTCGTTCACCGCGAGATACGCCTGCGGCAGGAGGCCCACGGTGTCGACTACGAGGGTATCTCCCTCCCAGTGCCCGATGGAGTGTCCATGAAAGCTGGGGTCCGGATCGGCGGGATGCGGCCGCCCATCGGTATAAATACGGCGCAGCCGGTTGCCGTCGCCCTCGCCCAAGATTGTGACGCGCCCGGGGGTAAATAGAATTTCCAGGGCGTTGTGCGTGATGAGCATCCAACTCGGCATGCCGGTCGGAAAACAATGATCGATGATGGGGAAGGGGCGCCCGGCCTTCTCTTCGGCATACATATGCAGCATTTGCTTCGCAACCTGCGGCGTCCAGGGCGGAGGATTGGTTTTCTCCTGGGCAACTTGATCGCTGATCACCGGCGTCCACACCCCGCTCCAGTCGGGGAGCTTGGCGAGCGCCTGCCAATCCTGCGCCGTCGGCGGCGGATTGATGGGATCGCCGGCCGCGAGCGAAACGCCGGGCCAAGCACAGACGCCTAAGGCCATCATGAATGCAGTACGGGTGAAAGTGCGCATAGTCTGCAAAGAATACCGCAAGCACGCGGCGCGTTGCCAATCATTTGCGCCCACCCTCATCGCGAATGACGGATCACGAAGCAGCGGTGGATTCGCGCATGGCGCTCGAAGTCCTTGGGGATGGTTTGGGCGCTGATGTCCTCGATGCCGAGATCGGCCAGCGCCGGCTCGTCGAGCTTGAAGCGCGTGTAATTGGTCGAAAACACCAAGCGGCCTGACGGCCGCAATAATTTCAGCGAGCGGCGAATCATGCCCACATGGTCGCGCTGTACGTCAAGCACCCCTTCCATGCGTTTGGAATTCGAAAACGTCGGCGGATCCACGAAGATCAAATCGAAACGCGGACCCTTGGCCTCCTCGTCCTCGAGCCACTGCAGACAATCGGCGCGGTACAGCTCGTGTTTGGTATCGCCAAAACCATTCAGCAGCAGATTCTCGTGTGCCCAATCCAGATAGGTATTGGACAGATCCACGCTCGCACTGCTGCGCGCCCCGCCCGCAGCGGCGTATACCGTGGCGCTGCCCGTATAGCAGAACAAATTCAGGAAATCGCCGCCCTTTGCCCAATCGCGCAACATGCCGCGCACGATGCGGTGGTCGAGAAACAACCCCGTATCCAGATAGTCGCGGAAGTTGACCCAGAATTTCAGGCCGCCTTCTTGGACTGCATGGC
>JANXZQ010000064.1 GCA_025355445.1 Gammaproteobacteria bacterium
CGCAGGTGGCCGCGCAGGCGCACAGCCAATTTCGTGTCACCAAGCTTACCGACGGCAAGATTACCCGCACCCAGGTGATGAGCTTAGGACCGCCCGAGCGTGTCGATGAGATTGCGCGCATGTTGGGTGGCATCGACATCACCGAGCAAGCTCGCGCACATGCGCGTGAAATGCTGGCGCTTGCCGCAGCGGGGACTACGGTGAAGAAAAAGCGGGCACCGATAGCGCGGCGTTAAGCTCGCAGCACGGCGCGGCGCCTACTTGATGCGCTTTTGATTCGGGCAATTGGCCTTGCGGCAATGCCCATACAGAATCAAGGCGTGATCGCTGATCTCGAACCCCAGCCGTTTCGCCACCGCATGCTGGCGCTCTTCAATGCCGCTGTCCATGAACTCTTCGACGCGGCCGCAGTCAACACAGACGATGTGATCGTGGTGACCGCCCTGATTCAGCTCGAATACCGCCATGCCGCCTTCGAAGTGGTGGCGCGTGACGAGACCGGCGGCCTCGAACTGCGTGAGCACGCGGTAGACGGTGGCGAGGCCGATGTCTTCGTTGGACACCAGCAGTTTCTTGTAGATGTCCTCGGCGCTCATATGGCGCGCCGACCCATCCGCCAGAATGTCGAGGATTTTCAGCCGCGGCAGCGTAACTTTGAGGCCCGCATTGCGCAGGTCATTGCTTTCGCTGGTCGAATCGGATTTCAGGCGCTGCGGCATGCTGTGCCCTCGGGTATGATACAGGTCCAATTATCAATCATTTAACGGCTGCGCACCACTTTGACGACACTATTTCGACGGGTTTTGCTGGCAATCACCTTCGGTTGGCTGGCCTGCGGATGCGTCTATCGCATCAACATACAGCAGGGCAATTTTCTGGATCAGGCGGCGGTCGAACAGGTCAAACCCGGCATGACGCGCAGCCAGGTCCGTTACTTGCTGGGCACACCCATGGTTGCCGACCCTTTCAATCATGAACGTTGGGATTATATTTACTATCTCAAGAAGGGCCGCAGCCGCCATGTCGATTCGCGCCGCGTCACCGTTTATTTCGAGGACGAAAAGGTCGCGAAGCTCGATAAGCCCACTGCGGCAGAAGCGGCGGCACAGGATGCTTCAGCGGCGCAGATCAAAAACGGCAGAACTTATTAGCGCTGACGCGCGGATCCAACGGGGTCGAGGACGCCGTGTAACGGCGACCCCGTCCGATAGCGCTCGCTGCGAGCGGGGGGAGACAGATAGGATTAGCGCTGACGCGCGGATTTGGCGCGGGCGCGGCGCGCCGTCTTCGGGTCTGCGCTGAGGGGCCGGTAGATTTCGATTCGATCGCCCTCCTTGAGCGGATAATCGGTCCCGACCACGCGGCCGAAAATACCGAGCGCCGAATTCTCGAGATCCACGCCGCTGAAATCGGGGTCGAGGGCGGCGAGGCGCATCGCGTCCGCGACACGCGAGCCCGGCACCAGTCGAAAGCTCTTGACGACGGCGCGTTGCGGCTCCGCATACGCAATCTCGATCTGCAGCGGCGCGTCTTTCATTCCGATTTGGCGTAAACGGTCTGCGCGCGTACCACGAAGGCGTCGATGATGGTGCCGCACAGCGCCTCGAACACGGCGTTGAACGCGGTCGCCGTGAGACGGTTCTTGAACTCGAACTCGACTCGAAAGTGCACCCGCGATCCGCGGCTGCCGATGGCGTCGAAACGCCACTCGCCGGTCAAGTCGCGGAATGGTCCGTGCAGCAGCTGCAGGTGAATCTGCGCGTCCTGCAGCAGCGTATTGCGGGTAGTGAATTCGGTCTGTAGAACGCCGCGCGCGATCTTGAGCGACGCGATCCGCTCGGTAGCAGAGACGTCGGAAACGCTGGCGGCGACGCACCAGGGCAGGAATTCGGGATAGCGGGCGATGTCATTCACCAATGCGAACATTTGCGCGGGCGTATGGCTCACCAGTGCGCTGCGCTCGACTAGCTGCATTTGTTCTCCCTCGGCGTCGTCGTGCGGCCGATTCTCCGGTAAAACCGCAGGCGCCGCCAGCCACTAATCGGTAGACTTGCCATGCGCTTCGCGCAACTGTTAACGGGGCCGTGCTAAGCACCGCGGCCCCTTCCGATAATTATCGTGAACTTAAGATGAAAACTACCGAAAAATTGCCGCCGATCGCGGTCAACCGCAAAGCGCGCTTCGATTACTTCATCGAGGAGCGTTTCGAGGCCGGGATCTCGCTTATGGGCTGGGAAGTCAAAAGCATGCGCGCCGGCAAGGCGCAAATCGCCGAGGCCTACGTCTATCTCAAGAATGGCGAGGCCTTTTTGTTCGGCGCCCACATCGGCGCGCTGAATTCGGCCTCAACCCATGTCGATACCGACCCGACGCGCACCCGCAAGCTGCTGCTCAACCGCCGCCAGCTTGATCACATGGTGGGGGCGGTCGAGCGGCGCGGCTACACCATCGTGCCGCTCGAACTCTATTGGAAGGAAGGACGCGCCAAGCTCGAGATCGGCCTTGCCAAGGGCAAGAAGCAGCACGACAAGCGGGCGACCGACAAGGATCGCGACTGGCAGCGCGACAAGGGCCGCATCATGAAGGCGGCGCGACACTGAGGCGACGGCCGTTGGGCGCGGGGTACCGGGTGCCTGCCGACCCGGGTGGCCGGCCGCGGTGCCCGCCGCCGCCATTTGGATCGCGGCCCCGGAGAGCGTAATATAGCGGTTCGATTTGGGGCCGACCGGTTTCGACATGGGTTGCGAAACTACAGGGGCGTACCGAGGTGCAGGTTCCTCGTTAAACCATTTGCAAACTTATAGTTGCCAATCAAGACAACTACGCTCTAGCCGCCTAATCGCGGTTGAAACCCAAGCGTCTCGTGCTGGTGAGAACGTTTGGGTGTAGCGCTCATCAGCTAGTAGGACGCACGTGCCTGGGGTGTGTTCGACGAAAAAATACCGGGCTGGCTGCACGCTTTCCCTGCCCGTTGGGTAGTGCGCGGTGAGAACAATAGACGTGGCTACGTACGTAGATCTTGTAGCGTAGGACTTATGGACGGGGGTTCGATTCCCCCCGGCTCCACCAATTTACGGACGGCCATGAGGCGCGGGGGCGTTTTCAGTTCATGACGCGGATTGAAGTTCCTAATTCCACGGGAAGGCGTGGGTCCCCCGGGCGTCTCGGTCGCTGGTTCCTCATATTGCTGCTCCTCATCCTGGTCGGCACGGGGTTATGGACTTGGCTGACGCTGGCTTGGGCATACGCGGAGGGCGAGCGTGCCGGCGTGCTACAGAAATTCGTGCGGCGCGGCTGGATCTGTAAGACCCAGGAAGGCGAAATTGCGCTGTATTACGGCGGCGGACAGTACATGGGCGCAGGCATCTCGCCGCAATTGTGGGATTTCAGCGTGCGCGACAAATCGGTCGCCGCCGGCTTGAGCAAGGCGGTCGGTCATCGCGTGCAGCTGCATTACACCGAGCACCCCGGCATCCCGACCAGCTGCTTCGCGGAAACCCGTTACTTGGTGGACCGCGTCACCATCACCGACAATGAACCGGGTACGGTACCGGGTACCGTTCCCGGCGCGTCATCGCCGCCGGCCTCCGGCACCGCCGCCCCACCGCCTTCGGCTGCTCCGCCGCTCGCTGCGCCCGCCCCTGCCCCAATACGGACTCCGACCACTCCTTAGGAGAACTGCCGGCGCGAGCTGGCTACCTGCTCGGCAATGCTCACCGCGGTGCGCAAGGCCAATAGCCCGTCCTCGCCGCTGACCGGCGGCGGCGAGCCGGTGGCCACCGCTTCGAGGAACGCGACGATCTCGTCCTTCAGCGCATCGCCTTGCTCGTAGCTGGTCTCGTCAATGGCCACTTGCGGCATGCCGTCGGTGCCGACCCCAGTCCCCTTGCGAATCACCGTCAGCACCTTCTGCTGCAAATCGACCGAAATGTAGGCATCGTCCTGAAACAGCCGCAGCTTGCGTTCGGTCTTCAGGCTGACGCGGCTCGCGGTCGCGTTCGCCACGCAGCCGTTGGCGAAGCGCAGGCGCGCATTCGCAATGTCGATTTCGCGGGAAAATACGCTGCTGCCGATCGCATCCACCGCCACCACCGGCGAGTTCACGATGCTCAAGATCAGATCGATGTCGTGAATCATCAAGTCGAGCACCACGTCGACGTCGGTGCCGCGGTACTTAAATGGGGCAAGCCGCGCCGACTCGATGAAGCGCGGCACGGTTAGAGTGGGCTGCACGGCCTGCACTGCCGCATTGAAGCGCTCCAAGTGTCCCACTTGCAGCGTGCGCTGGGCGCGGCGCGCCAATTCGATGAGCACCTCGCCCTCCGCCACGGTCACGGTCATAGGTTTCTCGACCAGCACGCTCGCGCCGGCGTCGAGAAAATCCTTGGCTACTTCGAAATGCAAGGGCGTGGGGGTGACGATGCTGACGGCGTCGACATGCCCGAGCAGTTCGCGATAGTCGGCGTATGCCGCAACCCCAAGTTCTGCGGCCACCGCCGATCGCGCCTGCGACGACGGATCGGCGACACCCACCAGGTGCGAGTTGGCGAGGCTCGCATATTTCTGCGCATGAAATCGGCCTAGATAGCCGACACCGACTACGGCCGTGCGAATCAAGGGGGCGTGTCTCGCCGCCACTTGCTGCGGCTACGGTAATCCTGGCGCAGTTGCAGGGTAGCGCCCCCCACCACCGCGAGTGCCGCGCCTCCCAGGCACAGCAATCCGCGCCACACGGTCCAAAGTCCGGCCGACAGCGACCACAGCATCATGCCGATCGCCAGTATCACCCCGACGCCGATGAAGGCCCAGGGCTTGGCGTCGTACAGCGTCTGCGGAGTCCAGGGGCGCATGCAGCCATTCTACAGCGCTCGGGGCTGCGTAAGCCGGATTCGTTTACAATCGGCTCCATGATGAGGAGACTTTTCGGGCGCTTGGGATTGACCAGTGCGTGGTCCGTGGAAGTGGCGGTGGCCATACTCGCTCTCCTGGGCGGTATCGCCCTCATGCCGCTATTGATCTTCTATGCAGGCGTCGCGTCGCTTGGCCGCTATGAAGGAGCCGGCCTCGGTCATCTTTACAATAACTTCTTCGCAGGACTGGGCCAGCCGTCGATGGCTTCCTGGGTAGTGCTGTTGGGTCCTTATGGCCTATATCTGCTGTTCAAGGGCCTGCGAACGTGGTGGCGGGCCAGCGCCCGTTTGGCATAAGGCAACACTCAAGTTCCGCGCTTGGCGGACGCTAACATTCAATAGGCGGGTTTTTATCCGATTGATTTGTTGGAGCGTCGCGCGTGAATCCCGATATCGAAGCTCATCTTCGTAGATCAGTAAATTTCCCCTCGCCGCCGGGCGTCGCGACGCACATCATCGAGCTTGCGCAAGATCCGGACATCGAGATGGGCAAGGTCGCGAAGGCCTTGAGCATGGATTCCGCGCTGTCGACAAAAATCCTGCGCATCGCCAATTCCCCGCTGTACGCCCAACGACGCAAGAGCGACAATTTGCGCCAGGCACTGGTGGTGCTGGGACTGAATGCGACGCTGACTCTCGCTTTGAGTTTTTCGCTGGTGAAGTCTCTGCGAGGCGGTAAATCGAACGGTCTGAGCTACGACTTGTACTGGCGCAGAGCCCTGCTGGCGGCGACGGCGGCGCGCGCGCTCGGCGACGCCATGCACCATTCGCTGGCTGAGGAAATTTTTTTGGCGGCTCTGCTGCAAGACGTGGGGATGCTCGCGCTGGACCAGGCCGTCCCCGATTTATATATCGATGGGCAACGCCTGCAACGTCAACATGCCGCGCTGGCCGAGCATGAAAAGAAGCGGCTGCAGGTCGATCACGCGCATGTCGGTGGCTGGTTGATGGAGGGATGGAATCTGCCGGAGCGGCTGCACCGCGCCATCACGCACAGCCATCACATCGATCAGAGCTCAAGTGCTGAGCCCGCGCAGATCTTCAACCGCTGTGTCGCCCTCTCCGGCCCTGTGGCGGATCTATTCCTGCTCGATCCGGAGCAGCGGCAATTCGCCGAGACTGCGCTGTGCGGGGATCGCAGCCTGGGCCTCGATAAGATGGCATTCGGCCAGGTCTTGGGCACCATCGGCGCCATGATCCCCGAAACGGAAGCGATCTTCGAAACTGATCTGCTGGCCAAGCAGCATCCCGAACTGATTCTCGAGCACGCCCGCGAAGTATTGATGCTACGCAGCCTGCACGCGCTGCGCGAGATCAACACGTTGCGGGTGGCCGCGGAAGATTCATCGTCGCGCACTCTCGAACTCGAGGAAGAGACGCGCCGCGACTCGCTCACCGGGGTCTACAACCGCGCCTACCTCGATCATTTTCTGGGGCGTGAATTCGACAACTCGACGCGCCATAAGTGGCCGCTGAGCGTTGCGTTCGCGGACCTGGATAATTTCAAGGGGATCAACGACAACTTCGGCCACCAGGCGGGAGACCGGATTCTTCAGGCGACCGCGCGCATTCTGCGCGGCAACACTCGCGAGACGGATTTGATCGCACGCTACGGTGGCGAAGAGTTCGTCCTGGTGCTGCCGGCCACCGATGCGGAGACGGCGCGCAGCATCTGCGAGCGCATCGTGCTCGCATTCCGCAATACCGGGCACGTGATCGGATCCGATCAAGCCACGGTGACGATTTCCATCGGCTGCGCCACGCACGGAGCGCAAACGCTGTTCCAGTGCGTCGCCGATTTCATCAAGGCGGCGGATCAGGCCCTGTACACAGCCAAGATGCGCGGCCGTAACCGCTCGGTACCCTTCGATCGGCAGATACCCGGCGCGCTGGCGCGCATCGGCTAACTCCGCATTCTCACCTGCGAACGGCGCCGTTCGCCGCGCCGGCGGCGGCCGGCACGCCGATTCTGTGCCGGCAGCCAGGTTATGTCTCAATCCGCATGATGCGTTTCACAGTTTTACCATCGCGCGCGCATCTTGCTGTCGCGATTTGGGAACATGTACCCGCGGGCAAGATCGAAAACAAAACAAGCTCCATTGACGCATCGGTTTTTTATTTGTAGAGGGAATACTTCATGACGAGCAACCCCAAAACCCTGAGTAATCCGGACTCAGATTTCAGTTTCGGCGTGCGTGAACTGCGCCAGGCGAACACGACGGAGAAGCTCAGTGTGAGCTCGGCGCCGCTCAAGGCGGCGAACGAGAAGCGCGGCGTCGATCCATACAACACCTCCGGCAGTTTCGACCGCAAGAAAAACTGGGCCAGGGTCGGCAGGCGCTAGGTCGCCGGAACCTCAAGGTTCCGCCGCGTGATCGCGGCTCACTCGATACTCGCTATTCGGATACCAGCGCGGAAATCGCCGCGTGTGCGCCACTCGATTGCCGACATCGTAATACAGGCCAAGGTCCTCTACGGCGCCGCGCACATCCCAGCTGGGGGAATATTGATCGCTCGGCCGGTGATAGCGCCTCGACATGTAATCGTCGAGTTGCGTGCGGCCCCACGCGGGCCCGCGCGCTGCGTCATCCAAGCCTCCTTTGGCGTACAGCGCCGGCAAGCCGGCCTTGGCGAAGGTGAAATTGTCGGACCGAAAATAAAGACCTTGCCCGAGCGTGGGTTCCGGAGTCACTTCGCGGCCCTGCAGCAGCGCGGCAGCGCGGGCATACTCTTCCAGATCGGTGTTGCCAGAACCAAAGATGGTGACATCCCGGGTCGGACCACCGCCATGCAAGGTGTCCAAATTGAGCACGGCCGCGGTATCGCGCAAGGACAGCACCGGATTCTCTACGTAGTACCGAGATCCCAACAAGCCGAAGTCGCCGCCGGTCAGCGCCAGAAACGCGATTGTCCGGTCGCCGGCCGGTTTGGTGCGGACAAAAGACTGCGCCGTCGTGATGAGTCCCGCCACGCCCGATGCGTTGTCGAGCGCGCCGTTGAATATGTTGTGTCCGGAGCGCCCAGGGTCGCGGCCCAGATGATCCCAGTGCGCGGTGTACAACACGTATTCGCGGCGGCGTTTCGCGCCGGGCCAAACGGCGATGACGTTCGGCGAATTGAACTGACGAACGCTGGCGTGCAGCGTCGCATCGACGCGCAGCCCCATGCCTAAGGCCTTGAATCCGGGGTGCGCGGCAGCGGCTGACAGAACCGAGAAATCGAGCCCGGCCGCCGCGAACAGCGCGCGTGCGGCGTCCTTCTGGACCCAACCCTCGATGGCAGGGGGTACGGCGACCGCGCCCGCCAGATCCAACTGTGCTCCGGTCCAGTTGTTCCGGACCACATCCCAATCGTAGCCGAGCGCGTCCGCGTCGTGCACCAGCAGCACGCCCGCAGCGCCCTGCCGGGCGGCTTCCTCGATTTTGTACGACCAGCGGCCGTAATAGGTCATGGCGCCGCCCTTGAACACCTGGGGGTCCTGGTTGGCATACCCCGGGTCGTTGACCAACACCAGGACGGTCTTACCGTGCACATCAGTATCGGCGTAGTCGTTCCACGCGTACTCGGGCGCAACGATGCCGTAACCCACGAACACCATCTCGCTCTGGCGAAGTTCTGCCAGAGGCAGGCCGCGCTTGCTCCAGATCACCATGCTCTTGCCGTAAGGCAGCTGCATCATCGCGCCGCCATTATGTCCGGCGACGGACAGGGACGCATCCGTCCCGGCGGTGGTCTCCAGCATCGGCACCTGCTGTAGAAAGCTCTCCCCGTTGCCGGGCTTGAGGCCTAGTTTGCGGAACTGCTCGACCAGGTAGGCAATGGTTTTTTCCTCGCCGGGCGTACCGGGCCTGCGGCCCTCGAATTCATCGGACGCCAGCACCCGGATATGCTCGCGAAATGCGGTCTCGTCGATGTCGGTGGACGGCGGGAGCGCCTTGGGCGTGGTCGTGCAAGCAGTCAGAAGCAGGCACAGCGGCGCCAAAACGCCCCAACGACTCTGAATTCGCATGGTATCGCCTACTCCTCGATCAGTTGCTGCGCGGCCAATACAGCAAAACTACTAAGCCCAAGCAGGCGGCAGTGGCCAAATGCGCCCAGCCGCGCCACGGACGCGCCTTTATCTGTCCCAGGAAACTCCCCGCGCTGGCCGCGGTCATACCCGCGAAGGCTGCCAAACTTCCGACGAGCTGCGGCATTTCGCGCTTCAGATCGGGATGTTCGCCGGCCAGTACGGCGAACACGATCAGGACGGCGCCGAGCCCGAAGGTGATCGATGCCGCGGACCCCAGAATGATACCGATCAGAACCGTGAACGGACGCATACCTTGGGGCTCATATACACTTGCTAGCGGGCGCGGGCTTCTCTAGCCTTGACGGGAATCTGAAGTTTACAGGAGAACGGCTACGGTGATGACTAATAGGCCTCGGGCCAATCGTTCGCGCTGGATAACCGGCATCGCGGTCTGCGCGAGCGCAGTCGGGCTCGCCTTCCTTTTGGGCGCGGCCATGACGCCCTCGCCGGCCGTGCCGGCTGCGACCGCGGCACTCGCGCCTACTGAGCAGGAAAACTATGTAGCGCGCCGGGTCGCGGACATCGTCGCCCGTGAGCACTACCGCAGGGCGCCGCTCGACGATCATCTCTCGAGTTTGATCCTCGACCGCTATCTGGACGCGATCGACGGCGGCAGAAGCTATTTCTTCGCCAGCGATATCGCCGAGTTCGAACGCTACCGCTATGAACTGGACGACGCCATCAAGTCCGGCGACGTCGAGCCCGCGTTCGTGATTTTCCGCCGCTATCAGCAGCGCAGCCGCGAGCGCATGGCTTACGCCATCGAACTGCTGAACAAGAAACCGAATTTCGAAGTCGACGAGTCGTTCAACTTCGATCGCGAAAAGGAACCGTGGCCGGCGAACGCCGCGGAAATGAATGAGTTGTGGCGCAAGCGCGTCAAGAATGACGCATTGTCGCTGGTCACCGCGGGCAAGCAGTGGACCGAAGCATCCGACGTATTGCGCAAGCGCTACGAGCATGTGGCAAAGCGCATGGATCAGAGCAAGCCCGAGGATGTGTTCGAGGCGTTCATGAATGCCTTCGTTCTGTCCTTGGATCCGCACTCGAACTATTTCTCGGCGCGAAACTCCGAGGAATACAACATTCAAATGAGCCTGAGCTACGAAGGCATAGGCGCCTCGCTGCAGCTGACCGACGACTACGTCACGGTGATCGATGTCATTGCCGGAGGCCCGGCGGCGACCAGCGGCAAGCTCGCTGCCAGCGACCGCATTACCGCCATCGGCGAAGGCAAGAACGGCGAGCTGATCGACGTCATCGGTTGGAGATTGGACGACGTCGTGCAGAAAATACGCGGCCCCGGAGGCACTCTGGTGCGCCTGCAGCTGTTGCCGGCGGGCGCTGCGCCCGGTTCGGCGCAGAAAGTAGTGGAATTCACGCGCAATCGCGTGTCTCTCGAAGCTCAGGCCTCGCACAAGGCCATGCGCGTGGTGCAGCGTAACGGCCGCGACGTGAAAGTCGGCGTCATCACCGTCCCGAGCTTTTATCAAGACTACGATGCCAGCCGCGCCGGAGCGAAGGATTATCGCAGCACCACTCGCGACGTGCAGCGCCTGATCGGCGAGCTGAAAAAAGACGGCGCAGAAGTGTTGATCATGGACTTGCGCGCCAACGGCGGCGGCTATCTGCCGGAAGCGGAGTCGCTGACCGGCCTGTTCATCGACCGTGGACCCGTGGTGCAGCTGCGCGATACCACCGGTCGCATCGAGGTCGACGACGATCCCGACCCGTCAATTTTCTACAGCGGTCCGATGATCGTGCTGGTGGATCGCTTCAGCGCATCGGCTTCGGAGATCTTTGCCGGCGCCATTCAGGACTACGGCCGCGCGCTCATCGTCGGTCAACAAACCTACGGCAAAGGCACGGTGCAAAACGCGCATCCGCTCAACTACACGATTTTCGGCCGCAAACCGGAGCTCGGGCAGCTCAACGTCACCATCGGCAAGTACTATCGCATCACCGGCGAGAGCACCCAGGACCGCGGCGTGACTCCCGACATCGCATTGCCGTCCCTGATCGACGCGAATGAAGTCGGCGAAAGCACGCGTGATCGCGCGCTGCCGTGGGATCACATTGAACCCGCGACATTCCGCACCGAGGGCGATTTGAAATCGATAACGGCCTCACTGCAGAAATTGCACGACGATCGCACTGCGGCCAGCGCGGATTTCCGCTACTTGCGCGAGGACATCGCGGCCCTCGATGCGATGCGCGGCCAGAAGACGCTGTCGTTGAATCTCAAGACCCGGGAGGCCGAGCGCAAACGAATCGAGGGCGAACGTCTGGACCGTGAGAACACCTGGCGGGCCGCGCACGACGTCAAGCCGGCGAAGTCGCTGGAGGAGATCAAGGACGACGCAGCCGCCGGCATCCTGTTGGACGAAGCGTCGCAGATCGCGGCCGACCTTGCCGTCGCGACGGCGCAGCTGCATCGAGTCGTGCCCACGCAGGCGCGGCGCACCGACAAGCCGGTGCATGACGACCGGCTAGCGCAATAGCAGCGTGTAAAGGTCCCAGTAGTCCTCGGCGAGGACGTTCCAAGCGGGCGCGGTCGCTGATCGTGTGGTCTTGCCCAGCACGGCTTCCACCGGATTGACTGCCACTGAGTCGGCGCTTGGAACGGTGTCGGCGTTGTTGCGGTATTCGCAGGAGGCGCGCAGGCGGTCCAGCTTCGCCTTCAATGCGACCGTGATCTGCTTCTGATTGGCGACCGCGGCGTGCGCCTTTTGCACCCGCTGCATGTAGCCCTCGCATTCTTCGCGCGTACCGAAATTCATTTCGTGAACTCTGCGCGCAACCGCCTCCTTGGCGCGCGCCGCAAGTCCGTAGGCATCGACATGTTCGCACAACAGTTCTGCATAGCTGATGATGGCCAGGTTTATGTTGCGCCGCGCCGCCAATGAGATGCCGGCGAAATTGGCGGCGGCCTCGTGTTCGATGGCGCTGCGTTCGGCGTGCAGGTCGCCCACTTGCGCATCGGCGACGACGACTTGGCTGCGCAGCGATTCCAGCGACTTCTGCCGGCGGCGGCGCTTGAAGTAGTGCCAGAACGCGGTCAAGCGCCCGATCTCGTTCTGCGCGGCGGCCAGGTGCTGACGCTGCAAGTCGGCGTCTACTGCGGCCGCCTGCAGGCGCAGATCCACGTCGGCCAGCCGCGAGTTCTTCTGCGCCTCGCATTCCACCTTGTGCTTCGCCACCTCGCGAGTCTCTTGCTGACGCATCAGATCGGTCGCGAATGTCGAGAGCTGCTGGTGGCAGATTTTCCACAGGGCGCGCAGTTGAAAGAACACCAATGCACCGAAGCCGGTCTTCGGATCGCCGAGCAGATCGCCTAGCGCGTCGAGCTGCTCCTGCACGCGGATGGTGGCGCCTTCCTGCTGCTTGAGTCGGTCGCGCAGCAGATGAAATTCGTCTTTGAGGTCGGCGTAAGCCTTTTTCAGACCCGCACGATTTTGGAAGAGCTGCATGAGCCGCTCTTCTTCGGCACTCACGGCGCCTCCTTCCGCACCTCCTTTGAGAAAACTTAAACGATCGATCAATGTCCCGCCTTAGCAGAGCAACTCGCGGCCGCTAGAAGTGATGGCCCCGTTCGGCACAATATTCCAGCCATTTATTTAACATCATGTTGCGGGTCCAGCGCTGATCCAGTTCACGCTTGAGT
>JANXZQ010000069.1 GCA_025355445.1 Gammaproteobacteria bacterium
CGCCGAAGGACACCAGCGAGATGGCATTTTGCAGAAGGCCGAAGGTGCGCATCACCAGGCTCAAGGGGCGGCTGGAAGCTTCGCGGCGCGCGCGGGTCAGCTTGTCATAGAACTCCGAATCTTCGAATTGCGTCAATTCCAGGGTCAGCGCCTTTTCCAAGATCATGACGTTGACGCGCTGACCTAACTGGGCACGCAGCAAGGATTGGGCGAGCGAAATGCCCCGTTGCGCCATGGACATGGCGGCGATGAGCGCGGCTTCGAGGGCGACAAACTTCATGACGTGGGCGAATTCCCCAGTGCCCGTCCGGCGATGCAAATCGGCCGCATGAATGACGGCGTCGACAATTTGCGCGCCGACGTAGGCAACCCCCGCCGGCAGCACGCCGGCGACGAGCGTGAGTAGGGCGAGCGTGATGCTGAGCGCCTTGTTGGTGGTCCACACCAACAGCAGCGCACGCCGGCTATAGGTAAAAACGCCCAGCCAACTGCGCTGCAGGCCGCCGGAGTCGGCTGCCGCGGCCGCCGGACCGTGTGGCGATTCCAAAAGAGGTGCGGGACGCGGCGCCAAGAGAACTACGTCACAGTACGCTGCGGCGTGTTATCGGGGTGCGGGCACGCCCATCCCTGCGGTCTATAATGCATGGAGTCAGGTATGGCGGGAGTCGACGTGAAATTCAAGCCCTTGCTCGATCGTTGGAAGAAAGATCCGGTGCCGCTACGAACGGCAAAGGAATATCCGATCCGCCTCGACCTCGATGACGCCGCGCGGCTGCAGGCCTTGGCCGAGCTGTTTCCCGGACAGCCCATCGAAATCCTCATAACCGATCTGCTGCGCGCCGGCCTGGACGAAATTGCCGCCGCCATGCCCTATGAGCGCGGCCCGAAAGTCATTTCGCGCGACGATCAAGGCGATCCGGTTTATGAGGACGTCGGCCTGACCCCGCGTTTCGTGGATCTGACCCGGAAATTCAAGAAAAAGCTGGCGGCGCCCAGCTGAAGGGTCGACGCTTGACGCTGCTCGCCCGGGAGGGCGATACTTGGCTCATGACGACGGCGCGTATGCTTCGAAAGGCTTGGTGGTGGCGGACTCCGTAAGGAGTGGGCGCTGGTCGGTCAAATAATTTAATTCTTCGGTATCCAGAACCCATCTCCGCTCTAAAAAACGGGGATGGGTTTTTTGTTGTCCGTGAGATTTGCAGGTTGTACGAATGAAGCCTCCCTTTGATATTGCAGCGGATCTCGATACGCCGGTATCGGCGTATTTGAAGCTGGCGCCGTTTCGGCCGCGATTTTTGCTGGAGAGCGTCGAAGGCGGCGAGCGGCTGGCGCGCTACTCCTTCATCGGATTCGGCGATTGCCTGGAGGTGCGCCTGGACGCGGCGGGGCTTGACGTCGGCGGAGTGCATTCGGCCCGGCCGCGCTCCAAGAACGAATTCTTGAATGCCTTGCGCGGCGCGCTCGCCCAAGCGCCGCGGCCGCTGCCGGAAGTGCCGGGAGTGCCCTTGCTCGGCGGCTTGGTCGGCTATACCGCCTATGATGCCGTGCGCTACTTCGAACGCGTACCGGCACGCAGTCTGGATGACACCACCACGCCGCACGCGCACTACGTGGCGCCGCGTTCCTTGCTGGTGTTCGATCATCTGACCCGCAGCGTCGCGCTGCTGCATGACGGCAGCGAGGCCGAACGGCAGAGCCTGCGCCGCGAGGTGGTACGCGCGCTGCGGGGCGCCGTGCCGGCGGTGCTCGCGCCGGGACGTTTCTCGCCGGCGACGCCGTCGCTCAGCCAGGAGGCGCACGCCATCCGCGTGCGGCGTGCGCAGGAGTACATCGCCTCCGGCGACGTGTATCAATTGGTGCTGGCATCGCGATTCGCCGGCCGGCATGCCTTGAGTCCCTTCGAGGTGTACCGGGCGCTGCGGCTGCTCAATCCCTCTCCCTACATGTATTTCTGCGAGCTCGGCGACATCACGGTGGTGGGCTCATCGCCCGAGGCGCTGGTGAAGTGCCATGACGGGTACGCCCAGTTGCGTCCGATCGCGGGCTCGCGACCGCGCGGCGCCGATGCGGCGCGAGATGCCGCGTTGGAGGCGGAGCTGCTGGCGGACCCGAAGGAAAATGCGGAGCATGTGATGCTGGTCGACCTGGCGCGCAACGACTTGGGAAGGGTGGCGACCGCAGGCTCGGTACAGGTCGAGCCGTACCGGGTCATCGAGCGCTACAGCCACGTCATGCACATCGTCAGCGGCGTCAACGGCCGGCTGGCGCCGCGACAGGACGCGTTCGACCTGTTTGCGGCTACGTTTCCCGCCGGCACCTTGGTGGGCGCGCCGAAGGTGCGCGCCATGGAAATCATCGATGAGCTCGAGCCCGTGGGCCGTGAACTGTACGGCGGAACGGTCGGTTATTTCGGCCGCAGCGGCGACATGGATCAAGCCATCACGATTCGCACACTGGTGTTTCGCGGCGACACTTATAGTTACCAGGCAGGAGGCGGCATCGTCGCCGACAGCGTGCCGCAGGCCGAATACGATGAACTGATGGCAAAGAGTGCGGTGCTGCGGCGGGCGCTCGAGCTGGCGGCGGAGGGTCTGTAGGATGCGGCCCAAAATACTCCTGATCGATAACTACGACTCATTCACATACAACCTGGTGCAGGCGTTCCTGGTGCTGGGCGCCGAAGTCGACGTGCATCGCAATGATGCCATCGATGTCGATGAGGCGCGGGCGCTCGCGCCCACGCACCTGGTCATTTCGCCGGGTCCCGGTACTCCGCGCGACGCGGGCGTGTCCATGCAGATGATCGAGTCGTTCGCCGGGCGCATACCGATTTTTGGCGTCTGCCTCGGCCATCAGTCGCTGGTAGAAGTGTTCGGCGGCAAGGTGGTGCGCGCGGCGCGCCTGATGCACGGCAAGGTGTCGCCCGTCATGCACGACGGCAAGGGACTGTACGCCGGTATGCCGGCCAACTTCGAGGCCGGCCGCTATCACTCGCTGATTGCGGCGGGGGACAGCATACCGCCCGACCTGGAGGTTACGGCGCGTACCGCAGAAGGTGAAATCATGGGGGTGCGGCATCGAACTCTCCCCATTGAAGGGGTGCAATTTCACCCGGAGAGTGTGCTCACGCCGGATGGTCCGATTCTCATGGGCAATTTCCTGAAGACTTGACTTGAGCGATCTGCACCACTCATCCACCAGCCCGCGCCATACGCTGGACCACTTGGTGCAGGGCCGCGACCTGAGTGAAGGCGAAGCGGCCTCTCTGCTCACGATGCTGACGGCGCCGGAACTTGCGCCCGCGATGGCCGGCGCGTTGCTGGCTGCGCTGCGCACCAAGGGCGTTACCGCGGCGGAAGTGCGCGGCTTTGCCGGCGCCATGCGCGCGCTGGCTCGCAAGCCTGATCTGGCGTCCGGGCTCGATGCCATCGACATCGTCGGCACGGGCGGCGATGCCTCAGGCAGTCTGAATTTGTCCACCGGGGCGTCGCTGCTGGCGGCCGCCTGCGGACTACCCGTGATCAAGCACGGCAATCGTTCCATTTCCAGCCGCAGCGGCAGCGCGGATTTGCTCGAAGCGCTGGGGTTCATCCTGCCGCTGGATGAGGCGCAAGCAGCGCGCTGCTTCGAGGCGACTGGATTCACATTCTTGTTCGCACCCTATTTTCATCCGGCCATGAAGGCGGTGGCGCCGATTCGCGCGGCGCTTGGGATTCGCACGGTATTCAATTTGCTGGGGCCGCTGACCAATCCCGCCGCCCCGCGCTATCGCTTGATCGGCGCGTACGATGCGCCGACCGCGGAGTTAATGGCCGGTACTTTGGCGGGGATGGCTATCGAGCGCGCCTGGGTGGTGCATGGTGCCGCGGGCTGGGACGAGGCCACGCCCATCGGTCCGTTTCTGGCGTTCGATGTCACACCGGATACGATTCGCCGCCACGAAATAGACCCGCGCGAATTCGGGCTGCCCGTATGCGGCTCCAGCGACTTGGCGGGCGGCGAAGCGGCCGCGAATCTGGCGGCGCTGCTCGAAGTGTTCGAGGGCCGTGACCGCGGCGCGCATTATGCCGCCTTGGCGCTGCAATGCGGGCTCGGGTTGTTCATCGCGGGCCGCACGGCCACGATTCACGCGGGCGTCGAGCTGGCGCGCGCAACGGTGGACAGCGGCCGCGCGCTAGATTGGCTCGTGCGCTTACGGCAGTTCGTGGCGCGCTCGTGAGCGGGTTTTTGGACGACATGGCGCGCGCCAGCGCGGACCGAGTGGCGGAGGCGCTGCGGCTTGAATCTTTTGCTGAACTGGAGCGCCGCGCACACGCCGGGCCGGTTAGCCCGTCGCTACGCCTGTCAGTCGCAGGCTTCGACGTCATTGCGGAACTCAAATTGAGGTCCCCGGCCGCAGGTGTGCTGGGCAAGGAGAGTGAGGATTGGCTGGGACGCGTCGCCGCCTATGCGCGCGGCGGTGCCGCGGCCGTGTCGGTGTTGACTGAACCGACGCGCTTCGACGGCTCGCTGGAGCACTTGCGCCGGGCCGCGGCGGTGCTCCGGCCTCTGGGCGTGCCGGCCATGCGCAAGGATTTTCTGGTCGATCCCTATCAAGTGCTGGAAGCACGCGCCGCCGGCGCCGGCGGCGTGCTCGTGATAGTAAGAATGCTGCCGCGCAGCCGCGTCGCCCTACTGCTCGAGGTCGCCGCGCAGCATGGCCTGTTCGTGCTGCTCGAAGCGTTTGATGCGACCGATCTGGAAACGGCGCGCGAGATGATAGAGAGCCTTGCGGGGCAGATTTTGATCGGCATCAATTGCCGCGACTTGCAGACCCTGAAGGTGGTGCCGGAGCGCTTCGCGGCATTGGCGCCGCTGCTGCCGCCCGGGCGGCCGGCGGTGGCTGAAAGCGGAGTCGCGTCCGCGGCCGATGCGCGCGAAATGCAACGGCTGGGATATGGGGTGGCCTTGATCGGCACCGCACTGATGGCCGGCGATGACCCGTCGTTGCTGCTCGGCGAAATATTCCGGGCGACGCGGACAGTGCAACCTTAAATGGCTACACTTAGGCTGATGTGGATCAAGATCTGCGGCATAACCAGTGCCGACGCCGTCGCTGCCGCCGCAGAGGCCAATGTCGACGCGATAGGCTTCGTGTTCGCGCCCAGCCCGCGCCAGGTGACGCCTGGCCAGGCGGCGCAATTGGCGGCACTGGCGCCGCCCGGAATATTGCGCATCGCCGTGGCACAGCATCCGCTGCAAATGAAAGTCGATGAGATTTGCCGAATTCTCAAGCCGGATTATTTTCAAACGGATGTCGAGGATTTGCGCGAATTGAAAATTCCGGCACTTATCAAAGTGCTTCCGGTGGTGCGCTTCGGCCGCAAAACCCCGAATCCGCTGCCGGGACGCATGCTGTTCGAAGGGCCCTCGAGCGGCATCGGCGAACTGGCCGACTGGGGGCGGGCGGCCGAGCTTGCGCGCCAGACCGAAGTGATTCTCGCCGGCGGCCTGTCGCCGCAGAATGTAGCCGAGGCCATCCGAGCGGTGCGCCCATTCGGTGTGGATGTGAGCAGCGGCGTCGAGGAAGTGCCGGGGGTCAAAGATCCGGCGAAAATACACGAATTCGTCCGGGCGGCCCGCGCTGCCGCGGCACAGATGAAGATCGACTCGTGAAGTCACTGTTGCGGACGTCGGCGGTTCACGCGTTTCCCGACGCCCGAGGCCGCTACGGCGCCTTCGGCGGGCGCTACGTTCCCGAAACGTTGGTGCCGGCGCTCGATCGGCTGCAGGCCGGAGTCGATGAGCACTTGCATAGCGCCGATTTTCAGTCCGAGTTCATGCATGAACTCAAGACCTGGGTGGGGCGGCCCACGGCTCTTTCCTATGCGCCTACTTTAAGCAAGCGCTGGGGTGCTGAGGTGTGGCTGAAGCGGGAAGATCTGGCGCATACCGGCGCGCACAAGATCAACAACGCCGTCGGCCAAACCCTGTTGGCAAAGCGCTTGGGCGCCAAACGCATCATTGCCGAGACCGGCGCGGGTCAGCATGGCGTTGCCAGCGCCGCCGCAGCCGCGCGACTAGGGATACCCTGCGTGGTCTACATGGGCGCGGTGGACGTGGAGCGTCAAGCGCCCAATGTCGGGCGTATGCAGCTGTTAGGCGCCAAGGTGGTGCCGGTCACCGGCGGCGATGCGACCCTACGCGCCGCCATCGACGAAGCCTTGCGCGATTGGGTGTCTGATCCCAACGGGACCTACTATTGCCTGGGCTCGGCGGTGGGTCCGCATCCCTATCCCTACTTGGTGCGCGAGCTGCAGGCCGTCATTGGCCGCGAAGCGCGCGCCCAAATGCTGGAGCAGGCGGGCGGCTTGCCGGATATTGCGGTGGCCTGCGTGGGCGGCGGCTCGAATGCCATCGGCTTGTTTCACCCTTTCGTGGACGACGCTCAAGTGAAATTGCTGGGCGTGGAAGCGGGCGGGCGCGGTGCCGGTCTTGGGGACAATGCGGCTTCCCTGACCTTTGGAACCCCCGGAGTTTTGCAGGGCAGCTATACCTTGATTTTGCAGGACGCTTTCGGCCAGGTGCAGGAGACTCATTCAGTGTCCGCGGGGCTGGACTATTCCGGGGTCGGCCCCGAACACGCCTACTTAATGACGGTCAAGCGCGTTGCCTACGAATCGGCATTGGATGAAGAGGCCTTGGATGCGCTGGCCGAGTGCGCGAAGTTCGAGGGCATACTGACGGCGATTGAGAGTGCTCACGCATTTTATGGCGCACGGCGCTACGCCAAGTCCCATCCGGGCGCGAAAATTCTCATCGGCTGTTCCGGCCGCGGCGACAAGGACATGCCCATCCTGCAGCGAACATTGCTGAAGGATTTTTAAATGATGAAGGAGACGCCAGCGCTCGCGCCGCGCGACAGCATTTCCGCCGCAATTCAGGCGGTAGCGGCGCAGGGTCGCCCGGCGTTGGTGGGGTTTCTCACTGCCGGTTTTCCGACGCGGCGGGGATTCAAGGAGAACCTGGCCGCGGTTGCCGCCGAGTGCGATGTGGTGGAGATCGGAGTGCCCTTCACGGATCCCATGGCCGACGGCACCACCATTCAGCGTGCGAGCTTCGCGGCGCTCGCCGACGGCGTCACACTGCCGTGGATACTCGAAGAACTTCGGTCTTTGAATCCACGGCATGCCGCCCCTACGCTTTTAATGAGCTATTTGAACCCGCTGCTCAAGTTCGGGCTGGATAAGCTGCCGCGCGCGGCGGCTGAGTCGGGCATCGCCGGATTCATCGTCCCTGACCTGCCGTATGAGGAAAGCTTCGACCTGAAGCGGGCGCTGGACAGCGAGGGGCTGGCGCTGGTGCAGATGGTGACGCCGGTAACCCCTCCGGAGCGCCTGAGCCTGTTGTGCCGCGAGGCCAAGGGATTCGTGTACGCAGTGACCATGACCGGCACCACCGGCACAGCCAAGGGGTCATCGGCGGAGCTGCCGCGCGACGTGCTGGACTACATGGATCGAGTCAAGCTCTGCTCCAAGGTGCCGGTGTGTGCGGGGTTCGGGATTCGAACCCGGGAACAGGTTGCGCGTTTCGCGGGCCATGCGGACGGCGTGGTGGTGGGCTCAGCGTTGGTCGAGGTTCTGGAGCGCGGCGAAGACATCCGGGCGTTTTTGAGGTCCTTGCGCGGGGATTCGTGAAACGGGTGTTCCGCGCCGCGTCGCTGATACAGGTGGCGCATGCGCGCAACTTGCTGTTAACCGACGGAATCCAAAGCGAACTGCGGAATCAATACCTGGCGGGCGCCCTGGGGGATTTGCCCATGCTGGAAACCTGGCCGCAGCTCTATGTCGATGACGCCGATGAGCAGGCCGCCCTGCGTGCCTTGGCACGGGCCGCCGCCGCGCCGGCCGGCTCCCCTTGGACCTGCGCACATTGCGGTGAGGTGCTCGAACCGCAGTTCACCAGCTGCTGGCGCTGCGGAACCAGTGGAGCGCCCACCCCGTAGCAAACACCCTCGCCTTCATGCGATGTCGGACAAACACTGACAGAAAATCGCGTGAAGTCTGAGCCGAGGATCAGCGGCTGTCCCTGGCAGACGCCTTCTGCACAGGTTACAAATCTAGCCGTGCTCGGTGTAATGATTACACGGGAGCGAGCAGGAGAAGGTTAATGAATAGCGTCAGCCTAAGTTTCCCCGTCCATATCGCGCCCATAACCGCGATCGGCTCCCTGTTGGGTGCATCCGCGGCCATGCAGGAGGTATTCCGGCTCATTGAACGGGTGGGCCCGACCGAGGCCAGCGTACTCCTGACCGGGGAAAGCGGTTCCGGGAAGGAGCTGGCGGCGAGGTCCATTCACGAGTGCAGCGCACGTCGCCAGGGCCCCTTCCTAGCCATCAACTGCGGCGCCATACCGGCCGGCCTCATCGAAGCGGAGCTATTCGGCTATGAGAAGGGCAGTTTCACCGGGGCAGTGCGCGCGCATGCCGGCGTGTTCGAACGTGCCCAGGGGGGGACGCTGCTGCTCGACGAAGTGACGGAGATGCCGCTCGACATGCAGACCCGTCTGCTGCGGGTGCTGGAGACGCGCAAATTTTACCGGGTGGGCGCCAGCACGGAATTCATCTGCGACGTCCGTGTGATTGCCGCGACCAACCGATGTCCCCTGCAGGCGGTCCAGAGCGGCCAATTACGCGAAGATTTGTTGTATCGCTTGGCGGTGTTTCCGGTCGCCTTGCCGCCGCTGCGCAGCCGCGGCGAGGACGTGGAGCTGCTGGCGGAACATTTCCTGGCGGAGCTCAATGCGCAAGGGCGCACACAAAAACGGCTCTCGGCCCTAGCGCGCATGACTTTAAAGCAGCATACCTGGCCGGGCAATGTGCGTGAGCTCAAAAATTGCGTGGAGCGGGCCTACATACTCGCCGACACGGTTCTCGAGCTGGCGCCGCTGATTCAGGGCGCAGCGCGCGGCGTCGATGCCGCGAACGATCGCGAGCGCCTGGACATCCGCGTTGGATCGCGCATACACGATATGGAGCGCTCGCTGATCGAAGCCACGCTGGATTATTTCAAGGGCAACAAGCGACGCGCCGCGGATGCGCTGGGATGTAGTTTGAAGACGCTGTATAACAAGCTCAATGGATATTCACAAAGCCAAGAGTGCGCAAATTCCTAAGCGCCCGCTGAACGGAGAGTAAAACGTGTCAAGAGTACTCATCGCAGACGATCACGCAGTGGTCCGAGCGGGGTTCAAACAGTTTCTGGAAGCCGATGCCACCATCAACGCCGTGGGTGAAGCCGCAAGCGGCAACGAGACCTTGAACCAGCTGCGCGAGCACGACTGGGATCTGGTATTGCTCGACATTCACATGCCCGATCGCAGCGGCTTGGATATATTGAGGCACATTCAGACAGGCCACCCCAGCGTCAGGGTGTTGGTGATGAGCGGGCTGCCGGAACAGCAATACGCGGTCAACGTGTTGCGCGCCGGTGCGAGCGGCTATCTATCGAAGGACAGCGCACCCGAAGAATTGATGAAGGCCGTGCGCACGGTATTGTCGGGGCGGCGCTATGTCAGCGCGGCGCTGGCGGAGATCCTGGTCGCAGATCTCGACGGCGATCCGGACAAGCCGTTGCACGCACGATTGTCGACTCGCGAATTCCAAATATTCTGCAAAATAGCGGCGGGCCGGGGAGTTTCGGACATCGCCAATGAGCTAAGTCTGAGTGTGAAGACGGTGAGCACTTATCGGAGCCGGATACTGGAGAAGATGAGCTTCACCGCTAACGCGGACATTACGTCCTATGCGCTACGTAATGGGCTGATTCAATGAGTCCGATACTGTGAGAAACTTCCTACATGAGGACCTGGGAAGCCTCCGTGAGCGGCATGGCGCGCAACACGTTAAGCTGCGAACGGCATGGATATTAACTTTACGGATTCAATGTCAATGGCTCAATGCTTGAGAGTGCTTCTGGTCGAAGACTCCAAGGTATTGACGGAGCGATTGACTGAAGCTATACGGCAAATTCCCCAGGTGGAATTGGTTGGAACCGCGGACACGGAGGCGGCAGCCGTGGCGTCGGCCACGCGCGAGGCCGTCGATGTAATCATCCTGGACTTGCATTTGAAGCAGGGCACGGGTTTCGGTGTAATGCGTGCGCTGGCGACGACGCAACTCAAGCCGCGGATCATCGTCTTGACGAACTACGATCTGCCGGAGTACAAGAACGCCGCGATCGCGCTCGGCGCGACGCATTTTTTGGATAAGGCCCGCGACTACGGGCGGCTGCCGGAAGTGCTGCACGACATCTGCGAAGCACATCTCTCGAAACATTGATCTCCCCGGCGCATGGCCGGGCGCGCAATGCCCCCCCCATATCGCCTACAACGCCTTCAGCAATTAGCGCAGTTATTTCGGCGGAATGTCCGACATAAACACGCCCTGATGGGTGCGTATTGTGGTCGCATGAGCGGTCGTGGCGAACCGCAAATTTAAGCAAGGAGATCCCATGAGAATTCAGGTAGCAACATTGACCCGCGCCGCCATCGCATGCGCCGCGTTGAGCGTAGGTGCGGTGGCGCTCGCGGCCAACCCGATCGCAAACGAGAAAATTGCGGTGGCCAAGGCATCCGTACAGCGGGCCGAACAATCGGGCGCGCCCGAACTGGCACCGGTCGAAATGGCGACTGCCCGCGAGAAGTTGGCGCGCGCCGAAAAGGCCGCGACCGACCGTGAACCAAAGCCGGCAACGATGCTGGCGGAGCAAGCCGACGTGGATGCGCAAGTTGCCGAGGCGACGGCGCAGCAAGCGCGCTCGCATAAGGCGGCGATGGAATTCGACGCCAGCATGCAAGCCTTGCGCGGCGAGGCCATACGCGCAACACAACCCGCTCAATAAAGGTGTAAACATGAACGCGAAATTAATCTCTGCAATAACGCTGGCGCTGGCTCTGGGTGCCTGCGCGGGCGGTCCGCGGCCGAATCCTGCGCTGGAGAGTGCGCACGACGCGGTCCGAGCGGCCGAGTCCGATCCGAACGTCGGCAAGTACGCTGCCCTCGATCTTGAGGCGGCGCGCAAGAATTTGGCCGTTGCCGATGACGCGGCATTGCATCACCGCGAATCGGATATCGCTCAGCCGGCCTACATGGCTGGTCAGAATGCCCGCCTGGCGCGGATTCATGGCTCCGCCAAGGCGGACGACGCGCGAGTGGCGACCGGCCAGACGGAGCGTGATCAAATCATGCTGAGCGCGCGCACTCGCGAAGTGCAGAACGCCAAAGCGGCGACGAATGCGGCCCTCGATCAGCGCGATCAGGCGGCGCAGAACGCGGCGGCCGCGCAGCAAGAAGCGGCGCGCCTGCAGGCGGAAGTGGACCAACTCAAGGCTACACCCACCCCGCGCGGCTTGGTGCTGACCCTTGGCGACGTGTTGTTCGATACCGGCCGGGCGGAATTGAATCCGGGCGCCGGCCGCAAGTTGGACCAGCTGGCGCAGTTCTTGAACGAGCACAAGGATAGGCTGGTGCAGATCGACGGCTTCACCGACAGTGTCGGCACGGATTCGTACAACGAAGATCTGTCGCGGCGCCGTGCGGATGCCGTCAAGTCGGCGCTGTTGTCGCGCGGCGTCGATTCCGCAAGAATCGGCACCGTCGGCTATGGCAAGGCGTACCCCGTGGCCAGCAACAACGAATCCGGCGGCCGTCAGCTGAACCGCCGCGTGGAAGTGGTCATCGGCGGCAACGACGGCAGGGCGATTTCACCGCGTAGCTCTGACCCGGCGACGGGGTCCTCGGTGCGTTGATCCGCGTCTGGCCGGCTCGGCCCAGTAAGCCCTCGCCGACGATGGCGAGGGCTTTGGTTCTAAGCGTGCTCCACCAACAGCATACGCGCCAGTGGAATGACTGCCAGCACCACCGTCCCCCCTGGGGGAGGACTGGTCATCTCCCAGGTGCCGCCGAGCGCGGCTATGCGATGGCGCATCGATGCAAGCCCGTGGTGGGACGTGATGGTCAGTAGGCGCATCGGCGCGATACCCCGGCCATCGTCCGAGACGCGCAGCATAAAAGTGTCGGCGGCGATTCCGATGGTCAAATCCGCGGACTTGGCCTGCGCATGCTTGAGGATGTTCGTCAGCGCTTCTTGAGCGATGCGGAACACGCCGATGGAGGCGTCAGGATCGAATTTGGGTTCCTCTTCGGGAATCGTTTCGGTGCATTTGAGCCCGGCGCGGCGGCAGGTTTCTTTGAATTGCCAGCGTATGGCTGCGAACAAGCCCATATTGTCGAGCAGAGTGGGCCGCAGTTCCTCGACCACCCGGCGCTTCAAATCGACGCCCGCGCTCAAGGACTCATGAATGCGCTTGAAGCGAGTTTCAATGGACGCGTCGGTGGTGGGCAGGCGCTGCTGCAACCAGGATAAATCCATGCGCGCGGCCACCAGCAGGCTGCCGAGTTCGTCGTGCAATTCGCGCGCAAGCGCGGACTTTTCCTGCTCGGACACTCCTTGCAAGTGGGTAGAGAGCGCAGTCAGCTCGCGTGTCCGTGCATCCACCTGGTGTTCCAACTCCAGCTTCTGGTCGCGCAGATTGGCGGACTGGCGCGCGCGCCGGTGCATGTCGCCGTAGACCAAGCGGGTGGCAAGCAACACCAGGCCGATATTGAGAATGACGCCGGCGGCAGATACCCAGCGCGACATCCGAAAATCCGACTGCCACTGGGCGGTGGCGGAGGACAGTTCGCGCGATTCTGCGAGGCGCAAGGCGCCGACGATCTTGGCAATCTCATCCATGGTGCGCTTGCCGACGTCGGTGCGTACGACGTTCACCGCCGGTGCGGGGCCGCGTTTTTTGAACAGCGCCAGGGTATCGTCGAGTTCGCCGAGCTTTTTTCCGGTCAGTATGCGCAGCTCATGAAACTCGCGGGTGTCATCGCTGCCGCCATAGGCCTCGTGTACGCGATCGAGCGCAGCCTCGACGTTGGCCACCGCCTCGGTATAGGGCTGCAGATAGGAAATCTCGCCGGTCAGAAGATAGCCGCGCTGTCCCGACTCGGCGTCGGTCATGAGGGCGATGAACTCGCTCAAGGCTTGCTGCCGCAATTGCGAGTCATGAACCCGCTCATTGGCCGCATTGAGCCTCGATTGCCCGGCCGCCGCTAGAAAGAACAGGCCGATGAGGAAACCGATCAGCAACAACGGAGGCAAGGCGATGTACCATCGGCCGATCCCGCCCAATTCCTCACCCAGAATTTTCATGTCATTGTCCGCGCCGCAACCTTAAAGTTTAGCACGTGGGGCGATTCCTACAGGAAGGGCCGATTCGAGCCGATGGTACGGCCACCCGGTGGCGGCCAGGATAGGGGATACTGTCTTTGTGTTCGAAGGAGAAGATCTATGGAAAATACATTTGACGGAACCACTGAGCAGGCGCGCGCCACCGGGCGCCGGCTCAAAAGTGATCTGAGCGATGGCGTCAACGACATCAAGGCGGCGGCTTCGAGCGAGATCAAGAATTTGATTGCCGACGTCGAAGACCTGATGGCGCGGATCGCCGATTTGAAGGACGCAGATGTGGCTCGCGTGCGCGGCAAAGTGCAGCGCGCGGTCGATGCGACCAAGCAGAGCTTGGCGGATGGCGCCGACACCCTACGGCAGCATGCACAGAATGTGGCGAGCACCGCCGATGACTACGTGCGCGACAGCCCGTGGCAGGCGATCGGCATCGCCGCCCTGGTGGGTGCAGTGGTCGGGATTTTGGCGACACGCCGCAACTAGGACGCCGCAGTGCGACTGCTATGGTCCCTGCCGAGAGCGGCGCCGGCGCTGCTGCGCCATTTCGCGGCCTATGTCGACCTCGCCAGTCTGGATCTGGCCCAGGCTTGCCGGGAATACGCGGCAGAGTTCGTGGCTACGGCCATCATGGCGGTGTGCGGCCTGTTCGCGCTGCTGATGGGTTGTATGCTGGTGGTGGCATTCACTTGGGACACGCCCTACCGCGTGGCTGCCGTCGCATGGACGGCGGGTGCATTCGTGGTCGCGGGCATTGCCGCAGCCATCTATAGAACGAGCGTGGTGCGGTCGAAATCGCGGATGCTGGACTCGGTGCGCCGGCAGTGGCACGAAGACCGGGCGCTGCTGGAACGCATACTGGCGTCGTCGGACCAGGATTGATGGCATGACGGACAGAGACGACGTTGCCCGGCGCGAAATTCTGACTCGACTGGCGGTGTCGCGCGAGGAACTGCGGCGCGTGCTCGATCCGCCGCACCGCGAAGCCGACGGGAACTCGGCGCAGCCCAGGACGCCCGGCGGCTTTCCGCGCAGCCGCACCATGCAGATGTTCACCAGCGGACGCGGTATCGGAACCTTGGGCGCATTGGCTGCGGGCCTGCTCATTGCACGGCCCGCATTGGCGCTGCGGCTGCTGCGCATGTTGCCGGCGAGCGCCGTTGCCAAGACCCTGTTGTTGCGGGCGGTGGGTTCGCTGCGAGCAAAACGCAGCAGCGGCGAGTAGCGGATGCCGATCAACCCAGCGTGACCACTCCGTAGTGATAAATGCCGTCATCCACCAGGGCGATCTGGCAGGGGGACGCCGGTATTTCCTGTCCGTCGAGCGAAGCCTTCACGACGCCCTGACTGACGCCATGGGGATTTTCCACCGTGATACGGTAGCGCGACGAGCCGCAGCGATGGGTGACTTCGAAACCGGTCCAGGCACGCGGAATGCACGGATTGACGACGAGCATCCGGCCGCGCACATGAATGCCCAGTATTCCCTCTACCGCGGTGCGATACATCCATCCCGACGAACCCGTGTACCAAGTCCAACCACCGCGGCCGACATGCTGAGCGGCGGAGTACACATCGGCGCACGCCACGTAGGGCTCGACCTTGTAGCGGTGAATGCCGGCTCGAGTGCTCGCGTGATTGATGGGATTGATGATGGAGAATAATTCGCCGGCCCGGTCGCCGTCGCCCAGCTCGGCAAACGCCAGCACCGTCCACATGGCGGCATGCGTGTACTGGCCGCCGTTCTCACGCAGTCCGGGCGGATAGGCTTTGATATAACCTGGGTCGTGCGCGGTGCGGTCAAACGCCGGGGTGAACAATTGCACCAAGCCGTCGCTGCGGCTGACCAGCTGCGCGTTCACCGCGGACATCGCACGCACTGCGCGCTCGCGCTGCGCCGCGCCGGATAGCACCGCCCACGACTGGGCAATGGAATCGATCCTGCATTCATCACTGGTGACTGACCCCAAGGCCGTGCCGTCATCGAAGTAGCCGCGCCGATACCAGTCGCCGTCCCAGGCTTCGCGCTCGATGGCCTGCTGTAGGGCGTGCGCTTGCTTACGCCACTGCGCGGCCATGGCGGGCTCGTTGCGCCGCTCGGCAACGGGCGCGAACTTGAGCAAGGTAGCGTATAGAAACCAGCCGAGCCAGACGCTCTCGCCACGGCCGGCGGCCCCGACTCGATTCATGCCGTCGTTCCAATCGCCGGTGCCGAACAACGGCAGTCCGTGCGCGCCAATGGTGAGACTGGAATCGAGCGCCCGGACGCAGTGTTCGAACAGCGGCCCCGCGGTTTTGGATTCGGGAGCGGAGAAGCTTTCGTGGCTGTCCGCGGGCAATGGTCCACCGCTCAGGTAAGGCACGGACTCGTCCAATATGGCGAAATCCTCCGTGACTTCGAGGTAGTGCGCGAGAACGAAGGCCAGCCAAATGCGGTCGTCCGAGACTCGGGTTTTCACGCCCTGACCGGAAGTCGGCAGCCACCAATGCTGAACGTCCCCCTCCTCGAACTGCCGACCGGCGGCGCGCAGAATGTGCTCGCGGGCAATCTCCGGCCGCGAGACCATCAGCGCCATGACGTCCTGCAATTGATCGCGAAAGCCATAGGCGCCGCTCGACTGATAGAACGCGGTGCGCGCCCATACGCGGCATACCAGCGTCTGGTAAAGCAGCCAGCCGTTGACGAGAATGTCCATGGAGCGATCGGGAGTTTTGACCTGAGTGGAGCTCAGTGTCTGCTCCCAGAAATCCGTCACGCTCTTCAGCGCGGCATCGAGGTCGATGTGTCGATAGCGTTCGACGAGCGCGACGGCGGCAGCGGTCGATGCCTCCTCTCCGACCAGAAATACCAGTTCCATTTCTTCGCCGGGACTCAAGCTGATCTTGGCTTGCATGGCCCCGCAGGGATCCAGGCCGCCGCCGACGCGATTGCTTAAGGGGCGCGACCCGATCAGAGCGGCCGGTTCCGCCAGCGATCCGTGCCGGCCGATGAATTCCGCGCGATCGGCGGTGCAGCCGCGCTGCTTTCCCGCCATGTCCATAAACGCGATCCGCGATTGAAAGCCGTTGCTCCACGGGTTCCGCGCCAGCAGTGCGCCGGTCTTGGGCTCGATTTCGGTCACGATGAACGCGGCCGTCTTGCTGCGCTGGTTACCCAGCACCCAATCCAAGTAGTGAGTAATCGACAGCTGCCGCGAGCCGCCCGAGGAGTTACGGAGCTTGAGCCGCGAAATCTTCACCGAGTCCTCGAGCGGCACGAATTGCAGAAGATCCAGCGAGATGCCGTGCGACGCATGCTCGAGGCGGCTGTAGCCGAAGCCATGGCGGATGACGTAAGTCCCGGACGGCTCGCGAATGGGCAGGGGCGCTGCACTCCATAGGGTTCCTGTCGCCTCGTCGCGAATGTAGATGACCTCGGCCGGAGCATCGCCGACCGGATCATTGCACCAGGGGGTGATTTGATTCTGCTGCGCGTTCAGCGACCAGGTGCTGCCGGAGCCATCCGCCGACACCAAGCAGCCAAATTGAGGGTTGGCGATGACGTTGATCCATGGCGCGGGGGTCCACTGACCCTCGTCGAGGATCACGACGTATTCGCGCGCATCTGCGGCGAATCCGCCCAAGCCGTTGAAGAACTCGAGCGGCGGCGCGCCGCGCGCGGCGATAGCCGTGTCCGGCGCATCGACGTTGCCCAAGCGCTGCCGCGGCACCGGCTCCGGTTCCTTGAGCCTCGCCAGCTGATCGCTCAGGGAGCCGCGGCGCGCCACGAACACCGCGCGCGCGGCCGTCTGCAGCAGATCGCGTACGGTAGGCAGCAGCAAGTCGGAGCGCAGCGAGTATACGGTTCCGCGCCGGGTGCCGTCTTCGTCGCGGCGGGCCTGCGATGTGCGGATGGCGGCGTCCAACGCCTGCTGCAGGTCGGAGGCGTAGGACGGCGGCCGTTCATTCAAAATGACGAGATCCACGGCGAGGCGCTTGAGCCTCCAGTACTCGTGCGCGCGCAGCAGTTGCTTGACGATTTCAATGTCGCCCTCGTTATCGATTCTCACCAGCACGATGGGCAGGTCGCCGGATATGCCGTGAGGCCATAAGTCGGACGGCCCGGACTGGTTCTTCTCGAGAATGTCGCGCGGCGCGCGCAGCGAGACATCGGAGTACAGCACGCGGTTGGCAATGCGCTGAAACGTTTGGGCTTCTTCGAAGTCCACGCCAAGGTAGCGCAGCTGCACTTGAGCCTGGGTCCAGGCCAGAGTCTTGGCGCGATCGAAAGCCGCCATGTCGCGATGCTTGTCGATCATTGCAATGGCTTCGCCGCGGGTTGCGCTGACGCTGGTCCAGAAAGCGAGTCGCACAGTGTGGCCGGGCGGAATTCGCACGCGGCGGCGCAGCGCCAGCACCGGGTCGAGCACCGTTCCCACCGTATTGGACAGGGGCCGCGCGTCTAAGACCGAGACCGCGTTGCGCAAATCGCGGCCGCGGCCGAGGAAGCGTGCGCGATCCGTCTCGAACTGCAGGCCGCCGATAGCGTCGCCTTCCAGCGCGCTGACATGAGCCGCCCACAGCTCGGGCTCCGCGGGCTCGCGGGTGCGGCGGGTGGCGAGCAGTGCGCCGCTGTCCGCGATGAATTCGGTACGCACGAACATTTTGGAGAATGCCGGATGCGCAGAGTCCGCATCCGGCGTCGCCAACACGATCTCGGAGTAGGTCGTCAATTCAATCTCACGTGCGCGGGTGCCCTCGTTGGTCACCGAGACCCGGCGGACTTCCGCATCGTCTTCCGGAGATACGACGATCTCGGTCGAGGTGAGAATGGGTCCATCGCGGCGGGTGATTTCCGCGCGATCCTCGAAGTAGGCAACGTAGTAACTATCGGGCTCGCGTCCCACCGGCTGGTATCCGGCGGACCACACCTGGCCGTTGGCCACATCCCGCAGGAAGACATAGCTGCCCCAGGCATCGCAGGTGGGGTCTTCGCGCCAGCGCGTCACGGCGATGTCGCGCCAGCGACTGTACCCCGAGCCGGCCGCGGTCAACATCACGGAATAATTGCCGTTGGACAGCAAATGGGTGCGGGGCGCGATGTGATGCGGGGAGCTGAACAGGCGCGGCGCCGTGGCCGTCAGTTCGCGCAGTTCCGGCGCCGATTGTAATTCGTCGATTGCGGGCGCCGGCACGTCGGAATCCCGCGGCGTTCGTTCTTGCAAGAGTAGCTCGGTGGCCTTGATGACCGGGTTGGCGTGAAAGTATGTGCGAAACATACCGTCTTTCAAGACATTGGCAATAGCCACCAAAATCATGCCCTGGTGGTGCGCCATGTAATTGCGTACCGGCACCACGGTTTTCCCTTCGGGCAGGCGCGCCGGAGTGAAGTCGAGCGCGTCGTACCAGCCGTAGTCGCCGCGCGCGCCCAGCTTCTGCAGGCGCTCGAAATTGCGCATCGCGGCTTTGGCATCGATCATTGCGCCGAGGCCGGTGGCATACGGCGCCACCACGGCCTCGTCACCCAAGCCGCGCTTCAGACCCAAGCCGGGTATCCCAAAGCTCGAATATTGATAGGTGAATTCCCTGTCACGGGCGTTGAACGCGGACTCGGACACTCCCCACGGCAGATTTCGCTCGCGGCCGTACTCGATTTGGCGCTTGACGATGAGCTGCGATGTGTCGCCTAACAGACTCCCCTCGGGCTCGCGCATGACGAGAATGGGCATGAGGTACTCGAACATGGAACCGGCCCATGAGACCAGGGCCGAGCTTCTATCTACGGGAGTCAGCAGCCGCCCGAGCCTGAACCAGTGACGCACCGGTAGATCACGCTTGGCAATGGCGACGAAACTGGCTAGCCTTGCCTCCGATCCCAAGAGGTCGTAGCAGCTGGGATCGAGCGAGCGTTCCGCCGCGCTATAGCCGATCGACAGCAATTGCCGGTTAGGCTCCACCAGAAACGCGAAATCCATGGCGAGCGCCAAGGCTCTTGAGCGGCGCCCGATGGCGCCCAAGCGCAACACGAGATTCGCCGGCTGTTCGGCCGCGGCGCAGATGTCGCGATGGTGGCTCGACACATTGGCGCGCAGCATATCGGCCCATTTGAGGAGCGGTGCGCCGCTGCCTTCGCCGCGCTCGTCGGTGAGTGCCTGGGCGATGTCGTGAATATTGTCCGCCTGTTCCAGTATGGCGGCCAGCGCGGGCACGTAACCCGCAGGTCCCGCGGATTCCAAGGAGCGGCGCATGGCCTCGAGGGCGGCGTCGAGCTGGCCCAAGGACACGCCGTAATTGCGCCGGCCGTCATCGAGGGCGCGCACCACTCTCTGCATGTGCCCGAGCGTATCCAGGGTGCCGCGCATATCGACGGCAGTCCAGGAGGATTTGTCCATCCAGCCGCGGCAAGCGCCCTCGAGCGCCAGCAAGTGCCCGGCCAAATTGCCGCTGTCGACGGTGGATATGTATTTGGGATCGAGCGCGCGCAGGTCGTGCGTGTCGTACCAGTTGTAGAAATGACCGCGAAATCGTTCGAGCCTGTCGAGCGAGGCGAGAGTCGCCTCCAGCCGCTCCACGGCGTCAATCGTGCCCAGCCAGCCGAACTCGCGCGCCGTTGCGATGGACAGCAGGTAAAGCCCGATATTCGTGGGCGACGTACGGTTCGCAATTACGGGATGGGGGGTTTCCTGAAAATTATCCGGCGGCAGCATGTGATGGGTGCCGGTGACGAAGGTTTCGAAGAAGCTCCAGGTTTGGCGCGCCATGATGCGCAGCCGATGCGCCTCATCGGGGGTCAGCGGCTCGACGCGGGTGCGCTGCGACGGCCGGCTGACAAAGCGGGCGATCATGGGCGCGCACACCCATGCCAACAGAAGGGGGACAGCGATCAGCGGTATACCGTGACCAAGAAGAATGAGAAACAGGCCAAGGGCGAGTGCCAGCAAGACACCGACCGACATTCGACGGTAGTAGGCAAAGGGGGTGGTGGACCTGCCGACTTTCGATTGCGCGGTGGTGGTCCATTCCAGGAGATCGCGCCGCGAAATCCACAGCCGGTACAGGGTGCGCAAGATGGCATCCGTCATGACCCACGCTTGATCGGCCAAGAACACCAGACGCAGGCCGACCATGGATAGGGCTTGCGCGGCCTCCTTGCGCGCCGTGCGCAGGTAGCCGGTTCTGGTGAAATCGGTGAAGCGCGGCCGCAGGCTGAAAAAGAACGGCAGCAGCACCGGCAGAGCGATCGCCCCAATGAAGAATGCGCTCCATGCCGAAGTCGCCTCGCCCCCCCAGCATAGGGCGAGGCCCAACAGCAAGGCAGGAGGCAGCGCGGACCTGCGCAAGTTGTCGAGCATTTTCCAACGGCCCAGAGCCGGCATGGGGCCGCGTACCCCCAGCACCCAGGGCAGCAGCTGCCAATCGCCGCGCGTCCAGCGATGTTGCCGCGCCGTAGCCACGTCATATCGCGACGGATACTCGTCGACGACCTCGACGTCCGAAGCCAGGCCGCAGCGGGCGTAGATGCCTTCGAATAGATCGTGACTGAGCAGACGGTTGTCGTCGACGCGGCCGGCCAGAGTGTTCTCGAAGGCGGCAACGTCGTAGATGCCCTTGCCGCTGTACGAGCCCTCGCCGAACATGTCCTGATACACGTCAGATACGGCAAATGCATAAGGGTCGATGCCGCTCGGTCCGGAAAAAACGCCTTGAAAGAGGGATGCCTCATGGCCTACGGGCAGCGACGGGGTCACCCGCGGCTGGAGTATTCCGTAACCGGCGGTGACGCGCCGCGTGGCCGCGTCGATGAGCGGCTGGTTGAGCGGATGCGCCATCTTGCCGATGAGCGAGAGGGCCGCGCCGCGCGGCAGCCGCGTATCGGCATCCAGGCTGATGACGTAGCGCACGCCGCGCGGCACCTGCGCGGGCCGTCCGGCGACGGCCATGAAGCTCGTGTCCATCGACCCTTGCAGGAGGCGATTGAATTCATGGAGCTTGCCGCGCTTGCGCTCCCATCCCATCCAAACCCCTTGGGCGGAATTCCATAGACGCCGGCGATGCAGCAAGAGAAACCGCTCGCCATCGGCGGCGTTGCCGTGGGAACGATTCAGACGCGCGATTCCTGCGGCCGCAAGGCCCAACAACTCTTCGTCATCGGCGGCACTCTCGGTATCGGAGTCGCCCCAATCGGAGAGCAGCGCGAAACGAATGTCCCCGTCCTGAGTGGCAAGGTAGTGAACCTCCAGGCCGTGCAAGAATTCCTCGATGTCGGCCCGCCTGGTGAGCAGCACGGGCACGGCAATCACAGTGCGCAGCGGTGCGGTGACCCCGCCCAAGAGCTCGAGGCCCGGTAGCACATGGGGACTGCAGAAATGCGTCGCCCATAGATTGACGACGGCAATGCCGATGTCGGAGGCTGCGAGCAGCGCGAGCACGACGATGAGAGCGGCAATGCCCGGAAACCCTTGGAGCGAGCCGGCGAAGAATATGAGCGCGCCCGTCATTGCGACGCTTAATGCGGCAATGCTGCCCGCGTAGCCATGCACGCCGGCGGCGCGGGTCAAACGGGCGAATCGCTGGTTCCACGGAATGCGGTAGGCCAATCCCGCCTCCAATTCAGCTCGCCCCTCCGCTACCAGGTAGTACCCCGGCTCCAGAGCGTGTGGCGAATTGGCGGCGAGTGCCGTGGCTTGGCGCGCGGCATTCAAGGCGCGGCGCGCGACCTCGAGTTCCGTGAACTGCGAGCGCCGCGACAAATCTTCGATGGCGTGCCGATATAGATCGCGGCTGGAGAAGTCGAAGGACCCGAAGGAGCTCTCGCTGCGCAGCAGTTCATCGACCAGGCTCACGCTCTCGAAGCACTTGGCCCAGTCGACCGCTGAGATGAGCCGCAAGCTGGTGATGACATTGCGTACGCTCAAGTTGACCGCACCCTGGCGCTGATGCTCGGTGTGAACCACATCGTCGGCGGTGGCGCCTTGCGTGGCCAGTGTGCGATGCAGCCAAGCCAGCGCCGGCGTGGTTTCAGGATCATGGTCGCGCAGCCGCTGAAACAGCTGCGCCGCAAATGCGTTGGGCAGCCGGTCCGCCTCGACCGCGCGCCGCGCCGCCGCGTTCGGCACTGCCTGATGCGCCTCGTCCGGCAACAGCCGGTCGGCCAGGGCGTCCGCCTGCTCGCGCAGCGCCAGGCGATGCATGATTCCGGATGCCAGACGGGTGAGGTTCTCGATGAGCATCACCCGCAAAGTGATGCTGATGGCCCACAGTTCGCCGATGGTCAGCGGTTGCACCCGCTGATACGCGCGGCAGAAGCGCACCAACGTGTCCAGTTCGAAGCGATTGTCGGAGTGCGCGACAATGGCCCACGCTATGCCGTAGATCCGCGGGTATCCGCGCAGGTGGCCGTTGGAGAGCTTCGGCAACTCCTTGTAAAATCCCAGCGGCAGGTCGCGCCGCACCGCATGAATGTGTTCGTCGACGATGTAGTAGTTGTCGACCAGCCATTCGGCCGCGGGCGTCACGGCACGCCCCTTGCGAATGCCTTCCAGCAGGGCGTGAAAGGCGGCGTTGAGGGTGGCGGCGTTGGAGCGCAATCGGCCGTGCAGCGAGATGCCGGCGGATCGCACCGGCCACACCTCTTGTGCCTTTGCCAAGCTCTCTGCGTGCTGCTCGAGTCGTTCGACGCTGAAGATCTCAGCGGCAATAGGCTCGTCAATTCCAGTGGGCCGGTCCAACAGCGCACGCCCGCGGCCGCGCCAGCGGAAATACTTCAATGGCACCTCTTCGTTGCGGAGCGGCGAGAATAGCGCAATACACCGCGCGGCGGGCTTTGTAAATCTTACCTGCAGTGGATCATTCGGCGGTGACTTCGACCGCAACGTTTAAGCTGAGGAAATCATTCATTGATTCAATTTCCAAATCGAGAAATTCAGCGCGCTCGCGAAACCCACCCAGATCAAGTACGGGGCCAGCATCCATGCGGCGCCGGCCTTCACCAGCGCGAACTCGCGGATGGTCCAAAAGATCGCGAGCCACAGCGCAACGATCACGAACAAGCCCGCGCCGATATTCTTGGCGCCAAAGAACAGCGGTGCCCAGGCAGCGTTGAGCAAAAGCTGGATGGCGTAGGCAGCGAGCGCGGCGCCGCGGCTGCGGTGATAGCGTTCGCGCCAAATGCGCCAGGCGGCCGCGCCCATCATCACATAGAGCACGCACCACACCGGCCCGAACCAGCTGTCCGGCGGCGCCCAGCCGGGCTTTGCCAGCGCGGTATACCAGTGCCGTGCCGCCGCCGACACGGCGGGCGAGAACAGCGCACCGAGCGCGCCGGCCGCCAGCGCCGAGCCGATGAAAGCCGCGAGCAGGAGCCAATTCGGCCGCGCATTGCGGCCGCGATAGCTGGTCGAACTCTCGATTGGAATCCTCATTCGCCGCGCCGCTCGTCTGCTCTAGAGCCAAGGTACAGCAAGATGGCGGCGGCCATCTGCAGCCAGCCAAGCCACGGTGCCTTGGCCGACAGGGCCAGCCAAGCCACGCCCGACAGCCACAGAACGGCAGCCGCAATGACCGTATCGCGCCGCCGGTTGCCGCGCCGCATTTCGGCTCGCGACAGGATGGCGTCCGCACTCTTTACTTGCAACTCGAGCCGTCCCTCGGCCGCTGCGCGCACGGCGGTCTGGAATAGCTGCGGCACCTGCCGCAGCGCCAGTAGCAAGTCAGGGAGTTGCGCGCGCATCTGCCGAAACACCGTCCGTGGGCTCATGCGCTCGCGCATCCACTTGCGCAGGTAGGGCCGGGCCGTCTGCCAGAGATCCAGCTCCGGGTACAACTGCCGGCCAAGGCCCTCGATGTTGAATAGAGTCTTTTGCAGCAGAATGAGCTGCGGCTGCACCTGCATGTCGAAGCGGCGCGCAATCTCGAACAGCCGCAGCAGCACCTGCGCAAAGGAAATTTCCTGCAGCGGCTTGTTGAATATGGGTTCGCAAACCGTGCGCACG
>JANXZQ010000221.1 GCA_025355445.1 Gammaproteobacteria bacterium
GGGAAGACGGCCAAAGATTCTGGTGGGCGAGCGACAACATCGACTCTACCCGCTGGACATCGAGAAGATCGATTACATTCAAGCCGACGGCAACTACGTGACCATCCGGACGGCTAATGCGGAATACATCAGCCGAGATTCCATAAAGCGCCTGACCGCGGACCTTGCGGCCTTTGGTTTTGTGCGGATCGATCGCTCAATTCTATTGAATATTCGGGCGGTCGAGTTTGCGGAGCCCGTGGGTCACGGCACACTGGCCTTCACGCTCTCCTCTGGAACGTGTCTGCACTCCAGCAAGACGTACCGCGACGCCATCCTCAGCATATTGCCCTGGCATCACTGTCGAGCTGGAGCGGATATCTGAATTCATACCCCTAATCTCGCGGTTGCTCCCCGTCAGAGGGCGCTCCATCCCAAAAATTATCCGCACGCAACTCGCTATGTAATCGTACCAACCATGAGGTTGGCCGACCGCATTACGCAATGTCGAACGCCTTTCATCGTGCAAAACACGATAGACGGCACAATCAAGCACTTGAGCGGCGCAGCCACATTCGCCAATGAGGTCCTTGCCTGTGCGACTCGATACGTACTTTGCGACGATCTGACACGATTGTGCGCGGCACTTGCCTATTCAAAGGGGACGAGCACCTTGGCCTGCGCCGACCTGCTGCGCGTGCCGGCTGAGCGGGTTTGGATTGAATGGTGCGAAGCGCCTTGGCTGGCCCAGCTCACCCGTTATGGATTCAAAACCGACGGGCCATCGTTCGTCGGGGGTCGTCGCGGCGCTCTGATCCAATCCTGCGCCACGGGACGCCGCGGATTGATTAGGGCATTTTGGGCAAGGGGAGATACGGATTTGGACGTCCTTGCCAGCAGCATGGAGGCGTATTTCGATTTTGACACTCCCCAGGGCAAAGCACCCGCTGCGCCAGACACCTCCGATCGGCCGACGATCAGCGTCTTTGATCCTGGCGCCGCGGACGCGGATATTCTGCGCCGTTGCTTTCGCTTCCGATATGAGCGTACGTGGGCCGAGTACTACTCGAACGCGGCACTCTCACCGGAGCAGAGAGAGACGGTCGCGCGCCACGCCCTTGGCACGATTGCAATCGAAATCCCGGTGATGCTGACGTTCTTTCTGCTCCTCGCGACCCGTCCGGGTCTGCCACGGCGGCCGCTCATGCTCGAGCGGCTCAATCGAGCACGGGTTAGGTCGGGGAAAACTCCGCTCCTGGCCCACGTGGAAGTATTCGCGCCATTGATACCCGAATACGCCCCTTCCAGCGGCGCAGGCCCCGGCGTCGAGCGGCGGCCTCGAAGGCTTCATCACGTGCGAGGACACCTCGTGCGGCGCGGCAGTCAACTCTTTTGGCGAGTCCCGCATCTTCGAGGGAGCTGCCGCGCCGGTGTCGTTCGTACGCGAACAGTGACATGGACCCTGGACGGACCCATCGGCGACTCGCATCACCCATCCGCAGACCGGGCACGCGAATCGCAAGAGTTCGTCACGTAACGGGTCGCTTTATCACCTCGTCGAGACAGCTCGTCACATTTTTTTCCCGTTAAATCACTCTGCGAGTATTTTTCGGACCACAAACGATTAGGCCATGCAACGTCGAAATGGATGGTTGCGATCGCGCAACGAAAGCGCGCCTCGGGTCAGACACATCGTGTCCATCACGCTTCAGGGAGAGCCATAACATGTGGATTTTTAGCTTCGGAATGGAGAAATCGCGCATCCATTGCTTTTCTGCTTGGAAAAGGCGCCTTGTCGTAGGGGTCTTGGCCGCTGCAACCAGCCTGCCTGCTTTCGCACAGCAACAGCCCAAAGAAGCCGTCACTACTGAACCCCTGCAGGAGATCGTGGTCACCGGCTCGCGTATCGCGGCGCCGAACGCGGTGAGCACGAGCCCGATACAGGTCATATCAGCCGAGTCCATCGCAACGACCGGTAAGACGGATATCAGCGACCTCATCATGCAGTTGCCGCAGGTCTTCAACAACTCGCTGGGGCAGGACCTCGGCAACACGACGAGCGGCTTGAGCACAGCCGGCGGCATCGCCACCGCGGATCTGCGCGGGCTCGGGCCGAACCGAACGTTGGTGCTGGTCGACGGACGTCGTCTGGGCCAGGGATCTCCTTATACTTTCATTCAATCGCCCGCGCCCGATCTTGACCAGATTCCCGGCGGTTTGGTCGATCGAATCGAAGTCGTCACGGGAGGCGCATCGGCGGCTTACGGCTCCGACGCCATCGCCGGCGTAATCAACTTCATGATGAAAAAGAACTTCCAGGGCATCGAGTTCAACGGTCAACTCAACGAGAACTACCACGACAACCACGACACGTACATGCAGAACCTGGTGAGGGGATTTGACAACACCATCCCGGCGACCGGGACCAGTAAAGATGGCCGGCAACGCAACTTTAGTGTGCTGATGGGCCAGAACTTTGCGGACGGGGATGGCAACGTCACAGGGTATCTGAGCTATCGTCACGCCGATCCGGTGGCGAGCAGCGATCGTGACTTCGGCGGCTGCGAGCTCTATCCAACCTATGGGACCACCGCGGCGGGCAAGACCGTGATCGGCTCGCATTGCAACGGTTCAGGGAACTCCAATCTGTTCGCTCCGAATACCGGTCCGAATGCCGGCAACGCCTATTCCGTGCTCGGCAGTAGTTTTGTGCCGTTTCCCACGGCCGGGACCAGTCCGCCGGCCGCGTTCAATTCGCAGCCCTATATATTCATGACGCGCGAGGATGATCGCGCCAACGCGGCAGTCCTCGGGCATCTGAAGGTCACGGACTATTTCCAACCGTATGCCGAGTTTTATTTCATGGACGATCGCACCCATCAGGCGGTTGCGCCCGCCGCGCTTTTTCTTAGCAGCAATCCATTCGACCCCACCTTGAGCGCTGCCTACCCGATCAATTGCAACAATCCGTTGCTGAGCGCTCAACAACGATCGACGTTGTGTACGCCCGCGCAAATCGCGGCTGCCAATGCGAATCCGACCGCGGGCTGCTCATTGGCGTCTCCGGGCCTGCTGTCGGCCAATTGTGCGGATGTCGACATTGGACGCCGTAACCAGGAGGGCGGAGGCAGAACGTCGGATTACGAGCATGAGAATTATCGCGCGGTGCTAGGCAGCAAGGGCGATTTGCTTGCGAACGGCGGCCTGACCTACGACTTGTATGGCCAGTTTTACTACACCACTTTTTCCAACAACAACCAGAAATTCTTCAATTTCCAGGCCGTCGACAACGCCTTGCAGGTGTACAACAATGGCGGAACGCCCACTTGCGTGAGCGGGCCGCCTTGCGTCCCCTACAATATCTTCAAGGATGGCGGAGTCACGCAGTCCGCGCTGAACTATCTGTACATCAATGGTTCGGGCATTGGCTCCTCTACCTTGCGCACTGAACACGGCGAACTCACGGCGCAGCTCGGCACCTGGGGCGTCACGTCGCCGTTCGCCCACGACGGTGTCGCGGTCAACGCTGGATTCGAGCATCGCAACGACCACGAATTCTTCCAGCCCGATTATGCCGAGCAGAATCAGCTGTTGTCCGGCTTTGGCAGCGCGGCGACGGCCATCGACAACGGCCTGTCCTCGACGGAGGGCTTCGCGGAAATTCGTGCGCCCTTGATGCAGGATGTGCCCGGAGCGAAGGAGCTGCTGTTCGACACCGCCTATCGGTACTCGGACTACAAAAGTAACAGTGGTACGAGCAATATCCAGTTTCAGGCCCACACTTACAAATTTGAAGTGCAATACGCGCCAATCCAGGATGTGCGTTTGCGCATTTCGTATGACAAGGCCATTCGTGCACCGAGCATCATCGAGCTTTACAACACAGCTCGTCGGTCTGATTCAGTCGGGCGACGATCCGTGCGCGCCGCCGGTCTCGTTATCGCAAGCGCAGTGCGCGAGGCTAGGGGTCTCGACCGCTCAGTACGCAGCGAGCGTCGCCGGCAAAGCGGTCGGCGGAGTGAATCCCATCCCACAGTGCCAGGCGGGTCAGTGCTCACAATTGCAGGGGGGCAACACTCAGCTAAAGCCGGAACAGGGCGAAACGTACACCGTCGGCATCAACTTTCAGCCCAGCGTCTTGCCGAATTTTTCAGGTAGCCTCGATTACTATCACATCGCGATCCGCGACGAGGTCGGCGTTTTGCCCTCGTCAACCATTTTGACGAATTGCGCCAACACCGGCGATCCGACGTATTGCAGCGCAGTTGTCCGCAGCCCGCAGACGGGCGGCCTCCAGGGGGCCAACGTCGCGACCGGAGGTTACCTCATCCAGACCAACGTGAACTTAGGTGCGGTGCTGGCCAGCGGTATCGATTTGCAGCTGGCTTACAAGCAGGATCTGCCACCCGCCTTGGGCAGCCTGCACTTCGAGATGAATGGCGCTTGGCTGCAACACCAAATAGCCACTCCCGTCCCCGGCGGCCCCAACTATGACTGCGCGGGCTTGTTCGGCTTCACCTGCCAGACGGTCAATCCGCGTTGGCATCATGTTTTTCGCACCACCTGGATTACTCCCTGGGATCTCTCCGGAACTCTCACATGGCGTTACCTCAGCGCTGTCAACCAAGATGCCAACACGGGCAATCCGTTGCTGGCGAATCCCAACTACAAGTTCGACACTTACAACGCCCACATCGGGTCCTTCAGCTATTTGGACCTGGAAGCGACCTGGCATCCGACCAAAATCCTCACCATCCGTGCCGGTGCGAACAATATTCTCGACAAGGATCCGCCGCTGCTGGTGTCGCAGGCGGGACTGGTGGCGGGCGGGACCGCGAACACCGCGGATGCGTACGACATTTTCGGTCGGCAGTTGTTCGTCGC
>JANXZQ010000136.1 GCA_025355445.1 Gammaproteobacteria bacterium
GCAATGAGCAGCAGCAGCGGCGCGAACAATAACAAAATGATCACCGACAGCCCGATATCGGTCAGCCGCTTGGTCACTCCGCGGTATCCGTAGAACGGCGTTTCGCACATGGCAACCACGGGAATGCCGTGAATCTCGCCGGAGCGCGCTTGAATCAGGTCGAACACGAAAATGTCCGGCACGTAGTAGATCGACGCCGTGGTGTCGCGCAAGTCATCAAGCAGGTTCATGACACGCTTCAGGTGCCGAATCGGCAACGCCACGAAAATGACATCCGTGCTGTGTTCCTTGACGTACTTGGAGAGGTCATTCAGGGTGCCGACGAGCGTCGCATCCGACTCCATCCCTAAGCGGTCGGGACTGCGGTCGTCGAAAAACCCGGACACCTTCAGGCGCATGGCGGGGTTGTTCGTCAGGCGCCGCGCCAATTCCAAGCTGCTGTTGTTGTAGCCGGCAAAGATGGCGGTGCGGCTATCGAATGCGCTCATCAAGAAACGGTGCATGACTTCTTGCATGAACAGCGTGACGACGATCAGTGCCACCGGGGTGACCACCGCCCAGGTTATGAATACGCTGCGCGGATATTCGACCAGGGACTTCGTGACATAGCCCACGGCCAGGAGCACCCCGAGCAGCAGCAGCCAGCGGAAAATCACGTCGATGACGGCAGACATGCGTGCAGAAGTGATCTGCGTCGTGACCTCGCGCGGCGGCTGGATGAGCACCACGCACAGCACGGCGACGATGACGATGGCTTCGGAGGAACGGTCGAACACCTTACCGAGCAGCGTGATGGTCGCGTACAGCGAGGCAACGGCCACCACCGCCGGCATGATCGCCTGGATGACGGCGAGCACTGCGATCAGAAAACTTTGCTTGAATAAAACCGGCTGAGTCATCAGGTGTCCGTTGAACCGCAGGCATCGCTGCCGATGTTTGCACGTGGTGGAAGTGCGACAAACGCGGTGTACATTATCGGGCAAATCCTTGGTTCCATGCGTGATCTATATCCGCAATGTTAAATTAGACGGCGCCGCTGCTGATGAGCCGGGGACCCGATGGTATTCTAGGCGGCTATGACGAATGTCCCGCTGCTCGATCTTAAAGCTCAATTTGCCCAAATTCGCGCCGAAGTCATGCCGGTTATCGACCAGGTTTGCGCCGGCCAGCACTTTATCCTGGGGGAGCACGTGCGTGCCCTTGAAGAGGAGATTGCCCGCTACTGCTCGGCGTCGCTCGCGGTGGGAGTCTCGTCGGGGACCGACGCTTTGCTGCTGGCGCTGATGGCCCTCGAGATCGGCGCGGGGGACGAGGTGATCACCTCTCCCTTTACCTTTTTTGCAACAGCCGGGACCATCGCACGCGTCGGGGCGCGCCCGGTGTTCTGCGATATCGACCCCCTGTCCTACAACTTGTCGCCTGCTGCTGTGCAGGCTTTCATTGATAACCACTGTGCGGTCCAGAGTGAGCGACTGATCAACCGGGCCACCGGCGGGCGCATCAGGGCGCTGATGCCGGTACATCTATACGGACAATCCGCTGACATGGACCCGCTCATGGCAATTGCAAGGCGCTATGGCTTGAAAGTGATCGAAGATGCTGCGCAAGCCATCGGCACGGAGTACCAGAACGGTGCACGAGTCGGCGCGATCGGCGATATTGGCTGCTTTTCGTTCTTCCCAAGCAAGAATTTGGGCGCGTTCGGCGACGCAGGCCTGTGTACGACCAATGATCCGGCGCTGGCCGAGAGCATGCGCGTGCTGCGGGTGCATGGCGGAAAACCGAAGTACTTTCACGCTGTAATCGGCGGTAATTTCCGCATCGATGAACTGCAGGCCGCCGTTTTGCGCGTGAAGCTGAGATATCTCGATGGCTGGACGCAGAGGCGGCAACACAACGCGGCGTACTACGACACCGCCTTTGCCAACGCCGGCCTGGGGGCGAGCCTCGGCACTCCGTCGATCCCGGCGAGGCAGCGCCATATTTTCAACCAATATGTCGTGCGGGTACAGAACCGCGACGCCCTGCGGGAAAGGCTCACCGAGCATCACATCGGCACGGAGATCTACTATCCGATGCCCTTGCACCTGCAAAAGTGCTTCGCCTATTTGAACTATCGCGCCGGAGATTTCCCCCATTCGGAGCGGGCTGCGGAGGAAGTCCTCGCCTTGCCGATCTATCCGGAATTGGAGCCGGCACAATTGGCCCACGTGGTGGCGACCGTGGCGGAGTTCTACGGCTGAGAATGCCCGGAAATCAGGGCTTTTTGAAATCGTCGGGCAAGAGTTGGTGGCGCGACAGCAGTTTGTAGAAATCCGTGCGATTGCGTTTCGCCAGGCGTGCCGCCTGGCTGACGTTGCCGCCGGTAATCTGCAATATCTGCGACAGATAGTTGCGCGTAAACTCATCGCGCGCTTCGTCGAAGGAGGGCAGTCGGGTCGGATTCCCACCTAAGGATTGCTGAACCAGCTCGGCCGTGATGATTGCGCCGTGCGACAGCGCGACGTTTTGCCGTACCACGTTGTACAACTGGCGTACATTGCCCGGCCATTCGGCGGTCGCCAATAGCTCCACGGCTTCGGGAGCGTAGATCTTTCGCTGGCCGCTCTCCTTGGCGATCTGTTCCAGAAAATGCGCGACAAGCAGAGGGATGTCTTCGCGGCGGCGGCCGAGTGCCGGCATCTCGATGTGCACCACATTCAGGCGGTAGTACAGGTCCTCGCGAAATTGGCCGCCGACCATCAGTTCGTGCAGGTCGCGATGCGTGGCGGAAATGATGCGCACGTTGGTGGACACGGCATCGGCGCCGCCCACCGGCCGGATCTGGTTCTCTTGCAGCACTCGCAGCAGCTTGACCTGCAGCCGCATCGGCATGTCGCCGACCTCGTCCAGCAGCAAGGTGCCGCCATCGGCAGTCTCGAACAGGCCCTTCTGCGAGCGTATGGCGCCGGCAAACGCGCCTTTTTCATGGCCGAAGAGCTCCGATTCCAGCAGGTTCTCCGCCATCGCGCTGCAGTTGATGGTGACGAAGGGCTTGTTGCGGCGGGGGCTCGCTTCATGAATCGCGCGCGCCAAGAGTTCCTTGCCCGTGCCGCTCTCGCCGGTCAGCAATACTCGCGCGTCGGTGCCGGCGACCATGTTGGCCTGCGCCAGCTTGTCCTCCATGAGTTGATTGCGCGTGATGATGCTGGAACGCCAGTCTTCATCCACATGCGCAAATCCGGACACTTTGAGAGCTTTTTGCACGTGATCGAGCAAGTCCTGCTTGTCGACCGGCTTGGTCAGAAAGCCGAAGGCGCCGCTCTGGGTGGCGTGTACTGCGTCCGGAATCGTGCCATGTGCCGTGAGAATGATGACCCGCAGCCCCGGCCAGCGGCTCTGCAGTTCCTTGAGCAGGCCGATGCCGTCCATCCGGCTGCGTGCCGAGAACTACGAAGTTGAAGCGGTGGAAAGTGCCGCGGCGGCGCTCGCTTCCTGTGTGCGCTTTCGGCCCGACCTCGTGATCACGGACTTGCGCATGGACCAGATGGACGGCATCGGC
>JANXZQ010000146.1 GCA_025355445.1 Gammaproteobacteria bacterium
CGATGGTTGCTATGGCTCGGGAATGGTGGGCCCTTTCGGACATGTGGGCGCGATGGTCGAAAGTCACGGCAGAACTGTAAGCGATGCCGTTAGACACAACTTTTTCGTCGTCGATGTGGCGGGGGGCGCCGGTCAAAACGACGTCATCCTGTACCGCTATGAGCTGACCAACACAGTAGTCCCGCCCTATGACACGGTCACCTACAAGCTGACGAAGCAATTGACACTTCCGCTCGCAGGCGGGGCCAATGTACGTTGCTCGCTTGCGGCCAACGCGGGCTTCCTGTTCGTCGGCACCGATAAGAGTACTTCTGCTGTCGAGGTGTCGAAGGAGACCTTTGCGGTTACCTCGATTGGAGGATTCTCCAATGATCCGACTGTGAGTGCGATTACAACCGATGACCGGGGCTTCGTAGTTATCGCTTTTGGATCCGCTGCCGGCGGCGGCAATGTCGTTATCGGGCCCGAAGGTAGCGCAGTCCAGGATGGCGGTGGGACAGCATTTCTACTGCCTTCGATGCAGGGGCTATCGTCAAAGGATCTGCCCACCGACTGAACCGACAACACCAAGGAGTACTTCAGTGATCGGATACGTGACTATCGGGACCAATGATCTGCCGCGCGCGGCCAAGTTCTACGATGCTTTGCTCGGCGAAGTGGGAGCCAAGCGGATGATGGAAAACGAGCAATTCATTGCCTGGTCGGTGCGGCCCGACAAGCCGGGGCTGGGCGTGACCAAACCATTCGATAAGAAACCCGCCACCGTCGGCAACGGAGTCATGGTGGCACTGGAAGCGCAGAGTGCGGCTCAGGTCGACGCCTTGCACGGCAAGGCCTTGCAATTGGGTGCCACGGATGATGGCCCGCCGGGACCGCGCGGCGGCGGCTTTTATGCCGGCTATTTCCGCGATCTGGACGGCAACAAGCTCAATTTCTTCTTTATGGGATAGCGTCCAAAATAGTTATTGGCTGCTAAAGCGCAAACTCGAAATCCACCGGAATCCGACCTTGGCGGTCTCGGGCATGCATCTGCGCCAGGTTGTCGATTTGGCTGCGTAGCGCCGCCGGGGCGTCGGGACGTTCGCGCAGCGATCCGCTCAAGGTGGCGGTACGCTCCGCCGCGCTGTAGTGAATGGCGGCCTGCAAATCGAGCGGTCCGCCGGTATCGCTGAGTTGAGCGGACACATTGCCGTCGGCGCCGACGGCGCCTGGCGGAAAGCGCAGCGCGTAGCCGCCCAAATTCGCACCCTCGGCGAATTGCGCGGAGCCCAGATTCGACACTTGTATCTCGCCCGTTGCGGCCAGAGGCTTGGCGAAATCGCCGGTCAAAATGGGAAAATCGATGCTGGCGGCGCCATGCCAGCCGGGCGCGATTCCAAGATCTTGCAAATCCTCGATCGGGCCGCCGCCCTTGATGTTCTGCGCCGTGAAGCCGCGCCGATCGAGCGTTACGGCTGCGTCGATCACGAACCCCACCTTGACCCAATGAAGATCCGCTGCCACTGCCATGCCCAGCAGCGACGCCGGATGCAGCCGCCACTCGAACGCTCCGGCAGGGCGCGCATTGACGTTGATCCTGCCTGCTGAACCGTGCCAGAAGCTGCCCGAGAAATCCTCGGCGTGAACCAATGGGGGCAGGAAATGGGTGATGATCGACGCGGGCAACGCGGCAACGACCACGGCGAGGACGGCCGCGAGGCTGATGACAACGAGGGGCCAGTAGGAGCGCTTGGGTGGAGTGAGGTCAGCGCGGCCGTTTGACTTGGAGCCGCGGCTCGGCGAGTTAGCGCCGCGGTTGAGTGAACGTGATACTGGCATTCACCACTCCGGGCCGGGCGGCGCGATCCACGGTGATCGATTCGATCGCGAGTCCATAGCGCTCATCTAGTGTGGCGAGCCAAGTGACCAATACATCGAAGGGGGCCGCTTCCAATTGCACACGCACCCCGGTGCCGTTGGGCTGGGTGCCGCGCAATGCCCCGGCAAGGCCGGCCTCGCGACCGACTCTGTCGACCAAGACTACCGGCGCCTCGCCCGTGTCCGCGGCTGCTTGATTCCCGGCTGAGCGGACTTCGGCCGCGTTCACCTGCATCCAGGCCAAATCCTCGCGTTTGGTGGTGTTGCGCGCAACCGAATTCGAGACCGCGGATTGCAGCGGTATGAGAATTCCGAACATCAGTATCAGCACGGCGCCGACGACGGCGCCGACCGCGACCATGCGCTGCTCACGTTCCTGCAAACCGCCGTACCAGGTGCGCAGCTTGTTCATCGGTGTGCCTTTGACGCCTGGCTTCGCAGTTGAATATGCGCCTCAACTCCGCCGGCGACCGGGGTGGAGGATTGAATCTCCGCCGTCATCCCTTGTTTGCCGATGAGCTGTGAGAGCTGCGAAAGCGCTGCCAGACTGGGCGCGGTCAGCCGCATGTCCAGAGATTCCTCCCGATAGCTCAAGGCTTCGATGTTGGTCTGCGGACTCATGGCCATGGCTCCGCTCAACACCTTCAAGGCCTGCAGAAAGTGTTCGGGGCCTGCCCCCGACTTATGAATGCGATCGAGGCGCGATTGCATCTGGCGGCGCGGGTCCTGAATGACTTCGGCAGGCATGGCGGCCGAAAACACCGTGGCGATCTGGCCGTCGAGAGCGGCTGTTTCGCGGTGGGCCTGACGAATTTGCACCGCCTGAGCGGCGACGTGCGCGGTCAGCAAGCCTGCGGCCAGCAACGCCGGGACGCGCCACTGTCGCCAGCGCGCGCCGAAGTCGGTGTCGGAGGCAAAATCGCCCTGCAGCAGGTTGACCGCGTCGGTGCTCTTCAGTTCGCGCGCCAGCCAGGGCAGCGGCCCATCGGGCAGTAATTGAACCTTCAGCGAGTCGAACTTGGCGGCCAACAGCTCAAACTCGCTCTGTGCATGCGCCCAGTCCTCGCGCGTGACGTACAGCACGATGCTCTCCGGGGCCTTGGGCTCGGCGCTGGTGTCGAGCGGATCGTTAATGACGCCGGCGACCACCAAAGCTTCGCTGACCGGCGAGAGCTCAACGGCGAACGGCAGAGCGCCGGGGCGGCGCACCGCGAGCCGCCGCTGCTCAAGCCACAGCACGGTTTGACCGGGATTCTCTGGCATCAGCGAGATGTCGGCATACAGCGCCAGCGGTTCGAGGCCGGCGGCCCGCAAATCCGAGAGCCAGCCTTGAAGGACGCCGCGCGACACCACGGCCACCGGCGTAACGCCGTTGGCATGGCGCCTGCCGATGGCGAAGCTCAGCTGATCGATGTCTTCGGTGAGTTGTTCCTCCAGCGCGAAGGGAACAGCCCGCGCAAGTTTGACGCCACTGCCCGGGGGCAATTCGGGCTGCGCCAGCAAAATCTGCGTCGCCGGCGCCAGCGCCACGACTTTGCCGCCACGGGATACGGCGGCGGCGAGGGTCAGGGATCCGCGCTGCCGGGTCGTCTCCGAATCGCCCGCATCATCGATGACCAGCCACTCGGTCTCTTCTTGTCCGGGTGTGGGAAGCCGCAGTATCAGTGTTTGTGACATAACCTTAAGGGGTTCCGAAAGAGCGCAGCAGCGGCGTTATCTTGCCCGACGTCTCGCGCTTTAAAAGACTGTACAAGGTGAACTCCGTGGTGCCAAGCGTGACTCGGGTGGTCAGGCGGAAATATGAGCTATGCTCCTGTGCCACGTTCTGCACCGGGGTTGCCGCTTTGGCACCGAGAACCTTGAGAAGGGTCTGTTTGTCCGGAAAGCAGCCGGTCTTACGGCCGATAGCCAACGATTCCTCAGTATACTCGCCTAAATTATCCGCCAGGCTCTCCAGCACGGGCGCAGGCGCAGTGCATACGTTAATCCAGGGCACCGCAGTCGGCAAAGCCGACACATAGGGGGCGATTTTGCGATAGCGGTCCGCGCCGAACCCCGGCAGATTCATCAGTTCGCTGGGCGACATCATGGGCCAGTTGCCCGTCCGATAAGGCGGGATCTGCGAGGTGTAGATCTGATCCTCTGCCCCGTCGGGCGAACCCGGTGTGTCGTCGGCATCGATCCAATCGCGAGCAATGGCGGCCCATTTGGGCTCGACTCCCACCGAGGCCAGCAAGCGTTCGAATTGCTGCAGCGGCTGCGGATCCTGCATCGACGCCTGTGTTTTGGCGTCGTTGGTCGCGTGCCCCAGAGTGTTGAGATTGAATCGGCCCTGCATGTCTTCTAGCGCGCCTTGAAGAGTCCCAATGGGTTCTCCTTCCGGATCGTCCTGCGGAGTAATGGGCAGGGGCTGAGTCGCTTGCGCCCAGGCGGAGGCTAGGATGGTGGGCTGCTGTGGGCTTGATTCCTTCGACAACACTTCCGCGGCCAGCGCCTCCGCGCCCATGCCGAAGTGCAGTGCTTGTTCAGCGGCAAGCACACCCATCGTGCGACGTCGCTCGAGAAATCCGTCGAAGGTCAGCTTGGTCGCGAGAATGGTGGCGAGCGCCACCAGAACCAGCGCGATGATCAGCGCCACTCCGCCCTGCCGGCGGGCGGAGGCAGAACGGGCTGAGGCGCCCCGAGCATTGCGCACGCTCATCCCGCCACCTCGACCAGGCGTCGAATGCGTCCCCAATCCTTGAATTCGATGATGAGTTCCACGGCCAACGGCCGGCTGGACGCGGCGTCGGCTGGGGCCAGTGATGGCGGCGGCCATTGGGGTTGCCAGGCTTGGTTGCCGTCGAGATAACGCAGCTGAACGGCCTTGACGCCGGTGAGCAGATCCTGCACCACCGGCTTATTGCCTTGCACGGTGTCCAAGTTCATCTGGTAGCTGCGCTTGATGACGTCGCCAACCATGCCGTAAGAGACGCGCTGCAAGGTGCTTCGCTGCTGTCCGGCGGTATTGGACCAGCCGCCGCGCGTCAAATCGATCAGCGCCGCCACGTTCGTATTCGTACCGCCTACGGTGGTGGAGTTCGAGTTGAAGCTCTGGCTCGCGAAGCTCATCGTGGAGTTTGATCCCAGGGGGGTGCCGGAGCCGGTCGTAGTGGGCACGGTGAGCGTGCCGAATCCGCCCGTGCCCTGCATTGCAGGCAGCCGTTTTTCACCTAAGATATCGCGTACCGGTCGCGGCACTGTTTGCGCCAGATCCTGCACCAGCATGCGCATGCCGAATTCGATTTCGCGCGAGCGTTGCAACGACTCTTCGGTGCGTTCCGCGGACAGGCGCGCTGCGCGGTAGGTCCCGTAGCCGAGAGCGGCAATGATGCCCAAAATCAACAACGCCACCAGGATTTCGATCAAGGTGAATCCGCGGTCGGTCGCGGCCCCATTGACCGGTTCTGGACTCAGTTGCCGAACCGGTATGTTCATTGCGAGGGCGTCGGCGTCGGGGCAGGAGTAAGGGTGGTCGGCACAAGGGGGGTGGTCACCGGCGTGGCCGGTGTGGTGGTACCGTTTCTGCCGGGGGCAGCGGTTGCCAGGGTGGTGCCCAGCGTCCAGTCCGTAGTATTCGAGCTGCCCGGCGTATTGAGCGCGGTACTTAAAAATCCTGTGGATTCGACCACCGGATTGCCCTTGGTCTTGGCGTCCCCGGCATAGATGCGCACCACGACGCGCTTCATGGTGGGGAAGCTGGTGTCGAAATAACGGGTGTCGTAGTGCCAGGTCCGATTGGCAAAGCTGAGTTCGCCGGTGTCGGTGTTCTGCCCAAACTTGGCGAGGTTCAAGCGCACCTCGGTGAGGCGATTGAGCGCCATCCATTGAGCCAGTGTCTTTTCGCGCAAAGTGCTGCTGGTGCGCGCGGTGCTGCTGACGGTGATCATGAGAGCAGCCAGGCCGATGGTGACGATTATCAAGGCAACCAGGACTTCGACCAGGGTGAAGCCGGTGCCGCGGGCGCGCCCGCCCATGGGCCATCGAGTAGCGTGCATGGGGGGTCGAGGACCGTGCAAGGGCAGTCGATTCAAGTGCGCTTTGCCGCTGGATTGGAACCGGCATGGTCCGAGCCGACACGGCTGATCTTGCCGAGTGCGTCGCCCTCCACGGAGGCCTTCGCGGAAGTTCCTTCACGCTGCAGCGTGAGGCGAAATGGCGTACCTTCGCCGCTCGCGGCGATGGCCACCTGCGGCCCGGGCGGCGCTGCATCGGTGGACAGATTTCGGTCGATGGCTTTGATGACGACGACCTGGGAATCGAGTTCGAGCTGGAAGGTCACGCCCTTGGGAAGCTCGCGATGGCGAAACTCGTGTTCCTGGTCGAGCGCGAGCCAACGATCGCGCCGCGGCTCGTAGACGACGAATTCATAGGCGCCGGGCTCGATTCGCAACCCGAAATCACGGCCCTCCAGCAACGCGCGTTCATGCAGCAAGCCGACCAGCCCCTCGATGCGCCGGCTCTCTTCGTCCAACTGCCCATCGCGTCCGGTGACGCCGATCGACAGCACGGCGAGAGACACCATGATGGCGATGATGACGACCACCACCAGAATTTCGACTAGGGTGAAGCCCTTGCGCATGCTGCGGCATTGCCTCGCGGCACGCCTATTTTTGATCGAGAGTCGCGGTGCTGATATCCGAGTCGTAACCCTCGCCGCCCTGCTTGCCGTCGCGGCCGAAGGTCGTGATCTCGTACTCGCGGCCGTCGCTGCCCGGATTGGCGTATTGATACACATTGCCCCAGGGATCTTTGGGCAGCGACTTCAAATAGCCGTTTGTATTGTAGTTGGTGATGGTGGGGTCGACCGGCTGCTTGACCAGGGCCTGCAGCCCCTGCTCGGTGGTCGGGTATTTGAAGTTATCGAGCCGGTATAAGTCCAAGGCGGTCTGAATCGCTCGGATATCGCTTTGCGCTCGCTTTACCTTGGCGACATCGACCTTATCGATGATTTGAGGCACCACGAGCGCGCCCAGCACTGAGAGAATGACCACGACGACCATGATCTCGATAAGGGTAAAACCGCGTTGGCGATTGCGCATAATGACCTCGAAGATTCAGTGAATGATACCAAAATAAGGGACATCGATGCCTCGTGACGCCGCAAACCGCCTGTCTCCGATCGCCGCCGCACTACAGTGGGATCGCGGCCGGTGGATTTGGTTGCTGATTATTTTACTCGTGTTGGATGCGGTGTTGGGTCTTGGCGACAGTGTGGGGCAACTCCTGCGCTATGATCGCAGCGCCATTTCAGCCGGTGGATGGTGGCGGTTGCTCACAGCCCACATCGTTCACCTGGACGCTCACCACCTCCTTCTCAACGAGCTGGGACTGGTGCTCATGTGGTCACTGTTTGCGCAGGACTACGACCCTGTAGAATGGTGCGCCATCGTGTTGGCCGGAGCCTTGGCGATCAGCTCGGGGCTGTGGTGGCTGAGTCCGCGCGTGAGCTGGTACGTCGGAGCGTCGGGGGTCCTGCATTCGGTGCTGGCTGCGGGAGCCGTGAAACACCTCGCGACGCGTGCCTGGGATCGCTGGATCTTGATTGTCGGCTTGAGCGTCAAGCTGTGCTGGGAGCAATGGGGCGGATCGACGGCTCCCTTAGTCGTGGTCGATGCGCATCTGTATGGCGCGTTGAGCGGATTTATCTTGGGGGCTGTGCTGTCGCTGCGGGTCGCTATAATCCGCCACCGCTCCCGTACCTGAAGGCCCTTAAAGTTCATGTCGCTTGCATTTGTATTCCCCGGCCAAGGATCACAGTCCGTCGGCATGATGCGCGCGCTGGCGAAAGTCTCGCCTGTGATCGGCGCGACCTTCGCCGAAGCTTCGGCAGTGCTGGGCTACGATCTTTGGCAGTTATGCCAGGAAGGGCCGGCCAAATCGCTCAACTCGACCGAACGCACGCAGCCGGCGATGCTGACCGCGGGAGTGGCGACCTATCGTCTGTGGCGCGAGCGCGGCGGTGCAGAGCCTTCGATGATGGCGGGTCACAGCCTCGGCGAATTTACGGCGTTGGTGGCGGCCGGCGCCTTGAATTTTCGAAGCGCAGTCGATTTGGTCAAGTATCGCGGCGAATTGATGCAGGCCGCTGTCCCGCCGGGTCAGGGCGCCATGGCGGCCGTCCTCGGGCTCGAGGACATCGATATCGATGAGGCGTGCCGGGAGGCGTCGCAGAACGAGGTGGTGGAAGCGGTCAATCTCAATGCACCCGGCCAGGTGGTGATCGCGGGTCACGCCGCCGCCGTAGCGCGCGCCATCGAGATCGCGACCGCCAAGGGCGCGCGCCGCGCCATCGCGCTGCCCATCAGCGTGCCTGCGCATAGCTCGCTGATGCAGCCCGCCGCGGAACAGCTGCGCGCGCGGCTCGAGAATACGGTTTTCACGCCGCCTGTCGGAGTCGCCGTGTACGGCGTAGACATTCGGACGCATAGCACGGCGGCCGGCATTCGTGCCGGTCTGGTCAAGCAGCTGTATACCCCGGTGTACTGGGTGGCGACGGTACGCACCATGATCACATCCGGTGCAACCCAGATCGTGGAGTGCGGCCCGGGCAAGATTCTGACGGGCCTGAACCGGCGCGTCGATAAGAACCG
>JANXZQ010000165.1 GCA_025355445.1 Gammaproteobacteria bacterium
GCCGGCGAAGTCTCCGGGCACGTGGTCGGCTTCACCACCATCGATGACAAGGGCCAGGAGGGGCTGGAACTCGGCTTCGATCAATTGCTGAACGGCGAGGACGGCGCGAAGCGGGTGATTCAGGACATGCAGGGACGCTACGTCGAGAACGTCGAGAGCATCCGTGCGCCGCGGCCGGGCCGTGACCTGGTGACCAGCATCGATCTGCGCATTCAGTATCTCGCGTACCGCGAATTGAAGGCGGCGATGCAGGAATACCGCGCGCGCGCCGGCTCCGCCATCGTCATCGACGTCGATACCGGCGAAGTGCTGGCCATGGTGAACCAGCCTTCATATAACCCGAACGACCGTGAGCAGCTCAAAGCGGGGCTGTACCGCAATCGTGCCGCCACCGACATCTTCGAGCCCGGCTCCAGCGTCAAGCCCTTCATCGTGGCCGCGGCGCTCGCCTCCGGCCAGTACCACGAGGACAGCGTGGTGGACACATCGCCGGGTTTCTTGAAGGTCGGCAACAAGATGGAGGAGGACGAGCACAACTTCGGCGTCATCGATCTGGCGACCATCCTCGCGAAGTCCAGCAATGTCGGCATCGCGAAAGTGGCGCTGTCGCTGCAACCGGAGCAAATCTGGAACACGCTGACGGCATTAGGACTGGGCCAGGTGACCGGCAGCGGCTATCCCGGCGAGTCGGCGGGCATGCTGACGCACTATTCCCATTGGCGCCCGATCGGCATCGCGACCATGTCGCACGGTTACGCGCTATCGGTCACGCCGTTGCAGCTGGCGCGCGCCTACGCGACCATCGGCGCGGGCGGCTTGAAACGGCCCATTTCCTTCGAGCGCATCACCGGCCCCGTGCCGGGAGAGCGCGTACTCGACGCGAAGGTGTGCACGTCCCTGATAGCGATGATGGAGCATGTGGTCGAGAAGGGCGGCACTGCGACACGCGCCTCGCTGATCGGCTATCGCGTCTCCGGCAAGACCGGCACAGCGTTTAAATCGATTGCGGGCGGCTATTCCACCGACAAGATCATGGCGGTATTTGCCGGCTTGGTGCCGGCGTCGCACCCGAAACTGGCCACGGTAGTGGTGATCGACGAGCCGAGCCGGGATGTGCAAGAGGGCGGCACCCTGGCCCAGGGCGGCTCGGTGGCTGCGCCGGTATTCGCGAGCGTGATGTCGGGCGCGCTTCGCCTGCTGGACATCGCCCCCGATGACTTGCAGAACGTGCCTGCCGCGACCTTGGTGCAGGCGAACGACAACCCATGAGCACCTCACTCATGTGGCTGTTGGATGGGATCGCGGTCGTGCCCGCCAACGAATCGCGTGTGGCGGACCTCACCCTCGACAGCCGCGAAGCGCGCCGCGGCAGCCTGTTCTTTGCGTTGCCGGGCCGTACCGTGCATGGACTGAAGTTTGCCGCACAAGCGGCCAAACTTGGCGCGGCGGTGGTGCTGTACGAGCCCAGCGCGGACATTTCGTTGCCGAAGCTGCCGTCGACGGTGTTCGCCGCCGCGGTACCGGGACTTGCGGGTCTGGTGGGACGCATTGCCGACCGTTTTTTCAACTGGCCGTCCTCGCAGCTGCGCATCACCGCAATCACCGGAACCAATGGCAAGACCACCTGCGCCTATTTGCTGGCGCAGTGCTTGGAAAAACTGGGGTCGCAAGCGGCCTACATGGGCACCATCGGCTGGGGCCGCACGGCCGCGCTGGCGGCGCCCACGCTCACCACCCCCGACGCGGTGACGGTGCATCGCCAACTCGCGCAGCTGCGCGCCGCGGGAGTGCGCGAAGTGGCGATGGAAGTTTCCTCGCAGGCACTGGATCAGGACCGCGTGGCCGGGGTGCGTTTCCATTCGGCCGCGTTCACCAATCTGAGCCGCGATCATCTCGATTACCACGAGACCATGGCCGCCTACGGCGCGGCGAAGGCGCGGCTGTTCGATGCGCCCGACTTGCGGCACATCATCGTCAACATCGGCGATGTCTTCGGCCGCGAACTGGCGCGCACGCTGGCCGGACGCGCGCCGCTCACCGCCATTTGGATCGGCGCCGGCGAATCGGGGTGGCTGGCCGAACACACCCTGCACGCAGCCGAGGTCACTCTGGATGTGCACGGCATTGCCATGCATGTCGACGGCAGTTTCGGCCAGGCACAGGTGGCAACCCGTCTGCTGGGCCGCTTCAATGCCGAAAATTCTCTGGTGGTCATCGCCTGCCTGCTGTCCTTGGGGGCGTCGCTCAGCGCTGCGGCGAAAGCGCTGGCCGAATGTATTGCGCCGCCGGGACGCATGGAGATCGTCGAGGCTGCGGCGTGCGGCAAGCCCATGGCAGTCGTCGATTACGCGCACACTCCCGATGCGCTCGCCAAGGCGCTGGCGGCGCTGCGCGAACATTGCAAGGGCGCATTGTGGTGCGTTTTCGGTTGCGGCGGCGACCGCGATCCCGGCAAGCGCGCCATCATGGGCGGCATTGCCGATGCATTGGCCGACCAGATCATCGTGACCGACGACAATCCGCGCTCCGAGAATCCGCAGGCCATCACCCGGGCAATCGTCAGTGGGATGCGTCGCAGCGCGCGGGTTATCCACGATCGCGGCGAGGCCATCGGGACGGCGCTCAGGGAAGCCGCGGCAGGAGATGTGGTGCTGATTGCCGGCAAGGGGCACGAGGACTATCAGATATACGGCGCGACGCGCCGCAGCTTCAGCGATAGGCTCGAAGCGCAACGCTATCTCGGGGTTGCCGCTTGAACGCCGCGGTGCAATCAATGAGCCGCACCTTGAGCGACGCCGCGCGGGTAGCCGGCGGCCGCTTGGTCGGCGCGGATCACCGCTACGGCGCAGTGGCGACGGACAGCCGCACGCTCAAGCCCGGGACGCTGTTCGTCGCGTTGCGCGGGCCTAACTTCGACGGCCGCGATTTCGTCGCGGCGGCGGCGGCGCGCGGCGCCATCGGCGCCATCGTCGATCGTGCGGTGAACGATGCGCTGCCGCAGGTGGTGGTGACGGACACCCTCGGTGCGCTGCAAACGCTGGGCCAGGCCTGGCGTGCGGAATTTTCGATTCCCATCGTGGCCGTCGCCGGCAGCAACGGCAAGACCACGGCGAAAGAAATGACCGCCGCCATCTTGGCCCGCATGGGCGTGTGCATGGCGACGCACGGCAACCTCAATAATCATATCGGCGTGCCCTTGACCTTGATGCGCCTCGAAGCCTCGCATCGCAGCGCCGTCGTCGAAATGGGTGCGAACCGCATCGGCGATGTGGCCGAGCTCATGCGCCTGGCGGGTCCCACCGTGGGACTGATCACCAATGCCGGCGCTGAACATCTCGAAGGCTTCGGCAACTTGGACGGCGTCGCGCAAGGCGAGGGCGAGGCGGTGTCCAGCCTCGAGTCCGGCGCCACCGCCATCATCAACGCGGATGATGCCTACGCCGGCTACTGGCGCGGCATTGCCACCGCGCGCCGCATCGTCACTTTCGGCATACATGCCGATGCGGATTTCATGGCGAAGGATACGCAGTTGTCCATCGAGCGCGGCGAGTTCGCCACGCGCTTCACGCTGCACTGTCCGCTCGGGGTTCGCCCGATCACGCTCAAGGCGGGCGGCGCACACAACATCGGCAATGCGCTGGCGGCCGCGGCCGCAGCCGCGGCGGCTGGCGCGTCCTTGGAGGAAATCGCCGCGGGCTTGGGCGATTTTCGCGCCGTCGCCGGCCGGCTGCAGCTCAAGGCCGGGACGCGCGATAGCTGGGTCATCGATGATTCGTACAATGCCAACCCTAGCTCGGTGCGCGCCGGACTCGAAGTGCTGCGCGCGCTGCCGGGCCCGACCTGGCTGGTGCTCGGCGACATGGCCGAGCTCGGCGAGTTCGCCGAAAACAGTCACGCACACATGGGTGCTTACGCGCGTGATTGCGGCATCAAGCGCTTGTTCGCGCTGGGTCCGCAGAGTTCGCGGGCGGTCGAGACCTTCGGTGCGGGCGCCGAATGGTTCGCGGATGCTGATTCGCTGACCCGCCGCTTGAAAGCGGAAATCGCCCCGGGCATCACCGTGCTGATCAAAGGTTCCCGCGTCAACCGGCTGGAGCGGGTGGTGCAGGCTCTCACCGGCGGGGCAAGCTAGCGCATGCTGTTATCTCTTACCGAATACCTGGCCCGGTTCTACAGCGGCTTTCATGTATTTCAGTACCTGACGCTGCGCGGAATTCTCGCGGCGGTCACCGCGCTGGCGCTGGCGCTGTGCATCGGCCCAGTGATGATCGCGCTGCTTGCCCGCTACCAGATCGGACAACAGGTGCGCACCGACGGTCCGAAATCGCATCTGCAAAAATCGGGCACGCCCACCATGGGCGGCGGTCTCATCCTGGTGGCCATGGTCCTCGGCACCGTTCTGTGGGCCGACCTATCGAGCCGCTTCGTGTGGATACTGTTGGCCACCACCTTGGGCTTCGGCCTGATCGGGTTCTACGACGATTATTTGAAGCTGGTGGTGGGCAATTCCAAGGGCCTGGCGGCGCGCTACAAGTATCTGGCCCAATCCGTCGTCGGATTGGCGACCATCATGACGCTGCATCACCTGCGGCTTTCCCCGGCCGAGACCTCGCTGTACGTGCCCTTCTTCAAGACCGTGGCCGTGCCCATGTCCACCGCCGCCTTCGTCGCACTGTCCTACTTCGTCATCGTCGGCACCAGCAACGCGGTGAATCTGACCGACGGCCTCGACGGCCTCGCCATCATGCCGGCCGTCATGGTGGCCGCGGCGCTCGGTGTGTTTGCCTATGTCACGGGCAACATCAAGTTCGCGACCTACTTGCAAATTCCCTACATCCCCGGCGTCGGTGAGACGCTCATCTTCAGCGCCACGCTGGTGGGAGCGGGCCTGGGATTCCTGTGGTTCAACTCCTATCCGGCGCAGGTGTTCATGGGCGACGTGGGCGCGCTTGCCATCGGCGCCTCACTAGGCACCCTCGCGGTCATCGTGCGCCAGGAAATCGTGCTGTTCGTCATGGCGGGCGTATTCGTGCTCGAGACCGCGTCGGTGATTTTGCAGGTGGCCTCATTCAAGCTCACTGGCAAGCGCATCTTTCGCATGGCGCCGATACATCATCATTTTGAACTCAAGGGGTGGGCGGAGCCGAAGGTAATCGTGCGTTTTTGGATCATCAGCTTCGTGCTGGTGTTGACGGGTCTTGCGACCTTGAAGCTGCGCTGATGCACAGCGTCGTGGTCGGTCTCGGCAAGACGGGCGCTTCCTGCCTGCGCTATCTCTCGAAGCGCGGCATCCCGGTGAGCGCCACCGACTCGCGGCGCATGCCGCCGGGGCTCGATGACTTAGGCGCTCTGGCGAGCTCGCTCGATCTGCGCTTGGGGGGCTTTGATTTATCGCTGCTCGAGGACGCAACCCAGGTGCTGATGTCCCCCGGGGTGTCGCTGGAGGAGCCCATCGCCCGCGCGGCGCGCGAGCGCGGCATCGAAGTGGTGGGCGATATCGAGCTGTTCGCGCGCCACGTGCGCGCGCCGGTGGTCGGCATCACCGGCACCAACGGTAAGAGCACCGTGACGACGCTGGTGGCGCGCATGGCCGCCGCCGCCGGGCGCCGCGTGCTCGCCGGGGGCAACTTAGGCGTCCCGGCGCTCGACCTGCTGGAGCAGCCGGTTCCCGACCTGTACGTCCTGGAACTGTCGAGCTTTCAACTGGAGACCACGTCGTCGTTGCAGTTGCAGGCCGCCGCGGTTCTCAACGTCTCGGCCGATCACTTGGATCGTTATCCGTCGGTGGCGGCGTATGCGCTCGCCAAGTCGCGGATTTTCGCCAGAGCCGCGACCGTCGTGTTGAATGTCGATGACCCGCTGGTCACGGCCATGCGCGGCGCGGTGACGGCGCGCAGTCCCGCGGCACGCGTGGTGACGTTTTCCGTCGCTGGGGCTGCGGACTATTCGCTATTGCGGATCGGACAGCGGACCTTGCTCGCGCGTGGCGGCGAGGAATTGCTGGACGTGGCGCGCATGAAGATCAGCGGTTTGCACAATGCGGCCAATGCGCTCGCCGCTTTGGCATTGGGCGACGCGGTCGGCCTGCCTAGAGCCAGCATGATCGAAGCCCTCGAGTCGTTCCCCGGTCTGCCGCATCGCTCCGAATGGGTAGCGGATGTGGCGGGCGTGCGTTTCATCGATGACTCCAAGGGAACCAATGTGGGCGCGACCCTTGCCGCGGTGAGCGGCATGCCGGGACCCCTGGTGATGATTGCCGGCGGACAGGGCAAGGGTCAGGACTTCACACCGCTGGCGGCAGCTTTTCGCGGCAAGGTGCGCCATGCGGTGTTGATCGGCCAGGATGTGCCGCTGCTGGCGGCGGTGCTCGCGGGGGTCTGCGGCCTCGAGCGGGCCGGATCGATGCAAGAGGCCGTCATGGCAGCGGCGCGCGCCGCCCGCGCCGGCGACACCGTGCTGCTGTCGCCGGCCTGCGCCAGCCTCGATATGTTTCGCGACTATGGACAGCGCGGCGATGTGTTCGCCGCCGCGGTCCGCAGTCTCCCGGGCATCTCCACGTCGGGCGTCTCCACGTCGGGCGTCTCCACGCGGGGTGCGTCCACATGAACACCGCCACCATGTCCTATGGAGTGCGGGCGCGGGAGCGCATGCCGTTCGCATGGGACTACACTACCTTGGGTTTGGTCGCCAGCCTGCTGCTGATCGGCTTGATCATGGTCACTTCCGCTTCCATGGCCATCGCCGCGCGCGATCTCGGCAATCCGTTCTACTTTCTCGAGCGCCAGTTCGTGTTTGGATTCGCCGGACTGCTGTTCGCCTGGGTGGTCACGCGGGTGCCGACCGAAATGTGGGACAAGTACAGCCTGGTGCTGCTGTGCCTGGGATTGCTACTGCTGTTGTTGGTGCTGATTCCG
>JANXZQ010000177.1 GCA_025355445.1 Gammaproteobacteria bacterium
CCGGAACGTTGGCAAGCATCATCCCCAGTGTTGTGCCCGCAACGACACCAAAAAATTCATGGAAACGGGCGGCAAGGGCAACGGTCACTATTTGCGTTTTGTCGCCCATCTCAGCAAGAAAGAATGTCACCAGGGTGGTGCTGAATACACCCAAGTTGTTCTTAGTCAAGGCGACGTCCGCCTCGTCGAGCTTGTTTGGAATAAGAATCCATACAGCCATGAGCGCGAACGAGGCAACGACAGCCCAATTCATCGCCGTGGGATTGATAACGCTAGCCAGCCATGCGCCTAGCGCGCCTGAGAATCCATGATTGATCAGCGTCGCAGCTAAAACTCCGAACACAATTGGAATTGGCTTCCGGTACCGTGCTGCGAGAACAACGGATAGAAGCTGGGTTTTGTCACCAATCTCTGCGAGACCTACCACGCCGGTCGAAACGAGGAATGATTCCATGGAATTTCTTTAAGCAAGTGTTAGTGGTTACCTAGCATTGGGCAACACCTCGACCGTCACATGCGACAGGATCTTGATGTGCGCCAGACGTGAGCGATAGTAATCAGGGTGCCGCGCCTGGGAGGTAGCTACGGCGATGATCGCCGCCAGATGTCCCGGACCGACCCGCCACAGGTGCATGTCAGCCAAGCGGTCGCCGTCCTGCTCGATGCCTTGCCGCAGCTTCTCTGCCAATTGCCGGTCGGGATTCATGTCGAGCAGAACTGCCCCGGTGTCGCGGATTAGGCCGTAGGACCAGCTGGCGATGACGCAGGCGCCGATGATGCCGGCCAGCGGGTCCATCCACAACCAGCCGAACGCGCGTGCCAGCAGCAGCCCGACGATCACCAGCACCGACACCGCCGCGTCGGCTACTACGTGGATGACGGCGGCACGCATGTTGTTGTCTCGGCTGACGCCGGCATGGCCATGCTCGTGCTCCTCGAACACCACCGAATAATCGCCGCCGCTGTCGGTGCGGACATGGGCGGTGAACGCATGCGGTTCGGGAATTTCGTCCAGGGATTCCCAGAACCCGCCACGATCGGCCAGGGTGAAGATCTGGCGAGCGCCATCCGGTCGCACCGTCTCGATGCTGATACCGGACAAGGTGACGCCCTCCGCGCGAAGGCGAAAGCGCGGTGGCACGCCGTCCTCGTAAACCTCCAGTAGTAGGCTGCCACCCGCCACCGCGATGCGGCGCAGCTCGTCCTTGTCATACTCGTGGCCGTCGCTATGCCCATGACCGTGGTGATGCTCGTGTCCGCCGCCGGAAGCCAGCAGCCAGGCGCTGGCGATGTTCACGCCCAGGCCCAGACAGGCGATGGGGATGGCCTCGGCGAAATGGATCGACACCGGTTGTAGCAGACGCGTCACCGACTCGTAGCCGATCAACAAGGCGATCATCGCCAGCACGATAGCGCTGATGAATCCGGCTAAGTCTCCGAGCTTGCCAGTGCCGAAGCTGAACCGCAGATCCTCGGCATGCTTGCGCGCGTAACTGTAGGCCAGCGCCGCCAGCAGCAGCGCTCCTGCGTGCGTACTCATATGCAGGCCGTCCGCAACCAGAGCGATAGACCCGAACACCAGGCCACCGACGATCTCTGCTGCCATCATTGCGCCACACAAAATGATGACGGCCCAAGTCTTGCCCTCGCTGCGTGCGTGATCGGCAGCAAGGAAGACGTGGCTGTGCTGGTGGAAGGCTTCTGCGCTTCTGCTTTCGCTGATGCTCATGGGATTCACTTGAGGTAGCTGTGCATGACTTCGACGAGTTGGTCCACGGCGTCGCCGCCCGCCGCGCCCGGCTTGCGCGCCGCATCGACCAAGTGCGTGCGGATGTGGTCCTCAACGACCTCCGCCATCAGGCCAGCGGTGGCGCCCCGTATCCCGGCGATCAGGTGCAGCACCTTCTCGCAGCCTGCTTCGTCCTCCAACGCTCGCTCGATGGCTTCGACCTGGCCGCGGATGCGCCGCACGCGGGAAAGTAGCTTCTGCTTTTCGCGGATGGTGTGGGACATGACAGATAGATTATATAGGGGGTACCCTATGATAGAGCAGCCGAGCTTAATCGTTGTCGTCAGGATTTGAGTGTT
>JANXZQ010000206.1 GCA_025355445.1 Gammaproteobacteria bacterium
GCCTTGGTCACGCCCTTCAGCAAGCGGTTGATTACCTTGGCGAGACAGGCTTGCATCTTCGGGAACGCCGTCTTGCCCGCATCGGTCACCTCCAACGCCATACTGCGGCGTGTATGCGCCAACGGTACGCGCCGGATGAGACCCTTCGATTCCAGCCGATCAATCATGCGGCTCATCGCGCCACGATCGTAGTCCATGTACTTACACAATTCACAGGCCGAATTCGCATGACCCTTGAGCACGTTCGCAATGATCACGAACTGAGCGGCCGTGACCTCAAGCGAGGCGACTTCAGTGTCGCGAAGAAACTCCTCATCCACGCCGCTCAGCATTGCCATACGCACCTGGCTCAATAGCGGTGCCAAGCTGCCGTTCAGGTCCGTGGATTTCAACTCGTGGGTGTTGCTCATGTAAGCTCGCCTGCCATCAATATAGTTGCCGCGGCAACAATTGTCAAGGCAGCAGCTTAGCGTCTACCGCGCCAGTGCACGAGGAAATCAGTCACCGCAGAGGATTGCATGGTGCGCATCGCTTCGAATTGGCCGGTTCGCTGGCTGAAAAGCAGTTCGCCGTCCTCGCCTAGGATGGCAAGCGCGGGCACGCCCTTATTCAAGGGAATATGGTAGCGATCCGCAATATCCAGGTTTTCGTTGAGTCTGCCGATGTTGATATGCACCAGGATGAAATTCGCATCCAAAAGCGGCGCATTCACGGAGTCGTGAAAGTAATAGTCGAGGACGTGGCAATCCGCGCACCAATTACCGCCGAAGTCGAGGATGAGCCGTTTGTGTGCCGAGCGCGCCGTGGCAAGGGCCGCACTCAAGTCCTTGTTGGCGACAGCCGCGGCGGGATAAATATCCTGCCCAGAAGCTCGAGTGCCGACGTTCGTTAACGCAGCGATGACCGTGGTCAACACTGCCGCTGCAAAGGTTCGCTGACGGCGGCTCATGAGAAACCATAGCGCTTTAACGGCGGCTCATCAACTGGGCGAGCAGACCGTTAAACTTGGCGCCCAGCAGCTGGAACAAGGCTGCTAGCGCGGTCGGCTAACCGCGTGCGAGTCTGCTTCAGCGGGCGTTATCTTTGCTGCGGCCGTCGGCGTGTCGTCGTCCACTTCCAGCCCGTCCGTATACAGGTTGTCCTTTTCGTTGTCGACACGCAGGACGGTGTCCGGATTGTGGGCCTTCTTGTACCCCGTGTGGTCCACCGCGCGTGGCTGTTCCGAGCCGTCCAGCGCAGTGCCTCGAAGCTTGGTTTCGCCGGATGTTGCCACGTCAGAAGTATCGAACTCAGATTTTGAGTTTCCCATGCCGAACTGCGTTGGAGAAAATGCCGCGATCAGCCTATTGCGCGGACCAAGCGACGGATATCCGTGCAACGGTGATGCACATTGTAGGCGTCAACCGACAAAAATCGCCGGCTCACATCGGTTATTCTTGCTACCGGATGAATCAAACCGTATTCGCGCTGGTGATTGCCGTAACGGGGTCCGTTACGGCGCTATGTTCTTTCGCTCGCGCGGCCGACCCTCTGACTTACCGAGTCGAGATTGCATCGGTCGGCAACAGCGACATGGACGCGACGCTCCAGGCCACTTCCGATCTGCAGTCGCTGCGGGGAACGGCGCCGGTGAGTCCGTTTGGATTGATCGCGCGTGCGCGCAGCGACGTGGATCGGCTCAAGACCGCGTTCGAGAGTTATGGTTACTATCAAGGCAGCGCCGCGATCAAGATCAACGGCCTCAATGTCACCAATCCGGGCCTGGGCGAGGCGTTGACCGCATTGCCGGCGGGCAAAGACGCGCAGGTCCAAATTAGTATCGCGTTGGGACCTTTGTATCACTTGGGCCGGATTGACGTTGACGCTGATTTGCCCGAAGCCATCCTGGGGGCTTTGGGTCTCAAGACCGGTCAGCCTGCTGTCGCCTCGGCGGTGCTCGAGGGAGGCGCCCGGATGTTGACGGCGCTGCAGGAGAAAGGTTACGCCTTCGCGGCGGTAGATCCCCCTGTCGCCTACGAATCGGCAGACTCCCCGGTGCTCGACCTGCGTTTTCACGCGGTGATGGGACCTAAGGTCAACATCGGCGAGGTGCACATCGACGGCTTGAAGCGTGTGCGTGAATCGCTGCTGCGAGACCGGCTGCTGTTGCACACCGGGCAGCCGTACAGCTCCTCGGCGGTAGAGCGCGCGCGTCGCGATTTGCTCGCGCTGGGGGTATTCAGCCAGGTGAGCTTGGGTATAGGCACCGCGGTCGATGAGTCCGGAGGCGTGCCGATCACCTTTAAAGTGCGCGAGCGGCTGCGCCACACTTTTTCCACCGGCGCGGCGTATTCCAGCGACCTGGGCGGCAGCGGCACGGTCAAATGGACGGACCGCAACGTGTTCGGCGGGGCCCAGCTATTCTCGATCTCCGCGTCTGTTTTGAATCTCGGCGGCAGCGATACCACGGGCGTAGGTTATGACGCCACCGCCACCTACCTCATGCCGGACTTCGGTCACCGCGATCAATCATTGCAATTCGCGGTCAGCGCGCTGAAGCAGTCGCTGCAGGCCTACGATCAGACGGCGCGCACGAGCAGCGTGACCTTGGCGCGCAAGCTGTCCAGCATCTGGACGGTGAGCATCGGCGGCGCAACGACGGACGAGCAAATCATTCAGAATGCCCAGACACACTTCTATACATTGTTCGCGTTGCCGCTGACCGTAACCTACGACTCGACCAATCTGGCATCGCCGCTCGAAGACCCCCGCCATGGCATTCGCGCCTCGGTAAGCCTGACACCGACGCTGGCGCTCGGCCATCCCAACTCGAGGTTCCTCATCAGCCGGATCAATGCCGCCACCTATTTCGACTTGAACCATTTGCTGCCCATCGAACCCGGCCGTACCGTACTCGCGGCCCGTGCGCTGGCCGGGATTGCCGCGGGAGCGGGGGAACTGAGTTTGCCTCCGGACCAACGTTTCTACGGCGGCGGCAGCGGCACCATTCGCGGCTATCAGTATCAGTCGGTGGGCCCGAAATTCCAGGTCGGTGATCCAGCCGCCGGGTTACCCATCGGCGGCACGGCGATCACGGCGGCCAGCGTCGAATTGCGCCAGCGCTTCGGCGCCAATTTAGGCGCTGCCTTCTTCGTGGATGCCGGGCAGGTGAGCGGCAGCCTGAGAGCGGTGCCTGACCAGTTCAGTATCGGCGTAGGCGCCGGTATCCGCTACTACACCCCCATCGGGCCCATCCGCTTCGACATCGCGGTACCGACCAAACGGATGGACTCCGTGCAAGACAAATTCGAGTTCTATATCGGCCTGGGGCAATCCTTCTAGTGCGCCGCGTGTGGAAAATATCCGTTTGGATTGTAGGCGGCCTTGCGCTGCTGTTCCTGCTGCTGGGCGTATCTGTGTACATTGCCGGCAATACCGACTCCGGCCGCGCCATGATCGAAAGGCTGACACGGCGGCTGACGTCCGGCCACGTCGCTTTGTCGGGACTCGCGGGTTCGTTTCCGCAGCAAATGACGCTCGCGCACTTGGAACTGACAGACGATCGCGGCGTGTGGCTGACCGCCGATAGAATCACAGTGAGCTGGTCGCCGCTGGCATTGCTGGCGCGACGAGTGCAAGTCGAAAAACTGCGCGCGGCCAGCGTCGATATGCAGCGCCTTCCGGAATCATCGACCCTGTCGCGCAGCAGCGGGCCGCCATCCATACCCCGCATCGACGTCGCGGATTTGAAGGTGAACCTGGTGACGTTGGGTCCGGCGCTCGCCGGCGCTTCCGCGTCGCTGGTGCTGATGGGCAATGCGCACTTGCGCTCGGTCGAAGATATGGCCTTCGACGCCACCGCGCACCGCATCGACGGCGATGGGCAGTACGAGCTGCATTTGCGCTTCGATCCGAAACGCATGAATCTTGCATTGAATTTGCACGAACCTGCGGGCGGACCGCTCGAGAATCTGCTACAGCTTCCGGGTTTGGGCGCATTGGCCGCGACGGTGAATCTGAGCGGCCTGCGAGCGGCGGAACGGCTGGAGCTGTCCATCGATGCCGGAGCCGTCCGCGGGCGCGCGCAGGGCAGCGTGAACTTCACGGACCTGTCGGCGGATCTCGAATTTGCGTTCGATTCGCCCGCCCTGGCGCCGCGGCCGGACGTGGCCTGGCAGCGAGCGAGCGTGCATGGACGCTGGCACGGCAGCATCAAGGCGCCGCGCGCTGCTGCGCACATAGAGGCCGAGCAATTACGCCTGCCGGGAGGCAACTCGCTCGGCACTCTCACTGCGGATGTTACGGCCGATTCGGGCAAGGCCGCGCTGCAAGGGGTCATCGGCGGTCTGCGAATCGCAGGCCTCAAGCCGCAGCTGCTGGAGGATTCGCCGCTGCGGATAGATGCGGCCATGCGGCTGCAGGATGCGACGCGGCCGCTCGACTTGACGGCATCGCATCGCTTGTTCTCCCTGCGCGCCACTACTGAGGTAACCCCAGTGCGTGCGGATCAGCGAACGGTATCGCTCGAGATCAGCCTGCCGAATCTGACGCCGCTCGCGGCGCTCGGCGGCCAAAACGTCCGCGGCAGTGCCGCGGTCAAGGCGCAGCTGCGCCTTGACCGCGAGAAGACGGCTTTGGTGCTGGACGCAAGCGCTGCCCTGGGAGTGGGCAAGGAATTCTGGTCCAGCGCGGTGGGGGATCGTGCGACCTTACGATTGTCGGCCGCGCTCACCGATCAGGCCATCTCCGTCGAGAGCTTGAAGCTCACGGGCCGTGCGCTATCCATGACCGCGAGCGGCAATATCTCGCGTCCGGCCGCCGCGCCGCAGAGTCAAGACGCCTCCAGACAAGGCGCCCAGACGTTGCGGGCGCGATGGGAACTGCATGTCTCGGATCTGAAGACGCTGCTGCCGGCGCTCGCCGGCACACTGCAGGCCTCGGGCTCATTGAACGGGCCTACAGATGCGCTGACCGGCGAGGCACAGATCGCTTCGACCCTGGCGCTGCGGGATTCACCCCAGGGCACGGTTTCGGCGGCGATCAAATTGCGTGGCTTGCCCGCTGCGCCGAGCGGCACGTTGCTGGTGCAAGGGTCCTTCGACGGAGCGCCGGTTGACATCGGCATTGCCATCGAACGCGGCCAGGCCGGATCGGTGCGCGCGTTGGTCAAGCGCGCCGATTGGAAAAGTGCTCATGTCGACGGCGATCTGACGATTGCGCCGGCCGCCGCGCAATCCCACGGACAGTTGCGCCTCAGTATTGCGCAGCTTGCCGATCTGCGGGACCTGCTCGGCAGCGTGGTCCAGGGCAGCCTGGCGGGAACCGTCATGCTGCATCCCGATCAAGGGCGTACCCATGCACAGTTGCACGTGGACGCCCGGGATGTGGCGGCAGGCCAATTGCTGGGCAATGTGCAGCTGGCCGCGGATGGCGACCTAGATGCAATGGGGTTCAAGCTCGATGTGCAGCTGCCGAAATTGCGCGGCGCCAACGCGAGTTTGTCCGCGGCCGGATCCGTAGACTTCGACGCGCATTCGGTTGCGGTGGAAACCGCGGCGGCCAACTATCATGGATTGGAACTGCATCTCGCGTCGCCGTCGCGGATTGCGCTGACGAGCGGCGTATCTATCGATATCCTGAAGATAGTGGCGCAAACCGCCGTATTCGAACTCAAGGGAGAAATCTCGCCGGTTCTCGACGTGCAGGCGTCGCTGCTGGAGGCGAGGGCCTCGCTGATCAATTCGTTCATTCCCGGTCTGATGGAATCGGGCAGCGTCGAGGCACACGCGCAGCTGCAGGGCACGTTGGCATCGCCCACCGGCGAGGTGCGGCTCAACGCGAAGGGCTTGACGGCTGCCGACGACGCAGCCTTCGGCCTGCCGCCGCTCGACGTGACGGCAACCGCGCAATTGCGGGGCGACACCGCGGACCTGGATGCGCATCTGGTGGCCGGCACCGCATCGCGGCTCAACGTCGTGGGTAAGGCGCCTCTGTCCGCTGATGGAGCATTGGCTTTGAAAATCAACGGCAAACTCGATGTCGGTATGATCAACCCGCTGCTCGAGGCTCGCGGCCAGCACGCCGCGGGCGAACTGGCGGTCGATGCCACGGTGACCGGCAGTGTTGCCGAGCCGCAGATTGACGGATCCGTGAATCTGGCCAAGGGCAGCGTACGCGACTATGCGCGCGGCTTGGGACTCACAGATATCAATGCGGCCATCGTCGGTAGTGCGGGAACCCTGCAGATCCAGAGCTTCACGGCCACCGCCGCGCCGGGGACGGTGTCGATGACGGGCAAGGTGGGCGTATTGCAAAAAGGGATGCCGGTGGATCTCAAGATCACGGCGCTCAATGCACAGCCGCTGGTGAGCAAATTGGTAACCGCAAATCTGAATGCTGATTTGCGCGTCAGCGGCACCGCGCGCGAGCGGCTCGACATCGTGGGGACAGTGCATCTGAACCGTACCCTCATCGGCATTCCGAACGGGCTGCCGTCGAACGTCGCAGTGCTCGACGTGCGCAGGCGGGGCAAAAGTGCGCCGCCGGTTCCCGACAAGCCGCTGGTAATCGGGCTCGACGTCGCGGTGCAGGCGCCGCAGGAAATACTGGTGCAGGGACGCGGCATCGATGCAGAAATGTACGGTGATCTGCACATCGGCGGCACCACGGACTCGCCCTTCGTCAGCGGGGAATTCGACTTAAAACGCGGCAATTTCACCCTGTCCGGCAACAAGCTCAACTTCTCGACCGAGAGCCGCGTGACGTTCAACGGCGCGGGCCTCAAGAACAAGATCGATCCGACGTTGGATTTCAAAGCCGAGGCCACCGTCGCCGATGCGACCGTCACCTTGGTCATCAGCGGCTACGCTGACTCGCCGCAATTCGAATTCAGCAGCAGCTCGGGACTGGCGCAGGACGAAATCATGGCCCGTCTGCTGTTCGGCGTGTCCGGTTCGCAGCTGTCGGCGTTGCAGCTGGCGCAGGTCGGAGCGGCGCTCGCGACGCTGAGCGGCGTGGGCGGCAGCGGCGGGCTCAATCCCTTGGTCAAATTGCAGAAGAGCTTGGGGCTGGATCGATTGACCATCGGCGCAGGCACGAGCAATACCGCAGCGGGACCGGAGAACTCCGGGGCCAGCATCGAGGCGGGGCGCTACATTTCCAAACGCGTCTACGTCGAGGCGAAGCAGAGCACGACGGGGACCAGCCAACTCGAAGCGGACGTGGATCTGACCAAGCACTTGAAGCTGCAGACCCGGTTGGGAAATGGCACCGCGACGGTGATCGGCACCACGCCGGAGAACGATCCGGGGAGCAGCGTCGGCTTGCTGTACCAGTTCGATTACTAGTATTGAGGAACTCCGAACGCATACAATGACGCTTTGCCGTTGCGGAGAACAATGATGACGTTGAAGTTTCGCTTGTGGGCCGGCTCGTGCATGGTGGGTGCGATGTTGGCGGCATCTGTGTCGGCGGCTGCCGAACGTTCAACGCCGAGCGATGCCCCGGCGGCCAAAATAGCAGTAGTCCCGGAGCCCACTGAGTCGCCGCGATACCTGCACGATGAATCAAAGACCGTGCAAGGATCGGTGACCATCGCAGGCCGTGCGCTCGGCTATCAATCCGAGGCCGGCATCCTGGTCGTGCATGTGAAAGATCCCATGGATGACGACGCCCCGCCCATTCGCGAGGACAAGAGCCAGCCGCCGCCGCCGCAGCCGCCCGAAGCGGGGATGTCCTACGTGGCTTATTTCCGCGGCGACAAGGAAGACACTCACCGGCCCATCACCTTTCTCTACAACGGCGGACCGGGTTCATCCACGGTATGGCTGCACATGGGCGCTTTCGGGCCGAAGCGGGTGGTGACGGCCGACGACTCGCACAGCCCTGCGGCTCCCTATCGACTGATCGACAACGAATACAGCCTGCTCGACGTGAGCGATCTGGTTTTCATCGATGCGCCCGGCACGGGATTCGGTCACTTGCGCGGAGCGGACAAGGAGAAGGCGTTCTATGGCGTCGACGAGGACGCGCATGCCTTCGCCAATTTCATCGTCGAGTTCCTGTCGCGGCATCGTCGCTGGAATTCGCCGAAATATCTGTTCGGCGAGAGTTACGGCACGACGCGCTCCGCGGCCCTGGCCAATATTCTGCAGAGTGAGAAGTCGCTGGATTTGAACGGCATCATTTTGTTGTCGCAGATATTGAACTTCGACACGAGCGCCGACCAGCCGCAGTTCAATCCCGGCATCGACCTGCCGTACGCACTGGTGCTGCCCACCTATGCCGCCACGGCCTGGTACCACCACAAGCTGCCGAATCAGCCCGCGGCGATCGAGCCGCTGTTGAGAGAGGTCGAGAATTTCGCGATGACCGATTACCTGCAGGCGCTGGCGGCGGGGTCAACCTTGAGCGCCGAACGCAAGACGGAGATTGCGGCCAAGCTGCATGGCTACACCGGGTTGCCCGCCGAGTACATCGAGCGCGCCAATCTTCGCGTCAACGGCGGCGAATTCGAGAAAACGCTTCTCGGAAGCGACGTCACTACAGGGCGCCTCGACACCCGATTCGCCGGCCCCACCATCGATCCCATGAGCAAGGAGGCCGACTACGATCCGCAGTCAGCCGCGATATCCTCAGCCTACGTGTCCGCGTTCAACGATTACGTGCGCACCACACTCAAATTCGGTGAGCGCAAAACCTATAAGGCTGAGATGTTCGATGTCGATAAGGTCTGGGACATGCTGCACCAGCCGCCCGGTTCTTCGACCAAAGTCGCCGGTCCCGTGAACGTCATGCCGGATCTCGCCGTTGCAATGAAACAGAATCCGAACCTGAAGGTGCAGCTAAACGGCGGGTACTACGATCTCGCCACGCCGTATTTTGCAGCGGTGTACGAGTTGCATCAGCTACCCATACAGAGCTCGCTGCAGGCCAACATCGAGATGCATTTCTACACCTCCGGGCACATGGTTTACGCGCATGAGCCGGATTTGAAAGCACTGCATGCGAATGTCGCCGCCTTCATAGAGAAGACCAGGAACGCCGGCGGCAAGTAACGGACCGCGGACACTTCCGAAGCCGTTGTCGCGGCGCCGGGAGTGTCCCGATCGTCAGGGTTTGTGGTCGCCTTGTTTGAATGTCTCGAGCAGCTCGAGATTGCCTTTTGCGGACAACGCTCGGCGTCTGTAGGCGGAAGCCTACAGTACTGCCGTCGAGGCAGCGCTGGACGTCGGCAAAGCAGCGGTGAAATACTGCAGGCTGCGGAACTCAGGAAAGCTCATGCATAGCAAACTCGTTACTCTCGCCGCGGCGGCGGCCCTGGTGGCTTGTCCGGCGATCGTTCTCGCGGCGTTCAAGGATTGGCCCAGCTACAACAACACACTCACCTCCGAGCGCTACGCCACGCTCGACGCCATAGATTCGAAGAATGCCGCGGGGTTAAAGGTACTCTGCAGCTTCGATACCGGCGAGCAGGTATCGTTTCAGACCGGCTTGCTCGAGGTCGACGGCGCGCTGCTCGCGACCACCGAACACGACACGATCTCCATCGACGCCAACACCTGTAAACAAAATTGGCGTGCGCACGCCGAGTTTGCCTCCGGCTTTCTCAAGGTCAATCGCGGGCTGGCGTGGCTGGACGGCAGGGTATTTCGAGGCACGGCCGACGGCCGCGTCATCGCCTACACCGCCAAAAACGGCAAGCCGCTGTGGTCGACGGTCATTGCGGACCCAGCGAAGGGCGAGTCGGTGCCGGCGGCGCCGATCGCGTGGAACGGCATGGTGTTCATCGGCATCGCCGGCGGGGACTACAAAGGTGTGAAGGGTCGGATGTACGGCCTCGACGCCAAGACCGGAAGTATCGTGTGGGAGTTTTACATGGTGCCGAAGGCGCCGGACGACGTGGCGCGAGGCGCGCAGGGCGCTGGAATGCCGGCCGATGCCGCGGCGTCGTGGAAGAACCTCAAGGGCACGCCGATAACGGGACCGATAACGGGACCGATAACGGGGCCGATTACCGGCGGCGCGACTTGGACTTCCTATTCGCTCGATCCGGTCAAAGGATTGCTGTACGTGCCAGGCGGCAATCCCGCTCCGGATTTCGTCAAGGCCGCGCGCCCCGGCGATAATTTGCTGGCCGGCTCGATCGTGGTGCTCGACGCCAAGACAGGGGCGTACCAGCGGCATTTCCAACTGGTGAAGCGGGATTTCCACGATTGGGATATCTCGACTGCGCCGGTGCTGTTCCTGAGCAATAGGGGCCATCGGATGCTGGCCGAGGCGCCGAAAGACGGGCATTTATATCTCATCGATCTCAGCGACGGCGCAACGGTGTTCAGAAAGCCGGTCACCACGGTGGCCAACGTCGACGCGCCGATGACCGCCCAGGGCACGAGATTC
>JANXZQ010000220.1 GCA_025355445.1 Gammaproteobacteria bacterium
AATTCCGGTCGGCCGGCTGACCGTAGTCACCGGCGTCTCCGGCTCGGGCAAGTCTTCGCTGGCGCGCGACGTGCTGCTGGGTAATCTCAAGCGCCTGTTGGTGCGGCCGCCGCGCGGCCAACTCACTCGCCGGCCGCACGCCACCGCCCAAGGATGCGATGCCATTACAGGTTGGCAGAAAATCAGCCGGGTGCTGGAGGTGGATCAGACCCCCATCGGCAAGACTCCGCGCTCCTGCCCGGCAACGTACATCGGCTTCTGGGATTCCATCCGCAGGTTGTATGCGGACACCACCGAGGCACGCATCCGCGGATTTTCGGCCAGCCGATTTTCATTCAATACCGCCGGCGGCCGCTGCGAGGCCTGCGAAGGGCAGGGAATGCAGCGCATCGAGATGAGCTTCCTGCCGGACGTCCAAGTCCTGTGCGATGTCTGCGGCGGCAAGCGCTTCAATCCGGAGACTCTGTCCATTTTGTTCAAGGGCAAGAGCATTGGCGAGGTTCTCGCCATGAGCGTCGATGAGGCGCTGGAGTTCTTTGCCGCCCAGCGCAGCGTATTCCACCCGGTCAGCCTTCTCGCCGACGTGGGGCTGGGCTACTTGAGCCTGGGCCAACCCAGTCCAACCCTTTCCGGCGGAGAGAGCCAGCGAATCAAGCTGGTCACCGAACTATCCAAGGTGCGGACCGATGAACTGGGGATCGACATCGCGCGCCGCGAAGGGCAACACACCCTGTATGTGCTCGATGAACCGACCGTCGGCCTGCACATGGCCGATGTCGAGAAGCTGGTGCGCGTACTGCATCGCTTGGTCGACACCGGCAACACCGTAGTCGTCATCGAACACAATCTGGACGTCATGGCCGAGGCGGATTGGATCATCGACCTGGGTCCCGAGGGCGGCGACGGCGGCGGGCGGATCGTCGCGCAGGGTGCGCCGGATGACATCGCGCGCAAACCGGGCAAGAGTCACACTGCGAAGATCCTGGGAAAGTTCTTGGTGCAGCGCGGAGTGGCGTAACTGCGGGGGCCGCCCGCAGATCACTTCCCCGCCGGCGCCGCGACGTCGTTTTCCTGTTGCGTGGTCGACTTCGCTCCCTTGCTGATTTCCTTCGGCCGCACCCCCTGATCTTCTATCAGACGCTTGCGCACATACAGAAATCGAATGTTCTCGTACTCGAAGGGCGAGCCGGTGGCGTAGTAGCGAAAACTGACATTCGAGCGCTGATCGATGGCGTTGAGCGTACCGAGCCCCCATGACAAGTTGCCGCGATACAGATGGCCGATATCGATGCCATACAAGATGCCGTAATCGCCGATGAAACCAATGCCGTCGCGCAGAGTGGACGGGCCGAGCAGGGGTATCACCAGATAGGGCCCGGGATGCATGCCCCACTTGGCCAACGTGGTGCTCAATCCGGTACGCGCGGCGGGAAGCTTGAGCTTCGCAGCGACATCGAACAGTCCGCCGATGCCGATCGTGCTGTTGATCACGAAGCGGCCGACGTCCCGCAACCCGAGCTTGAGCCGCCACTGCAGCGTGTGGTTGACCACGCTGTCCACTTCCGACAGGTTTTCGAAGAAATTGTGCACGCCGGAGCGGATCGGCGCCGGAACGCGGCGATAAACGTTAGATACCGGCAGGAACACCCGTTCATCGAATCGCGCATTGAAGCGATAGGTAAACCGGTTGAGGCGCTCCCAGGGATCATAGGTATACATGGATGGCGCATCCGCCGGCGTCACCGGGGGTGGCGCGGGCCCCGCGGGCCCCCCGGACGGCGAGGCCTTATCCGGATTATTTTCGGCCACACCCATGGCCGCCGCTGTGAACGCGGCGGCGCTCTCCGCGGCGGCGGCGGCTTCCGCCGCCGGGTGTTCCGCGGGCACACTGCGGATGCTGACGCTCTGCGACGCACAGCCCGCGAGCGCCACCAATGCGGCAAACAGCGCCGATCTCATTTCGCCACCGGCCAGCGTCCCGCCAGCATGTCGAGCATGTCGGACACCTGCCGCCGCGAGCCGACATTGCCCAGGTGCCCCCCATGATCGTAGACGGCAATTCTCGAGCCCAATGTGTCGCGCAGCCACTTGAGTTCTCTGCCGTTGAGAATGAGATCGTCGCTGTTGCTCTGGCTGAAGTAGTCAGCGTTGCCGTGCAGCGCAGCACCGATGATGTCGAGGCGATTGTCGGCGATCAGGGATGCAGCGGTGGCGCCGGGCCGGTGTTGCAAATAATAAGGTGCAAAGACCTTGGTGAAATATTCTGCGAACGGCTTGTTGCGCAAAATTCGCTGCGTGTTCTCGAGCGAATCGCCGACTTGCGGTGGATGGCTCGGATCAACGACGACGCCGGTTCCGGCATACAGATCGCCGGCGAAAAACATGTTCACCAAATCGATGCGAAAACTCAAGGCAATGGCCGCGGAGAACTCCTGATCCGTCTTCAGCGCGGTGGCGGCGGCGCCGAGAATGAAATTCTCATCGATCTGCACCCTGTCGGATGCGCGATACAGATTTGCAAGCTCGGCATAGAGCCTGCGATAGAGAGCCTCGATGGCGTCGTCGCCCGAACCTACGCTGATGGTAAAGAGCTTGTCCAGCCGGCCCACCGAGGCGAACAAACTCACCGGCGGATCGATCATGACTGCGCGATGGATCTTGAGTTTATCCTCGGTCGCGTCGATCGATTTCACGATGGCTGCATTGGCGCCGCCTAAGCTGTAGCCGAGCACATCGATCTCGGTTATCCGAACCTTGCGCGGCAAATGCATTATCACCTGCTGCATGGCCGCGTACAGATCATGGCCGTCCTGCATCAAATCGCCGGCCACCCCCGTGCTCGAGGATGACACGATGAACCCGGGAAACGTCGGCGAGGGCATGGTCAGAACGTGATAGCCGGCGCCATACAGCGCTCCACGCAGTGCCGATATTTTCGAGGTATTGCCGTCGCTGCCCGTGCCGGAGATGACGATAGCCAAGGGGGCGGGCTTGTCCTGGGCGGAGAACCATACCCGCAGTTTGCGATCGAACCAGAAAACGTTCGGTACCGGCCGCGCCCAGGGCATGGCGATATTGATTTCGATGAGCGGAACGCGGGCGGGCATCGGCGCCAGGTCCTTAGGCGGCGTTCCGAATACCGTGGCGCGCAGTGCCGCCGAATCGGCAAGACCCGTGGCAGGTCCGGGCGCGGGCGGTGGGGCAATGATCTGTGCCGCGGCAGCTGGCGCGTTCACCGGTAAAGCGGGCTCGGCTCCGCGCGCGAACGCCGCAGCCAGCAACAACGCGGCGCATGCCGATCGCACAAGGTTGATCTGTATTCGACTCTCCCGGCCCGAGGAGCTGTCGCACGAATTCATCAAGATTGTTTTTCCACAGCAGAGTAATTTATCGACGGCCGCTTTGATATTGAGACCAATGGCCCCAATCGAACAAGCGAATTCCGCATGCTTTCGGCAGCGCAATCGTTTGTTCGGTAATATTTACAATCGCATCGCCGACGGAGATTCACATGGCCAAGTCCGCCGATCTGAAACCGCTGCAGCTGCTGTTGGCATCGAAGCGCGGCCGGTTGTTGCCCTTATCGCCGCGGTTGACGCGTCTGTACGGAACATTCCGCATGCCGTCGACGGGGCCGCGCCCGCAAATAATCAGTAATTTCGTCAGCACCATGGACGGCGTGGTATCGCTGCAGACCAAGGGACACGCGGCCGGGGGCGATATCAGCGGCTTCAGCATCCAGGATCGCATGGTGATGGGACTGCTGCGCGCCGTTGTGGACGTGGTGATCGTGGGCTCCGGTACGCTGGCCGCCGACCGCAGGCACGTTTGGACGCCGCAGGACATTTGCCCGCCGCTCGCGAGTGATTACCTGAGGCTGCGCGGCGCAATGTCCAAACACGATGCGCTGCTCAATGTGGTCGTCACCGCCAGCGGCGACATTGATTTGCGCTCTCCCGTGTTTACGTCCGGACAGGTGCGCGCAATGATCGTGACGACGGCGGCAGGGGCGAGACGTTTGGCCAAGCAGCGGCCGCCTGACTCCGTTGAGATTCGCGCGGTGCGCCGCGCCGCCGGCGAAATCGAACCGCAAGCCATTATCGATGCAGTGATGCGCGCGCAGTCCGGCAATCGTATCCTCGTCGAAGGCGGCCCACACTTGCTGGGCTCGTTCTACGGCGAGGGACTCGTCAACGAGCAGTTTCTGACTCTGGCGCCGCAGATCGCAGGCCGCGTTGCCGACGACGGGCGCCTCAGCTTGGTGATGGGCAGGACGTTCGCGCCGCGCGCGCCGCTGTGGGGCACTTTGACGGACGCGCGGCGCGGCAGACGCCTGTTATTTCTGCGCTATTCCTTCCCTTGAGTTGCCGGCGGCTGCACGCGCTTCAGAACCACCGAATTGCGTTCGTCGCCGGCAATGGTGCGGTAGAATTCCTTAAGTTGCGACGCCTTCTCGGCCGGCACACTGAGTTCTTTGAACTCGATGGTTCGCGTATAGCGTAGCGTGCGGCCCACCGCTTCGGTCTTAGTGTGATAGGCGGCGAACCCCACGTCAACGTCGACCGGCGGCGGCAGTTCGTCCACCTCGAATCCGGCCGGCAGGTTGATTTCGAACAAATCCGTATCGCGCTCCGGTCCCTCGAACTCGACGGGAAATTGCCGTGGTTCCTTGGTCTCCAAAAAGCCTCTGACGAAAGTGCCGATCACCCGCGGCCTTACCAACAGCAGGTCGCCGGTTGTTTTCGCGTAGTTCTCGGCCTCCAAGGAATAATGCCACTCGAAGGGCCGATCCGTAGCTCGCAGATTTCCGACACTGGCTTTGACGATCTGAAATGTCGACAAGGAGGCGGCTGCCATCGCCTCCACGGGCTTGATGCGATCGGTGTCAACCGTGACCGAACGCAAGGCGCCGCGCTGATAGGATGCGCTGTCGCCGGACCGAACCTCATGCACGTCGCCGCGCAGCGTGCCCTTTTCGTCCAATGTCATCTTACCGATGCGTATTGTGCCGTTGGTATCGAGTCCCAGCTGCGGCAGCTTGACCAAATCTCCGCCCTCGGGCGTCACCAACATACCGTAGTTGGCCTGCAGGCCGCCCGACAGAAACCCGAAGGGAGTGAGATCGTCCGTCGGATCGAAGAACAGCAGCCGGCCCAGTTTCGGCTGCACCAGAGTTGCCTTCAGATTCGCGGCATCGAGCTCGGGCGGCAACGCGAAGGCGACGATGGCATGATTGAAATTCAGGTCCGGCGGAGTCGTCGAGGTGATCGACCCGCGCACCGTATTGATGACCACGGCATAGGAATCGACTCCGATCTCCTTGAGCATCGTGATCAACAAATTGGCCTTATCCTTGCAATCACCGTAGCGATGACTGAACACTTCCGCGGCGGCATGCGGCTGATGGCCGCCTATGCCAAGTTCAATGGCTACGTAGCGGATATCGCTTTGCACGAAGCTCGCCAGCGCCTGCATCTTTCCCAACACCGTCGGAACGGATGACGTCAGCTCGGCGACTTTTTGCTTGATCTCCGCAGATGCATTGCGGCGCTCCCGGGTCAGCGTCATGTACCAGACTCCGAGGTCGCGCCATCTTTGAATGCCCGCGTCTTGGCCCGTGGGCGGCGCGAAGGCGACCACCATGTTCCCGGCAATCCCCTGCCAGGACGGCATGTATTTTTCGACGCGGATGGCCTTCAGGTCATTGATCGACCAGCGCCATTCTCCGGCCGCCTGCGTCGGAGATTCATCGGCGTGATTCAGCCAATTCGTCTTATAAGTCCAGCCCGGCGGCAGCTTCAGCGTGTAATGCGCCTCCCGGACCGGGATGGTGTCCTGAAATCCCCATTCATCCACCATCATGTAGGGCCGGAACTCCTGTTCCACTTCGTAGCCCACGATGCTGCCGGGGATGGCTGCCGGAATGCGCATGATCTTCGTACGGGTGTCGCTGACGAGCTCACCGCCTTCCACGCCGAGCACTGCGGATTCCACTCCGTCCTTCTCCTTGATCTCGTAGTCGTTGCCGGAAGCGGGAATGCACCACGCGTGTAGATCGACAATGCGGCTTTGCGGGTCGAAATACACGCGAACCGTACCCCACGCCTCACCATCCGGGCGCAAGATCTTGACGGCCTCCCGGTGCAGTCTCCTGACCTTCCCGTTCGGCTGGACAGTCAATATCGTTTCGGAATAGAGCATGACCGCGTCGGTCTTCTCGTCGTGCGCGGGGACCGGCGCGACGACCTGCGCATGCATCCATGCCGGGGCGCCGCCGGCCGCGGCGGGTTGCGTGCCGAGTACCCCGGCCGCGCACGCGGCAAGCATCGTCAGACAAACAGTGCGTGTGTCCATGTCAGTGAGCGGCCGCTTTCTTGGCGGAGACCAGGATCACCTGCTCCTCGTCGCCGCCGCGCACCGTTGGAAAAAGTCCTGAATGTTGTCATAGAATTTTGTGCTTACCACAGTCAAGTACACCAGCACATCGCGATGCAGGAGCAGCGAGCCGTTCTTGCCGTCGGCCGACTCCGAGACGACCAGAGTCTTGCGATCCAACGTCAGTGGCTTCGGCAGGCTGCCCACCTGCACGTTCTCCGGCAGCTCAATGGTGATATCGTCGACGGTCTGATACGGGAAATTAAAGTATATTGGATGAACGCGCGTCGTGTGTACGAACGCCTTCTTGTCCCGGGCGCCGAATAGTCCCATCGGCAGCAACGCGCGTTGGCCGGCGGTCGCCGCCCAGCCGGGAACCTTCAAATCGTATTCCGCGGTCAGCGCCAACGACGCGCTGTCCCAGTCCGGGCGGTTGCTGACCTCGACCTCCACGCCGCTCGGAATGTCGGCCTTGATTTGATTCTCGAGAAATTGCTTTCGATCCGTCTCATCCTCGTTCATTTCTTCTTGCCGCCGCCACAGTGCCTCCTGCCCGGTATAGGTGACGGTGACCTTGCCCTCCAGCGCTCCGGCCGATGTCAGCTTGAGGTGCGCTGCGCGCTCGATGCGCGACTCCTTGGGTTCGGGCAGCGGCGTCGTAATCCAGCTGCCGCCGCTCTTGTCGAGCTTCAATCCTTGGACCGCGGTTTCGCTCCAAGGCAGCATGCCGAACGGTGCCAGCGCGATTCCCGGATCCAGATACAGGAGCTTGCCGTCCAGCATCACCGCCACGACATCGGAATTGAGCTCTGCCGGATTCATGATCCGGGCGTTGAAGAAATGCGTATCGCGGGTGGAGACGATGACCGCATCGGCCTGGATTCCCGCCGCGCGCACCAACGCGAGAAATAGCAGGGCAATGTCGTTGCCATTACCGTAGCCCCGGGACCAGACATCGTCGACGTTCTTATTCTCCTTGATTTTCTCGCGGTTTTCTTCCTGCGTCGACCTGCTCCGCTCATAGGTAAGATTGTGCAGCCGCTGCACCCGTTCATAGATCTTGTGCAACTTCACTTCGGGCGTGTCGCCCGGCGCCACGATGTGCGAGACGGCCTCCGTCATCGCACGCCGCTTGTCGATGAAGTCCTCGACGTGGGCGAACGCCCGCTTGCCGTACTTGTTCCAAAAAACCTTCGGGTCCTTGTCGGGTTGGATGTCCGAATCGGATTCATAGATGAAATCCACCCGGTATTTCAGCTCGTTCTCCGGCGGCATGTACTCCTCGGTGACGAAAGCGGGCACATTGCGCGTCTCCAGACGAATAATGCCGCGCTCGCTTTTCGGCGGAGAGGTGTCCGTCGGCAATCCCACCGGCCAGCTCCAGGTCAAGGCGAACTGGCGATAGGCTTCGAGAGAGAATTTCGCGTACTTCGTGAACAGTTGGTCGCTCAAAATCCAGTGCGAATTGAACACATAGCCGTTGGCGAAATCGTGCTTATAGCGGTACTCGACGATGCTGCCCACCTGAACGTCGGGCAGCGTGAAAGTCTTGGCGAGGAGCTTCACTCCTCTCGACTGAAGAATCGGCTTTTCGTAAACGGTGCCGCTGAAATTGATGATGCTGCCGTCCGGATGAATGGTCCGGGCCTGAATCGCGCGAATATTCTCGGATTTCTTGTCGAAGGGAATCTCGACGTCGGCGAACTTGCGCCCCTCCTCGGTCAGTATCTTGATCCGTGCATAGTTGGTCTCCATGGGACCGTTGTCGTCCCGGTCCACCTGCCGGTACAACAGGATGGCGGGCGCCGCGGGAGCCAGGGGCTCGCTGGTCATTTTTAAGTCTTCGGGCGGGATCGGCAGCCAATCGTCGGCTCGAGCCGAATGCGCCCCGGCACATAGGACCCATGCGGCAATCGAACCTTGCACCGACAACCTACGGCTGAGCACCGGCATGACTAGCCTCGCTTATCCCTGACCTCACCCCTGTCTTTACCGTCCATGGCGGTCGCAGAGTTGGGTCCAGTATGGCCGATCGCCCCCCGCCGACGGCAACACGCTTACAATTTGCGGATGAACGACGACACGCTCGAGCAGATCCAAACCAAGATCGCCTACCTGGAGCGCACCGCTCATGAATTGAGCGACGTGGTCTTCAGGCAGCAAAAGGAGATTCAAGCCTTGGAGGCTAAGCTGAAGGAAGTCTCGGATCGGCTAAACGCGGTCCAATCCGACCAAAGCCCCCGGCCTGCGGAGCAGGAGCGGCCGCCTCACTACTGAGGCATAAGACCCCGGCGCAACGGACCAGGGTACTTCAGGGCGCCGCGCAGGCCGCATGAATCAACTCGAGCGCTTGCTCCGTGGTGACAGGCGCCAGCGTGTCCAGCAGATCCCAGGCTGCCGCCTCGGTGACGACCTGGTAGGGGTCATCGGGATTTCGCGCTCTGTTATGGGCCGCGTAACAAACACTCATGGCCAAGCGGGACAGTACCAAAGGGTACAGCGCCTGTTGTTCTGCGAAGGTCAGTGGATGGCAGCGCTGATAGGCGCGAATCACCTGCGCCGCCGCCGGCAGCGGCTCCCGCTCGCCCAGCATGACATAGGCGAGCGCGATGGCCAGGTCGCACACCGTGGCCGTGTAAACCATGTCGCCGAAATCGAGCAACCCCAGCATGCGGCCTTCGCCGGCGATGATATTGTAGTCGTTGGCATCGCCATGAATGACGCCATGCCTCAAATCCGTCCATTGAATTTGTTCCCAGAGCGAGAACAGGCGCTCAACATGGGTCTGCCTCGCATGCGCAAGCAGCTTGGCATTCTCCCGCGCCATTCCCGCACGGCGCAGGTCCCATTGCAGCACGCGGCGCATGGCCGGGTGCGCAAAGCCGCGCAGCGCGGCGTCCACCCTTGCCATGCACGCTCCGATCGACTCAAACAGGACAGACCCGCGCACGGTGCTGTTCGCGAGCACATCCCCGTCGATCCAATCGAGTAGGCGCACACAGTGATCGCTGCCCGTTCTGGCATTGTGGATGCGCGTAATCTCCAGGCCGTTGAGCGTGCATTCCACCCGCGGCACCCGGCAATCTGCCACCTGCGTACCTACTCGTCGCATTGCCTGATTTTGAAAATCCAACAGCTCCGGCGCGTCATGCAGGTTGGCAATTTTCAGTACGAACTTGCCCGCGCGCGCGCCGCTGATCAGAAAATTCTGATCGCGCTCACTGGGGAGTGCCGAGATCGCGCCCACGAGGCCATATTCCGCTTTCGCGAGTTCGAGCGCTTCAGCGGCCGTCAAGCTCGGGATACTGTCCAGCGGGATGGTCATGACGCGGGGGACCTCAGGCGTAGCTGCGGCTCACGAACCAAAAGACACCGAGCGCCACCAGGAAGGATGAGGCCACATCGACTACCAAAGGCCGCGGCAAGGCGAACTTGTACTTCGACAGTATGGCGACCAACAGGCTCGCGCCCACGACCAGTATCAGCTGCCCGATCTCCACGCCGACATTGAATCCCACCAGAAGCTCGGCCAAGCGCTCAGGAGGAAGCTGCAGTTCGAGCAGGTCGGCGGCAAAGCCGAAGCCGTGAATCAAGCCAAACACAAGAGTGATCAATATTCGCACGCGCCCTGCGTCGCGCAGCCGCCCGGAAATCATCAGATAGTTGGCGGTGAACAGACCGGCGCCGAGCAACAGCAGGCTCGGCAGCCCGCCGAACCCCAACAATTGCAGCAACGCCATGAGGCCCAAGCAGCCGCCGACGGCCAAAGCCACTCCGGTAGGCTTCTGTGTTTGAACGACGATGTTCTCCGCACCGATCAAAGCGATGGTGAGCGCCACCAGGGCATCGATATATTCCGCGTGCGGGCGCAGTACCCCGGTCACGGCCAGCGCCAAGGTCAGGCTATGGCCGATGGTGAAGCCGGTGACGACGAAGACGAGATCACGCAAGCGCCGCGAAATCAACACCAGTCCCAATAGGAAGGACATGTGATCGACGCCGGTGAAAATATGCATGGTTCCCATGCGGATGAACTCGACGAAGCGCGCACTCTTGAGGTGGCCGCCTTCACCGCCCGTGACGTCCACGGTCTGATGTTCGGCGGTGATCAATTGCTCGGTGAATTCTCCGCTCACCGCGTTTTGCACCTGCGCAAAATTGGTGTGGCTAAAGACGAGATCGAAGAAGGCCGCGGAACGAACTTGCAGGTCGTTGGCCGAGCCGCACACGAAAGTGAAGTCGAATTTTCGGTAACCCGCCGCCGCGGAAAGGGTCTGAACCGGCGGCAGCAGCTCGCAGCGCTTGCCGGCCGAGAGGGGATACACGCGCTCCGCGAGATAGGCTTTCATGCGATCGTCGGAAGGCGCACTCTGATCGCTCGACAGTCGATTGGCCTCCGCCACCGGGATCGTCATCACTAGATCAACGTCGGCGCCCTTGATCTCCCAGACGGAATGGGACTGGCTGCGGGTATGGGCACCGGCAACAGATAGGCCGAATAGCCCTGCGGCCAGCATCCAGCCCGAGAGCTGCGGCACCAGCCGCCGCCGCTGCATCGCGCGCGGCGACCGTTTGGCTGGGATATCAGATCGCCGTGCCACTAGCGTACGTCGTCTGCGATCAGGACATTGGCGCGCTTGCGCAGAAAGGCCTCGTCGCCGGTCCGCAAGTGGCCGATGGCGTCATTTCGATAGTCGGTCAATACCTGGTCGCGGGCGGCTGGAAAATCGAAAGGCACCGGCTGCTTGTTCTTGAACATGTACAACACATGGATGGCTTGCGCACCGGCGACGGCCGCCGCTTCGCCGTCGGCCAAGCGGCGGGCAATCTCGAACAACGGCTCGCCCAAATGAATTTTGGCGGCGAAATAGAATTCCTCATCGCCAGTCTTTCCCGAGTCCGACGCATGCAGGCGTGCGAGCAGCGCCGGCGTCGGGGCGGCGGCCCTGAGCGCCGTCGCCGCCGAGGAGGCCGCGGCGGCAGCGGCCGCCGCGGATTCCGCCTCGGGAAACACGTAGTCGCGCACGGACATGACACCCTCGCTGGCGTAGCGCTCCTGATGCAGCGCGTAGTAGGCCCGAAGCTGTTGCTCGCTGGGCTGCGCGGTCACCGCGTCGGCCGCTATTTCGAGTTCGACGGCATTGACCAGAGCCGAGCGCACATCGGGGTCCGTGGACGCGACGTCCAGCTCCCTGCCCCGCTGCACGAACAGTTCCTCGCGGATCATGTCGTCGAGAACCTTTTGGCGCTGCTCGCGTGTCGCGTGCACCAAATCGACGCCGAACAGGGTCTGCAGCTGCTGCAGATAATCGCTGCGCGAAATCGGCTGCTGGTTGACCAGCGCCACGTCTTCGGGCGGCACGATCAGGGTGGACGTGCCGCGCGCGGTAAACAGCGAATAACCCGCCATCATCAATCCCAGCAGAGCACCGCAGCCCATGAACACGAAGGAACGCCGGCTGCTCACCTGCCCGGCATGGCTCCAACGCGCGTTGGGGTTCGGGGTCATACCGCGCCGCCGCGGCGGCTGCGCGGCCGAGACAGCGAGTACACGAACACCGCCACTTCGCGAATTCCGACGGGATCAATTCGTGTCACCCAGGCGGGACAAAGGCCACGGCGGCCGTAGGCGATGGACATCGACAGCGATTCGCGGCTGCCGTCGCCCCACAGTGTGATCCGATCCGTCAAATCCGGCGCGCCGATGGCCGAGTCGCCCTTGGCATCCATGGCATGGCAGTCATAGCAGCCGCCGGCTCCCGCGAACAGGATGGCGCCGCGCGCCGCACCCGCAGCATCGGCCGTGCGCCCCTGTGCGCGAAACAGAAATTCCACCAGATCTCGTATGGATTGCGGCGACAATGACTGGATTCTGCTGTCGCGAGCGCTGGGCCGGGGGGTCGCATACGCCGGCATGATGGCGAGGTTCCAAGCCCTGGGATGATACGACCGGATGCCGTACTTGACGACCTGCTCGATGTCGCTCACCGCTCCCGTCCCGTACAGCCAATCGCCGTCGTTCAAGGCGGGGACACCGCGCCCCGTATCCCCTTGTCCCTGTGTGCCGTGGCAGGCTGCGCAATGCATCTGGAACAGAGGTTCGCCGCGGCTGAGAGCGAACGCCATCAGCGCCGCGTTCCCAGGTATCGAGTCGGGATCTGCGCGCAGCAGCCGGCTCTCGCGCCCTGACAAACAGAGCAGGACCGCGGCCATGATGCAGGCCGTCGCGGCCAGAAGAAGCGTTATGCGCACCGCGAGAGCCTAATCAAGCACCAACGTCTTTGGCAAGCGCGCGCGCAGTTGGTACTCTCGGTCATGAAAAGCCGATTCGCCATCGTCGCCGCGCTTGGCTGCACGCAAACGCTGGCCTGGGCATCTTCGTTTTATCTGCCCGCAGTCCTTGCGGCGCCGATCGCTCACGATACCGGTCTGTCCACACCCTGGATCTATGGAGCGCTTTCATTCGGCCTTGCAGTCTCCGCCGTTCTCGGGCCCATGGTTGGGCGCCGCATCGACCATCATGGCGGAAGAGCTATTTTATGTGGGTCGAACCTCGCATTCGCCGCCGGATTGTCGCTGCTTGCCATGGCTACCGGCCCGTTCTCGCTGCTGTTGGCGTGGCTCGTGCTGGGCGTCGCAATGTCTGCCGGCCTTTACGAGTCCGCCTTCGCTGCGCTGACGCGGATCTACGGTCATGGATCGCGCAGTGCCATCACCGGCATCACCCTGATTGCAGGCTTCGCCAGCACCGTTGGTTGGCCGGCGTCGGCATTGCTCGAGCATTCCTTCGGATGGCGCGGAGCTTGCCTCGGGTGGGCGGCCCTACACTTGTGCCTGGGCCTGCCTCTCAATGCCTGGGCTCTGCGCTACGAAAAGGGCGCGCCACCAGAAGGCGGGGATACCGAGCCGGCCAAACCCATGCCCACTTGGAACAGGGGCATGACGATACTGGCGTTCATATTCACTGCATCAGGAATGGTGACGATGGGAATGGCGGCCAACCTGCCCCTGTTGTTCGCAGCGGTAGGTGCATCGCCGCCCGCGGCCATTGCTGCCGCGTCACTGCTCGGGCCCGTGCAAGTGGCGGCTCGGATGCTCGAGTTTGGGGCCCGGCACCGGATCGATCCGCTGGCCAGCGCGAAAATAGCGAACCTTCTACATCCGCTGGGGGCCGCGGTGATTGCAGTCGGTGGCGCACCCGTCATCGTCGCATTCGCCGTGCTGCACGGCGCGGGCAGCGGCATGTTGACCATTGCCAGGGGCACGCTGCCGCTGGCGCTCTACGGGCCGCACGGCTATGGCGCGCGGGTTGGCCGCATTGCTGCGCCCGCTCGTATGGGCCAAGCGCTGTCGCCCTTCCTCGTCAGTGTCGCGATCGCGAAGCTCGGCGTCGCCACGCTCGCCATATCGTCGGCACTGTCCTTCGCCGCCTTGATTGCGCTTTATCAGCTCTCGCTGCCGTCCCGGCGTCCGTCATGACGGACTATCCAGGCCGGCAAAAGTCTTGCCTTCGGCGGCAAGTCGCTCGAGCAAGGGCGCCGGCTCCCAGGCGTCCGGCTGGTAACCCTTGGCAAATTCGCGCATGGTGCGCAGGATATTGGGCAGGCCCACCGTATCCGCGTAGAACAGCGGCCCGCCGCGAAAATCCGGGAAGCCGTAGCCCGTTAAGTACACGACGTCGATATCCGAGGCGCGCAGCGCGATGCCCTCCTCCAGAATGCGGGCGCCTTCGTTGATCAGGGAATACAGCGCGCGCTGCACGATTTCCTCGTCGCTGATCCGGCGGCGCGTGATTCCGAGCTTCGCCGACTCTTCGAGCACGAGCCCGTCGACGAGTTCGGACGGAACCGCCGTCCGTTCGCCAGGCTTGTAGTCATACCATCCGGCACCGGTCTTCTGACCGAAGCGCCCCAGTTCGCAGATACGATCCGGGGTCTTGGAAAATACGCGGTCCGGGTACTCGACGTACTGGCGTTTGCGGATGTACCAGAGAATGTCGTTGCCCGCGAGGTCGCTGACTCGAAAGGGTCCCATCGCAAAACCGAATTTCTCCATGGCCTTGTCGATTTGCGCAGGCAGCGCGCCCACATCCAGCAGCAGTTCCATTTGACGGAAATAGGCATTCATCATGCGATTGCCGATAAATCCGTCGCATACGCCGGAAATGACGCCGACCTTTTTTATCTGCTTGGATACGGCCATGCTGGTGGCTACCACATCCTTGGCGCTCTTCGCGCCGCGCACGATCTCCAGCAGCTTGCTGACGTTCGCAGGGCTGAAGAAATGCAGGCCGATCACATCCTGCGGCCGCTGCGTAAAATCGGCGATCTTGTTCACGTCCAAAGTCGAGGTGTTGGAGGCAAGGATGGCACCGCTCTTGGCGACCTTGTCCAGTTTCTCGAATACTTGCTTCTTGACCTGCATGTCCTCGAACACTGCCTCGATGACAAGATCGGCGCTCTTGATGTCCTCGTAAGACAAGGTGCCGGTGATCATTTTGACCCGCGTGTCGAATTCTTCCTGGGTGAGCCGGCCCTTCTTCAGGGTGTTCTCATAGTTTTTCCTGACCGTAGCCAAGCCTTTGTCGAGCGCTGCCTGCGCCGTCTCGAGCACGGTCACCGGAATGCCGGCGTTGGCAAAATTCATCGCAATGCCGCCGCCCATGGTGCCCGCGCCTATCACGGCCACCGACTTGATCGGGCGCAACGGGGTGCTGCCGGGCACATCGGGAATCTTGGCGGCCGCGCGCGTCGCGAAGAACGCATGCCGCAACGCCTTGGACTCCGTGGTGTTCATCAATTCCAAGAATATCGACTGCTCGATCTTCATCCCTGCGTCAAAGGGCTTGAATACCGCGGCTTCTACGGCGTCGATGCACTTGAGCGGCGCCGGATAATTCTTGGCGGCCGGCGCGACGGCGCCGCGCGAGAATTTCAGCAAGGCCTCCGCATTCGAGGGATTGATGGTGATGTCGCGCGCTTTTTTTAGCGGCATATTCTCTGCCACGACGCGCTGCGCAAAGGCAACAGCGGCCGCCGTCATATCGCCATCCGCAGTCGAGTCGAGCAAATCGGTGCCGGCCAGATCGCGAGCGCTCACGGGATTACCGCTCAGGATCATGTTCAACGCACGTTCCACCCCGACCAAGCGCGGCAATCGCTGAGTTCCGCCTGCGCCCGGTAGAAGACCCAGCTTCACCTCGGGCAGTCCGATCAGCGCGGCCGCGGCCGAGATTCGATAATGGCAGGCCAGCGCGAGCTCCAAGCCTCCGCCCAACGCCAGTCCGTTGATCGCCGCGACCACGGGTTTCGGCGAGTTCTCGATCAGCGCAAACAAATCCCACAAGGACGGGCTCGCAGCCATGGCAGGCCGGCCGAATTCTGAAACATCGGCGCCGCCGCAAAAGGCGTTGCCGGACCCTACGATCACTATCGCCCGAATCGACGCGTCGTTGGCCGCGCGCTGCACGCCGTCGGCAATGGCGGCACGCAGCCCCGCGCCCAAGGCATTGACCGGCGGATTCTTAAGGGTTATCACGGCGACCGGGCCCTGTGAAGTATAGTCAGCGAATGCCATGCGTTCTCCTTTGTCGGCCGATAAGTATACTGCTTTGTTGAAACAACTCCGCTCACCAATGGCGCTGCTCGCGGCGGCGTTGCTGGCAATTTGGTGTGTCGGAATGTTTGGACGCGGCTACTGGACCCCGGATGAACCGCGCGAGGCCGACCTCGCGTGGCGCATGAGTTGGCAGGCGCAAAAGGCGGTGCCGCTGCTGGCGGGCGAGGCCTTCTGCGAAAAGCCGCCGCTGACTTACTGGTTGGCAGCTGTTCCCATCGGCCTCATCGGTGCGCAAGCCTGGGTTGCGCGGCTGCCCAATCTGCTGTACGCCATGATCGCCGCGCTTGCCGTGGGCTTGCTGGCGCGTCGCAGCGTCGGGGATGCCGCAGGTCTAGTGGGCGCCGCAGCCATCGGCACTTTCCTGCTGTCCTACCAAGTCGCCATCTGGCTGGCGACCGATGCGCCGCTGCTCGCTGCCGTATCCGTCGCACTGTTGGGCGCCTACCGGGGCTTCTATGCGACAAGCACCCATGAGCGCGTGCGCGGTTACTTATTGATGCACGCCGCTCTGGGGATGGGCTTTCTTTGCAAGAGCGCCGTTGCCTGGATGGTACCGGCATTGGCCCTGGTCACGCTCGCCTTGTGGGAAAAGCGCTGGCGCGAATTGCTTCGCTGGGAGCTATACGTGGGTCTTGCGTTGCAAGCCGCGATGATCTTGACCTGGATTGGATTCGTGTACGTCGGACCCGACGGCCTGGCCCATTTGAAAGTGTTCTTCTGGAACAATCTGGTCGGCCGATTTACGCGCGTCGATGCGCCGAATGAATTGCAATATGCGGCTGCCCATCGCAATTCTCCGGGCAAGTACCTGATTGAATTGCCCCTCTACCTGGCACCGTGGACCCTTCTGGTCATCGCCGCCGCACGGCGCGCATGGTTGCAGCGCAAATCCTCGCTCAACGAATATCGTGCAGTTCGATTCGCACTTGCCGTATCGCTGCCATCCCTCGCGGTCCTCTCCCTGGCGGCCACGGCGCGCAACGTCTATCTTGCCCCCGCGCTCCCCGGCGCCGCACTGCTGCTCGCCTGGTGGGCACGGGAAATCCAGCGACAGCCCGATCCCTGGGACCTTCGTGCACTGCGTGCAACCTCGATACTGCTGCTGCTGGCAGCGCTGGGGTTTGCCGCGGCTCTCTGCATCATCGGCGTCGACAGTTGGGACAGCATGCCTTCGCACGCGGATTTCATTGCGATCTCCGCGGCGGGATTGATCCTCGCCACGGCGCTCGCGCTGCGCGCTTGGAGCGCGGCGTCTGCAGACACCGGGGCGCTCGCGGCGACCCCGATACGCGGTTGCTTGCAGCGTGCGCAGTGGTCGCTGCTGTTGGCTTATTGCACGCTGCTCGTGGGACCGGCATCACAGGTTTACAGCCGGGTCGATACCTGGCAGGACCTGGCGTCGGTGGCGCGCTCCATCGAGAAGGACGCCGCCGGCAAGCCTTTGATTCTGTTTGCACCGGATGAGACGACCCGAGCGATGATCGATATGTATGCGCGAACCGACGTTGTCCTGATCGCGGGGCCGATCGACTCCGGAGCCATCCTGCGCTTGCACGCCGCCGCCCTCGCCGCGCCGCAAAGTCTCATCGTCGTGCAATTTCCCGGACGCTCGCCGCCGCACGGACGCTTGCGTGAGCTGGCACAGGGGTTGAATCGCGGGGCAGATGCAGAGCCAGCGCTGTCGTGGCTGCCCAACACGAAATTTCGGCTGGCGATGAGCTATTCGCTGCCCAACGGACGCCGCTACGCTTTATTGGCATTGCGGCCGGATGGCGCTTAGCGCGACGGCGCTCTGCATTGCAAATATCGTGGATAATGTGGCAACGCATGAGATTTTTGCCGCTCATCTGGTCCGGCATCTGGCGCAACCAGGGCGCACGGTCCTCCTATTTCTCCAGGTCAGCGTCGTGTTCGCATTGTTCGGCGTGCTGCAGGGCTTAAAAACAGGCATTGAGCATGCGGTGAGCGCGACCCGTGCCGACCTCTTGCTGGTACACAGCCGCTTGAGTCTCGGCGATTCGATCCCGCTGGCCATGCTCGAGCAGATCAAATCGGTCCCGGGCGTCACGTTCGTGGATCCCGTGGAACTCTTTACGGCGACTTATCAAAATCCCGAACAGAGACTGGGCGTGGTCGCCATTCGTACCGACCCGGGCTGGCTGTCTGCGTTCACCTTCACTGTGGCACCCGAGTATGACGCGGCCTTCCACAAGACACGCGCGGGCGCCCTGGTCAGGCCGGAGACGGCGAAGAAGTACGGCTGGAAAATCGGCGATCACATTCCGCTGATGTCAGTCACGGCTCAATTGAACGGATCGACGGACTGGACGTTCGATCTGGTGGGGACCTTTACCGACAGCGATCTGGGCGCCGGAGGTGACGTCATCATGATCAATTACGATTACTTCGATGAGGCTCGCCTGGCCGCAAAGGGCACCGTCAGGCATTTCAACGTCGCATTGGCAGACCCCAAGCTGGCGGCGACCGTGGCCGATGAAATCGATGGGCGTTTCGCCAATTCCTCCAACGAAACGCAAACCGAATCACTGCGGGAACTGGGACAGTCCCAAATGCAGGCGATCGGCGATTTGAACTTCTTGATCCGGGCGATTGTAGGCGCCGCGGTTGTGGCACTGCTGTTTGCCACGGCTGCCATGATGATGCAATCCATCAGGGAACGTACACCGGAGCTGGCCGTGCTGAAGACTCTCGGTTTCACGGATCGCGCCGTGTTCTTCCTGATTCTCACGGAGGCCATCGCAGTCTGCGTCGCCGCCGCGGCCTTCGGCCTTGCGCTGGCGGCGCTGGCGTTTCCGTTTGCGGCCAAGATTCTGCCGGGGATTTCGCTGCCCGGCGCCATCGTCGAGGCCGGCCTGGCCTGCGCCGTGCTGGTGGCACTGATAAGTGCCGCGGTCCCGGCGGCGCTGGCGGCAAGGCTGCGAATCGTTGCTGCGCTGGCCGAGCGTTAGGCCACCGAATGAATTTCGCCAAACAATGCGTGGCCATTCTGGGCATCAGCCTGTCGAGTGCGAAGCAAAGGATCGGTCCCGTGCTCACCATCATCATCGGTGTGACCTGCGCCGTGGGTGTGCTGGTCTCCATGCTGGCCATGGGTACGGGGGCACGCCGGCAGATGATGGGGGATGTGCGCTCCGATCGAGTTTTGATCAGCAGCACCGGTGCGAAAGACACGCTCAGCAGCATCCCCCGGGATGAAGCCACTGCCGTGCGTGACCTGCCAGGCATACGCAAGGATGCTGCCGGCGAGCCCATCGTCGTCTTCGAGTCGTTGGTTCCGATGCAAGGTCGCCGACGAGTGACCGGCAACAAACTCTACTTTCCGCTCATTGGAACCACGTCGAGCATAATTCAATATCAGCCCGAGATGCATTTCACGGCCGGTCGGATGTTTCACAGAGGGCTGCAGGAGCTCATTGCCAGCAACTCCTGCGCCCGGCAATTCACCGGCATGGAGATCGGCGATCGACGCCCCCTCCACGGCAGCGACTGGACCATCGTGGGCCATTTCGATCCAGGAAAGGACCAGCAGTGCTTCGTTTACGGCGACGTCGATATCATCATGTCCACGTTCCACAGCAGCACCTACTCCCGAGTGTCGGCAATGTTGCAATCTCCCGCCGACTACGACGCCTTCGCAAAGGCCATAAAGGCGAATCCGTCGCTGCACTTGGAAGTCGAGCATGAACGGGAGTCCCGCGAGCGGTCGTCCAAGCAAATCAACTCAGTACTGAATTTCGTCAGCTACTTCGTCGGTACCATCATGGCAATTGGCGCCACGCTCGGTACGGTCAACTCTCTCTATGCGCTGGTCGACTCACGCCGGCGCGAAATCGCCACCCTGCGTGCGATTGGCTTCGGTTCCGCAGCAGTCGTAGTTTCCATACTGTGCGAGTCCGTGCTTCTGGCCTTGCCTGGAGCACTCCTCGGCTGCCTGCTGGCGTGGGTTTTTTTCAATGGCTTGGCGGTAAGTCCCTTCGGCTTCAATTTTCAACTCGACATCACCGCGTCTCTCGCCCTGCTCGGGTTGGTGTGGACGCTGGGTATGGGCCTGCTCGGCGGTATCCTGCCCGCGCTGCGTGCGGCGCGAGTGCCGGTGACGACAGCGATGCGGGCGGCGAATTAGTACTTAGGCCTCAGTTGTCCGCACGTTGCGCTGCGAACTCGCGTAACGCTCTGAAAATCATGGTATAAATCGTTAATGCCCAAAGCTCAATGGAACGGCGTTACGCTCGCTGACACCACCGACACGGTTGTTGTCGAGGGTAACCATTATTTTCCGATCGATGCGATCGATCCCTCGCTGCTGAAGCCCAGCAAGACCACGACGGTTTGCAGCTGGAAAGGCACCGCCAACTACTACACCATCGTCGCCGACGGGAAGGAAAACCCGGATGCCGCCTGGTATTACACGGATCCGAAACCTGCGGCGGCCGAGATAAAGGGCCGGCTGGCGTTTTGGAAGGGCGTGAAAGTAGTTTAGACGCCGGCGCCTAAGCCGACAGCATCCCACGGTACAGGTCATCGTATTTGACGATCTGCCGCGTCCAGGAGAAATCCTGCGCCATCGCATTTTGCATCAGGCGCTGCCAGGTGTTCGGGAGGGCGAACCAATCGAGCGTGGTCTCGATGGCCCAGCGTACCGCGGGCGCATCGTAGTCATTGAACACGCATCCCGTGCCTTGGCCGCTGCGCGCATCGAAATGCTGCACGGAGTCCGCCAAACCGCCGGTGTTGCGCACGATGGGAATGGTGCCGTATCGCAGGCTATACATCTGATTCAGTCCGCAGGGCTCGTAGCGTGACGGCATGAGGAAGATGTCGCTGCCCGCCTCGATCAGATGCGCCAGCGCTTCGTCATAGCCTAAGCGAAACGCCACGCGAGCCGGAAAGCGCCGCGCCAATCCCTCAAAAAAAGCAACATATCGCGGATCGCCGCTGCCCAACACCAGCAGCCCGAAATCGCACTCTTGCAACAGGGCCGGCAGCGCATCGAACAGCAGATCGATGCCCTTTTGCTCCGCGAGACGGGTCACCATGCCGATCAACGGCCTCGCCACCGCCGGCTCCAGGCGGGTGGCTGCGATCAGCAATTCCTTATTTTTGCGCTTGCCGCGCAAATCCTGCGGGCTGAAATGCGATGTCAAATACGGATCGTGCCGCGGATCCCAATCCTTGTAGTCCACGCCGTTCAATATGCCGACGACTGGATCCTTGCGAGACCGCAGGATCGCCTGCATGCCCATCCCCAACGGTCCGTCGCAAATTTCACGCGCATAGGTCGGACTCACGGTGGTTACCGCGTCGGCGAATCTTATGCCGGTTTTCAACGGGTTGATTACGCCGTGCGCCCAATCGTCGGCATCCAGCCATGACTCGGGATGCTCCAACCCCAAGTCGGCAGCGGCGGCACTCGGCATCACACCCTGGTAACCGATGTTATGAATGGTCAATACCGACCGGGCGCGCGACAGCAACGGATCGGACGCATACAGCGTTTTCAAGTACAGCGGCAAGAACGCCGTATGCCAATCATTGCAGTGAAAAATATGCGGCGCCAACCCAAGTCGACGGCAACTTTCGAGCGTGGCCCGGGTGAAGGCCAGAAAGCGCCGATGTTCATCCGGATCGTTGGTGTAGTACGTCGGGCGGTCGTAGAGGGCGGGACAATCGATGAAGTACATCGCGACGTCCGTGCCCGGAAAGCTGGCGCTCTGCAGGGAGAAACGGTACTCGGAGTCGCCGATTACGAGCGGGAGCTGTTGGACACCGGGAACGGGGTGCAGTTCCGAACGCGCCGCGTGCACTGCCGAGTACAGCGGCATGAACGCGTGTACTTCGTGTCCAAGGCGACGCAGATTCGGCACCAGGGCGCCCGCAACGTCCGCGAGCCCGCCCGTCTTTGCGTAAGGCAAGATCTCAGAGCTCAAGACGCACAGCTTCAAGGCGGGCATGATGATAAGTCTAGCAGCCGAAACCCGAGTGTGGCAGGCTGGCATTGCGCTCGAGGGGCTGAATGAATTGCTCTAAGGTGAAGCCAGAATATGATGCGACACGCAGCTCGTAACAACACCGGACGCTATGTCAGCCGATTGACCAGCGGCACTCTGGCGGTGGTCATGGCGGGTGGCCGCGGCGAACGGCTCAAGGCCCTTACCGAGAACCGCTGCAAGCCAGCGACGCCCTTCGGCGGCAAGTTCCGCATCATCGATTTTGTGCTGTCGAATTGCGTCAATTCCGGCATCCGGCAAATTGCCGTATTGACGCAGTACAAGGCGCAATCACTCATTCAGCACATTCAACGCGGCTGGAGCTATCTGCGCGGCGAGCTCGGGGAATTCGTGGAGCTCATCCCGGCGCAGCAGCAGATCGGTTTGCACTGGTATCGCGGCACCGCCGATTCGGTGTATCAAAACCTCGACTTCATCCGCTTGCACAACCCCACGCATGTGCTCGTCTTGGCGGGAGACCACATCTACAAGATGGACTATGGTCCGATGATTGCCTATCACGAGCAATGCGAGGCGGACATAACCGTCGGAGTCGTGGACGTGCCATTGGAGCGGGCCAACGAATTCGGCATCCTGACCACCGATGACACCAACCGGGTCACGAAATTCGCAGAGAAGCCCGGCAATCCGGATCCCATCATCGGGCAACCGAAGCTGGCGCGCGCCTCCATGGGCATATACGTGATCGGCAGAGAGCGGCTGGAAAAAATGCTGACCGACGACGCCGCGAATCCGGCCAGCAATCATGATTTCGGCAAGAACATCATTCCGCCCGCCATCGGACCCTTGCGCGTATTTGCCTATCCCTTCCATGACGTTGAAACCCGTGCGCAAAATTATTGGCGCGACGTGGGCAACGTCGATGCGCTGTACGAAGCGAACATGGAGCTCGTGGCGCTCGACCCCGAATTGAACATCTACGATCATCAATGGCCCATCTGGACCTATCAGGCACAGCAGCCGCCCGCTAAATTCGTGCTGGACGAGGAAGGCAGGCGTGGCATGGCGGTCAACTCCATGGTGGCCGGCGGCTGCATCATCTCAGGCGCCTATGTGAAGGAATCGCTGCTGTCGAATGACGTGCGCATCGAGGACAGCAGCGCCATAGAAAGTTCGGTCCTCCTGCCGGGGGTGACCATCGGCCGACGGTGCAAGATCACGCGCTGTATTCTCGATGAGAATTGCGTGATTCCGGACGGTACGCAAATAGGCCAGGATCGCATCCTCGACGAGGAGCGCTTCTATGTGACCAAGCGCGGCGTTGTGCTGGTGACTCAGGATATGCTGCGCGCAGCAGTCGCTCGATAGCCCGCTGCGCGGCGCGGCGTTCAAACCGCGCGCATTCGCAAGCCGGACCAGGCCGCGATCACGTCGTGCGTCTCGATTCCCATCATATCGGGCACGCCCGCCACATCGCCGCGGAGCACTTTGACATCCGCGCCCGGCGTTCCCCAGGGTCTATATAGCGAGACAAGCGCTTTGCCGAACAGTACGACCATGGGACAACCGACCGCAGCGGCGGCATGCGCCGGGCCCGAATCAATGGTAATCAAGCCTGCACCACGCGCCAACAGCGCCACCAGCCGGGATATCGGCAACTCGTCAGCCGCGTTGTACAACTGCGAGACATCTGCGAGCGACGCGACTTCGGCGTTAAGTTCGTATTCGGGCCCCGTTCCGAGCATCACGATCGAGTGTTCCGGACACAGCCTGCGCACATGGCGCAACACCTCGGCCCAGCGCTCCTTCGGCCAGTGCTTGTGATTGACCGCCAAGCGGCGCAGGCCCCGCCGCATGGTGCGCTTATTGCCGATTTGAATCAGGATCAACGGCGCCCCGGCGAGACCGCACGCCTGCAGCCACGCATCGAGGTCGTCGCGCTGCCGGTCACTGACCTCCAAATAGCATCCCGGTGCGATCGCGGCGAGATCCGTCGCGAGATCGGCGGCGCGCGCCGCCTCTGCGATGGCCGCCGGCGTGATCTGCGCGAGGCGCCGCCATTGCTGTGTCGCATGTTCGCCGGGCAGCAGCGGATAATCCTGTACGTCGACAACGAATGGCGCCGGAATTCCGCCACGCTCGAGCAGTGGCCGCGCCGCGCTGTTGCCGTCGCAGTACCAAGTCGGCCCTACCCCGCGCTCGCGCAATGCCCGCACCACGCGCCGCTGATCCGCGCTCAGCCAATAGGGAGTCTTGCGGCTGCGAAGGCTCCAAATGTCGCCCACTCCCGGTTGGCCGCGCAGCAGCGGCTCGCTCCACGCGCCCGAGGTCACTATATCCACCGGAGTGCCAAATCGCGCGTGCAACACGCGGATCAGCGCGGTCAGTAGGACCATGTCGCCAAAGGCACCGCAGCGCACAGCCAGCGGACGAGTCAAGTGCCCGCTACCGGCACTGCGCGCAAGCTCGCGACTCCCAGTCGAACCTTGCGCCATCCGCCGTAGCGGCAGTACGCGATGGCCATCAGCATCGATGTCGCCGACGCCAATGGAAAACTCCACCAGATCGCATCCGCCTGCCAGCGATCCAGCATCGAATAGGCGAACGGCACGCGGATCAGCCATAGCGCTACGACCAGCATGATGAGCGGCGGCATCACCGCTCCCGTAGCACGCACCACTGCGAACATAATCATCGAGGTGCCAAAGAAGAGATAGGACCAAATCACGATGCCGTTGATATGCGCCGAGATGCCGAGCGCCGCGCTGTCGGCCGGCAAAAATAGGCCCAGCGCGTGCCGATTGAGCAATAGAATGACGGCGATCAAAGAACCGCCAATCAAAAGATTGAACATGACTCCGGCCGTTGCGACTTTGCCGACGCGACCCCATTTCCCGGCGCCCACGTTCTGTGCCGCCATCGACGATACCGCGGCGCCTATCGACATCGCCGGCATTTGCACGTAGTTCCACAGCTGCATGGCGGCGTTGAACGCGGCCGTCTCCTGAGATCCAAAGCGGTTCACCAACGACGTCAGCGCAATCATGCTAGAGGAGATCACGAAGAACTGCAGTCCCATGGGAGTTCCTTTCGTCACGAGCAATCGCAGCAGCGTCCAATCGACCTTGAACAGGCGCAGCTCATTGTGGTGGATGCAGAGGAAATGCCGCATTCTATAGAGATGCACCACCAGAGCGAATAAGCTCGCCGCCTGCGCAATCAGTGTGGCCATTGCAGAGCCGGCTATCCCGATGCGCGGCACCGCCATGAGAAAGAACAATCCACCCATGAAGGGCAGCGCCAGAAATATGATGCGCATGTAAGTCAGTGCCAGCGGCACGGCATCCGGCGGTGTGTGCAGCCAACCGACCAACCATTGCGCCAGCGAGAACCCAAGCAAACTCATCGCCAATGACAAACCCAGAAAAAACGCCGCGCTGCTGCCGACGACGCGTTTCGCTTCGGCGATATTCTTTGCCCCGACGCATTGCGCGACCATGATAGTCGACGCCATCGAAAAGCCGAACATGACGCCGAACAACAGGAACATGATGACATTGGAGTTTCCGACGGCCGCGAGAGCGGCCTCGCCCAAATACTTGCCCACCCAAACGGCATTGACCGAACCGTTGATCGATTGCAGGATGTTGCCGAACAGAATGGGCAATGAGAAAATCAGCAGCGCGGGTGCTATGGGCCCTTCCGTCAACGAATACTTGGGCGACACGAATTCTCCGAACTGCCGGACACCGGCGTGGCAGTATAATAGATAGCCTATGGACACGCAGACCGACACGGCTCGCGAGGCTATCGCCGCACGAGTCAAAGAGTTGCTCGAGTCTTTAGGGCAGCCGCTGCTCGCGCCGTTTCTTGCCGATTGGCCGCTCGCTTACTTAAGACGCGAGATTGCTACCGCCCGCTTGCCGGTGTTGCGCTGGCTGCCGGAACTTGTCAGCGGCGCCGCACCATTCAGCGCCGATCTCGTAACCGCTGTCTGCCGCGCGGCGCCGGTGCTCGATTGGCGTCAAACATACACGACGCAGGATCTCGAACCCGCGTTTTTGGACAATTACGGCTGGAGCGAGATCGTGGGCTCGGTGGGTCCCATACAGGGCGAGCGGATCGCTTGCGGCTTTTTAATCCTAGGCCCAGCTACTTGCTATCCGAGCCACCGTCACGCGGCCGAGGAATTGTATCTGCCGCTGTCCGGCACCGCGGCTTGGCAGCAAGGCGACACTCAATGGCGGGAACGGGCGCCCGGAACGACTATTCATCATCGCAGCGAGGAACCTCACGCCATGAGCACCGGCACCGCCCCGCTGCTCGCGCTCTACGTCTGGCGCGGCGCGAATCTCGCGCAAAAGGCTCAGCTCGATGTTTACGCATCCCTGCTCGTGCAAGAATAGCGCACGCATTTCATGAGGCTCTGCAATGGTCCAAGCTCATACATCCTTTTCAGCGCGTGCGATATATGTCCTGCTGCTCGTAGGATTGATGAATAACGTGCAGGGGCAATCCCGCGAATTCTCCGCCGTCGGTGGCGATCGAGCGAGCGGATGGCTACCGCAATCGCGTTCGGAAGTATTGGCCCGCAATGGCATGGTGGCGACCAGCCAGCCGTTGGCGGCGCAGGCAGGGCTGCAAGTATTGAAGAACGGCGGAAACGCCATCGACGCTGCGGTCGCAACCGCTGCCGTGATGAATGTGGTCGAACCTGGTAGCGCCGGAATTGGCGGGGATGTCTTCGTCATCGCCTGGCTCGCAAAAGAGAACAAGCTGGTGGCATTGAACGGCAGCGGCCGGGCTCCCTCCGGCGCAACCCCCCGGCATCTGACTGAGCGCGGCGCCGTGAAAGAAATGCCCCAGCACGGGATCGATTCAGCCACGACTCCGGGGGCCGTGGACGCCTGGGATGTTTTGCTGAAGCGCGCCGGAACCCGCACGTTCAAGGAGCTGTTGCAGAGCCTCATGAAATGCGGTGCGCTATTCTTGCACGAGCAGAGGCGGAAACATCGAGCCGAGCCTT
>JANXZQ010000256.1 GCA_025355445.1 Gammaproteobacteria bacterium
CATCAAGGGAAACGAGCTGGACGCATCGCCGCGAATGCCGCCCTGCAATTGCCCGGTGTCCTGCTGCGGAAAAAAGCCCTTGGGAATAATGATATAGAGGAAAACGTTGAGCGCGACGGTGGCGACCAGCACCCAGATCATCAGACGCGGATGGCGCAGCGCCCAATCCAGCGTCCTCGCGTACTTGCCGCGAAAATCGTCGAATGCGCGGTCAAATGCCTGCCCGAAGCGCGACGGCCTGCCTGCGTCCTTGCGCTCCAGAAGCAGCGAACACATCATCGGCGTGGTGGTCAGCGAAATCAGCAGCGAGATCAATATGGATACCGACAAGGTGACGATGAATTCCCGGAATATCAATCCGACGATGCCGCCGATGAACACGAAGGGAACGAACCCGGCCACCAGCGACAAGCTCATGGACACGACGGTGAATCCCACCTCGCGCGCACCCAATATCGCCGCGCTCATGCGCGGCATGCCCGCTTCGATATGCCGGGTCGTATTTTCCATGACGACGATGGCATCGTCCACGACGAACCCTGTCGCCACGGTGAGCGCCATCAGAGAGAAGTTATCCAGCGTATAGCCGAGCAGATACATCGCTCCGAAGGTTCCGATCAGGGACACCGGCACCACCATCGCGGGGATCAGCGCCGCGCGATAGCTGTTCAAGAAAACGTAGACCACGAGAATGACCATGGCGACAGCCAGCATCAGCGTCTGCTCGACCTGACGCAGCGAAGCGCGGATCGTGATTGATCGATCGAAGGTGACCACCAGGTCGATCTTCGGATCTATGGAATTTTTGAGCTGCGGCAATTCCGCGTTGACGCCATCGATCATTTCAATGACGTTGGCGCCAGGCTGCTGATAAACCTGTACGAACACCGCGGGTTTGCCGTTGTATAGGCCGTAGGTGCGGATGTTTTCGGTTGCGCCATCCTGCATGTCCAGGACCCGGGCGACATCGCCGAGCCGCACCGTCGAGCCATTGCGCTTGGCGATGATCAGATCGCGATACGGTCCGGCCTCGCGGGCGTTGTCGTTGGTGTAGATCTGGTAGTGCAGATCGTCCGACTCGATCGCACCCTTGGGCGCGTTGGCGTTCGAATTGGAGATGGCGGCACGAACGTCCTGCAGGCCGATGCCGTACTTGGTCAGAGACAGCGGATTGATCTCGACCCGCACGGCGGGCAGGGCGCTGCCATTGACATTGACGCCGCCGACGCCGGGGAGCTGCGACAGGCGCTGCGAAATGACCGCATCCGCGGCGTCGTAAATCTGGCCCTGCGTCAGCACGTCCGAGGTCATGGCAATGGCCATGACCGGGAATAGGGCGGTGTTGAGCTTGCGGTAGGAAGGATTGCGCGTCAGAGAGGACGGCAGGTCGGCATGCGCGGCGACGATGGCGGCCTGCACGTCGCGCGCTGCGCCGTCGATGTCTCGATCGGCGCCGAACGTCAACTGAATGTTGGTGGTGCCGACGCCGCTCGAGGAGGTCATGTCATCGACGTCCGAGATGGCGCCCAAGTGCCGCTCCAATGGAGTGGCGACCGTGCTGGCCATCACTTCTGGACTGGCGCCAGGCAGTGTCGCCGAAACAAAAATCGCCGGCACGTCGATACGCGGCAGCGGGGCCACCGGCAGCATCACGAACGCGGCGCCTCCGCAGAGTGCGACGCCGATGGTCAATAGGATGGTGGCCACCGGGCGATGAATGAACGGGGCGGAGATGTTCACGTCGCGCTATCCGCCAAAGTGCCGTCCGGCGCGGCCCCGTCCCCGGTCCTGTCCGTGGCGTTGACTGTCCGCTTAGGTCCGCGTACACGCACGGCTATGCGGTCGAAGGCCAGATAAATCACCGGCGTGGTGAACAAGGTGAGCACCTGGCTCACCAACAATCCTCCGACGATGCTGATGCCGAGAGGGTGCCGCAGCTCCGACCCGGTGCCGGTGCCGAACATCAGGGGTAACGCGCCGAAGATCGCGGCCACCGTCGTCATGAGAATCGGGCGCAAGCGCAGCATGCAGGCCTTGAAGATGGCGTCGCGCGCGGACAGTCCCTCATCGCGCTCCGCCACCACGGCGAAGTCGATCATCAAAATGGCATTCTTCTTCACGATGCCGATCAAGAGAATGATGCCGATGAGCGCGATGATGGTCAGATCGTCCCCGGCTATCATGAGGGCGAGCAGGGCGCCGATGCCCGCCGACGGCAGCGTGGAGAGAATGGTGATGGGATGGATGAAGCTTTCGTAGAGCACTCCGAGCACGATGTACATGACGAGTACCGCGGCCACCAGCAGCAGCAGCTCATTCGACAGGTTGCTGCGGAAGGCGAGCGCCGCCCCCTGAAACGTGGTTTGGATGCTGGCGGGGATGCCGATGCCGCGTTCCGCGCCCTCGATGGCTTTGACCGCCGCGCCGAGCGAGGTGTTCGCGGACAAATTGAACGACACCGTGGTTGCCGGAAACTGCGCCAAGTGATTGATGAGCAGGGGCCGCGTTTCGATGTCCACCTTGGCAACGGCGGACAGCGGCACCTGGCCGCCGCCCGACGAGGGCACGTAGATCGAAGCAAGCGAGTCCACCGATTGATACGAGGCCGGGTCGGCTTCAAGAATGACTCGATACTGATTCGATTGCGTGAATATCGTGGAAACTATCCGCTGTCCGAAGGCATCGTACAGTGCGTTGTCGACGGTGCCCACGCTGATGCCGAGGCGCGCGGCGCTGTCGCGGTCGATGGTGACGTAGGCCGCCAGACCATTGTTTTCCTCGTTGCTGACGACGTCGGCGAGTTCGGGTTGTGCGCGCAGCGCCGTCAGCAGTTTCGGGGTCCAGGTGGCCAGGGCCGCGGCGTCGGCGCTCTCCAATATGAATTGATACTGAGTACGGCTGATGGTGGTATCGAGGGTGAGGTCTTGGACGGGCTGCATGTAGAGCGTGACGCCCGCGATGTCGGCGGTCTCATCACGCAACCGGCGAATGGCGTCGGCCACGTTGGACTTGCGCTGTCCTCTTGGCTTTAAGTTGATCAGAAAGCGCCCGCTGTTCAGCGTGACATTGTTGCCGTCGACGCCGATGTAGGACGACAGGCTCAGCACGTCCAGGTCCTTGAGTATGGCGGCCGCGAGCTGCCGCTGCCGATCGGCCATGGCAGCATAAGAAACCGATTGTGTCGCTTCGGAGACGCCTTGAATCAACCCCGTATCCTGATCGGGGAAGAAGCCCTTCGGAATGAGCACGTAGAGAATCGCAGTGACGGCCACGGTGGCGGTGGCGACCCACAGGGTCAATGTCTGGTGATCTAGCACCCAAGTAAGCCTGCGGCCGTACCATTCGACCACCGCGGCGAACCAGCGCCCCGAGCCGTGCTTGGCGTCGGTTGCGGGCCGGTGCTTGAGAAGTTTGGCGCACATCATGGGCACGAGCGTGAGCGAGACCACGGCCGAGATGAGTATGGTGACGGCGAGCGTCACCGCGAATTCGCGAAATAAGCGCCCCACCACATCCTGCATGAAAAGCAAAGGAATGAGCACGGCGATGAGCGAGACGGTCAACGAAATGATGGTAAAGCCGATCTGCCCGGCGCCCTTGAGGGCGGCCTCCAGAGGCGTCTCGCCGAGTTCTCTGTAGCGTGAAATGTTTTCGATCATGACGATGGCATCGTCGACGACGAATCCCGTGGCGATGGTCAGGGCCATCAGGGACAGGTTGTTGAGGCTGAAGTTCGCGAGATACATGATTGCGAAGGTGCCGATCAGCGACAGCGGCACCGACAGGCTGGGGATGATGGTGGCCGGCACATTGCGCAGGAACAGATAAATCACCAACACCACCAGCACGACGGCCAGCACGAGTTCGAATTGGACGTCGGCCACCGATGCCCTGATGGTCGTGGTGCGATCGGTGAGGACGGCAAGATCCACGCCTGAGGGCAGTGAAGCTTGCAGCGAAGGCAAAAGGCCGCGAATCCGGTTGACGACGTCGACGACGTTCGCCCCCGGCTGACGCTGCACGTTGAGGATCAACGCCGGGACTGAATTCATCCATCCGCCGAGCTTGTCGTTTTCGGCGCCCGACAGCAGCGTAGCCACATCCTTGAGACGCACCGGCGCGCCATTCTTGTAGGCGACTACGACATTGCCGTAATCGTCGGCGTTTCTGATCTGATCGTTGGTGTTGACGGTGTATGCGGTGCTGGGACCGTCCAAAGTGCCCTTGGGGCCGTTCTGATTAGCGTTGCTGATGGTCGTGCGCAAATCATCGAGGTTCAAGCCGTAAGCGGCCATCGCGCGCGGATTCGCCACCACGCGCACCGCCGGCCGCTGGCCGCCGCTGATGCTGACCACGCCGACGCCTTTGATCTGAGAAATCTTTTGCGCGATGCGCGTGTCGGCCAGGTCCTCGACCTCGGTGAGGGGCATCACTTTCGAGGTCAAGCCCAAGATCAGCACCGGTGCGTCGGCCGGATTCACCTTGGCGTAGATCGGCGGCGCGGGCAAATCCTGAGGCAGGAGGTTCTGTGCTCCGCTGATGGCCGCCTGCACCTGTTGCTCGGCGACATCGATGGCAAGCGCCAGCGTAAATTGCAAGTTGATCACCGACGCGCCGGCCGAGCTCGTCGATGACATTTGCGAGAGTCCCGGCATTTGGCCGAATTGCTTCTCGAGCGGTGCGGTAATGGCGGACGTAATGACTTCGGGGCTGGCCCCGGGGTAGAAGGTCTCCACTTGAATGGTCGGATAGGACACTTCGGGCAGTGCCGACAAGGGCAGCTGCAGGTAGGCGATGGCGCCCGTGATCAATATCGCAACCATCAGTAGAGTGGTTGCGACGGGACGCAGAATGAAGATGCGCGATGGGTTCACGTCATTGCGAGGGTTTGGCGTGCGTTCGCTGGCGATTCGCGCCGGGGGCGCCGGGCTTCGCGCCGTCCGGCGTACGCGCGGCTGCGCCGGGCTTGGGCGCTGCGTTCGGCAGCAGTACTTTTGCGTCGTCACGCAAACGATCGCCTCCCTCGGTAACGACCACCTCGCCGGCGGTCAGGCCGGCGGTCACCGCGACCCGCTCGCCATCGACTACGCCTAATGTCACGGGCCGCACTTTCACGGTGCTGTCGGAATTCACGACGTAGACGAATGAACTGACGACACCGTTGGGCGCGCCGCGGCGCACGGCGGCATTGGGGATGACGATCTGATTCTGCAGCAGTTCCTGCAGCAGTTGGATGTTGACGAACTGGTTCGGAAAGAGCAGCCCGTTGGCATTGGCAAATTGCGCGCGCAGCTTCACCGTGCCGGTGGTCACGTCGATTTCGTTGTCGACCGTGAGCAGCGTGCCGTCGGCGAGCTTGGTGCTGTTGCCGCGATCGTAGGCCTCAACCAGCAGCGGGGTGCCGGCATTGAGGCGCTGCATCAGCCTGGTCACATTGTCTTCGGGAATGGAAAAAATCACTGTAATGGGCTGCAGCTGATTGATCACGACGATG
>JANXZQ010000264.1 GCA_025355445.1 Gammaproteobacteria bacterium
CCGCCCCGCGTTTCGCCTACGACGGTCTTGACCGCGTCATTCACGAACGAGCAAGGCTCAGCGTTCTGACTTCACTCGTGACCCATTCCAAGGGTTTGTTGTTTGGCGATTTGAAACAACTGTGTGCGCTGACGGACGGCAATCTCAACCGGCATTTGCAGGTGCTGGAAGAAGCAAAGCTGATTGCGATCACCAAGGGTGTACAGAACAACCGGCCGCAGACTTTCTGCCGCATTACCACATTGGGGCGCAGGCGCTATGTCGAGTACCTTGCCGTGCTCGAACAGGTGCTATTGGATGCCGGCGCCGCCGTCAGAGGGGAACTGTTGGCGAAAGAGGCGACTTGAGCTAGGACGCCACGACTCTCGCTCGGCGCAATCCGCGCGCTTGGATCCATGCCTGCAGGGCGATGGAGACGAGAACGATGGGCAGCCCCAGCAGCGTGTTCGCAGTGAATGACTCATTGCCTAGCCACCAACCCACAAACAACGCGACCGGAGGGTTGACGTAGGCGTAGGTCGTCGCCAGCGTGGGCGAAACCCGCTCGACGAGGAAACGGTAGGCGGAGAACGCAACCATGGAGCCGAAAAGCACCAGGTAGGCCCATGCCCACCAGATGCGCGGCGAATGGGGCAGCACCCACTGCTCGCCGAGCACCGCACTTACCGCCAGCGCCAACGCTCCGGCGGTGAGCATCTCGGCGCCAAACCCGGTGGGTCCATGCGGGATATCGACGCGGCGCGCCAGCACCGTGCCGAGCGACCAGGATGCCGTGCCGAACAGAATCACCATCGTTCCCAGCAGACTCGCCTGCAGGTCGCGCCCCATCAACATCACTGCGGCACCGATGCCGCCGAGAACGATGGCGCCCCATTCCAGGCGCTGCGGCCATTCGCCGAAAGCACCGGACCAAAGCGCCGTCGCCAGCGGCATGACGCTGATAAGTGCCACGGTGGCGCCGGAGCTCACCCAGTGTTCGGCGACTGCTACAGCGCCGTTGCCGACGACGAGCAACAGAAATCCCACCAGCGTGGCGCCTCGCCATTGGCTGGCCGTCGGCATGGCGCGGCCGCGAAGCAGTTGCCAGGCAAGCAGCAGGCCGCCCGCCACCATAAAACGTGTTCCAATCAGAAAGAAGGGCGGGGAGCCTTCGATTCCGACCTTGATGGCGAAGTAGGTCGTGCCCCAGATGACATATACCGAGAGCAGACAGGCGGCCACGAGCCATGCGGAGGGCCGCGTCACAGCTGCAAGTGTCCGAGAGGAATTCGAACCGTGCGCTTTACCGTGGCGAGTACCACGCTTGATTGCATGTCGCGAACGTTCGGCACGCGGATCAGCTTCTTCAAAACCACGTTGCTCAAGGCTTCCAAGTCCTTGCCATAAACCTCGAGAATAAAATCATAGCTTCCGGTCATCGCGAAGCACTTGGTGACCTCGTCCATGAGCAGTATCTCCTTTTCGAACGTCGCCACCGTATCGTCGGTATGTTCGGTCAATTTAACCTGCACCACGGCTAGTACGCCGAGTCCGATGCGGGTGGGATTGAGGATGGCCGCGTAGCCTTCGATGGCGCCGCTCGATTCCAGTGCCTTGATGCGCCGGGCGCAGGGGGTGGGAGAGAGGCCGATGGATTCGGCGAGTTCCACCACCGACAGGCGCCCGTCACGCTGCAGCGCCGCAAGTATTCGGGCATCGTAGCGGTCAAACTCCATGATTTAGCTCCAAATACACAATAAATTAGAGAGTATCACTAATAATGCCCGCGTTTTGTTAGCAGTTTTGGCGGATTCTGCCCATGAGCATGAATTAGGCTGCTTCTCAATGAACGCGAGCCCCAAGTTAGCCGGGAGCCCCAAGTTAGCTGGGAGCCCCAAGTTAGCCGCGAGTCACTCGAACGCGAACGCACTCGATTGGCGAACCGTTGTGCGCCAAATCGCCACCTCGCGGGCGCTCGACGATCTAGAAGAGTCGACGCTGGTGCCCGAGCGCAAGGTTTTGTATCAGTTCTCGGCGCGTGGCCATGAACTCACGCAGGTGCTGTTGGCTCATCAGCTGACGGGGTCACACGATGGAGTCGGCGCCTACTATCGTTCACGGCCTTTGCTGCTTGGCCTTGGGCTCGGGCTCGAGGATGCGCTTGGGTCAACCATGATGCGGGCCGGCGGCATGAGCGATGGGCGCGACATCGGCGTTGTGTTCAACCTGCCGAGAAAGGCCGGTGCTTGCGTGCTGCCGGTGTGCGGCGGCGTGGGTACACAGTACACACCGGCGGTGGGTTGGGCGCAGGCGCTGCGCTATCGCGCCGGCGTACTCGGTGACCGGCAATTCGACGACAGCATTGCCGTGGCGCACGGCGGCGACGCCTCTACCGCCACGAACGGCTTTTGGGCGGCGCTCAACATCGTGACCACCGAGCGGCTGCCGTTCCTGTTCTTTATCGAGGACAACGGCTATGGCATTTCGGTGCCGTCGCGGCAACAAACTCCCGGCGGCAATATTGCCAAGAATCTCGAGGGCTTTCGCGGACTGCGCGTGCTGGACGGCGATTCGGCGGATCCGCTGAGCACTGCGGCGCTCATAGAGAATGCAGTCATGGGAGTTCGCTCGGGCGGCGGCCCGGCGTTGATTCGGCTGCAGGTGCCGCGTCTTTCCGGACACTCGGGTCAGGATACTCAAGCCTACAAGAGCGCGGGAGAAATTGCCGCTGAGCGAGAGCGCGATCCGCTGTCGAAGTTGCGCGCTCAATTGGTGCCTGAAGTGCTTGCGGCCGCCGAGTGGGATCTGCAAATTTTGCAGGCGCGAGAAGCCGTCGAGCAAGCGCTGGCGGCAGTCGAGCGGCGCCCCCCGCCTCGGCAGGGGCGCGCGACACGCTTTGTATTTTCGGAGTTCGCCGCCGACGGCTCCTTGGAGTTGCAGCAGCAGGGCGGAACACGCTGTGAAGGCTTCGTGCCGCCGCCGGGCAGCGTGCATGCGAACCCGCTAGGACCCCGCATCAATCTGGTCACTGCAGTAAGGCGCACGCTCGACCATGAGTTGAGTGTCAACCCGCGCATGCTCATCTTCGGCGAGGATGTCGGCCGCAAGGGCGGTGTGCACGCCGCGACCCTCGGATTGCAGGAGAAATTCGGCAGCGGCCGGGTCTTCGACACCAGTCTTTCCGAGGAAGGGATCATCGGGCGGGCGGTGGGCATGGCGGCGGCGGGGCTCATGCCGGTGCCGGAAATCCAATTCCGCAAATATGCGGATCCTGCCGCAGAACAGCTCAACGACTGTGGGACCATGCGTTGGCGGACCATGAATCGCTTCGCCGCCCCCATGGTGGTGCGCATCCCCGGCGGCTTTTTCAAATGCGGCGATCCGTGGCACAGCCAATCTAACGAAGTGCAATGGCTGCACGGTCTGGGTTGGCGAGTGGCAATGCCTTCGAACGCGCAGGATGCCGTGGGATTGTTGCGCAGCGCCTTGAGGGGCAATGATCCGACGATTTTCTTCGAGCATCGATCGTTGCTCGACGGCAGTTGGGCACGGCGTGCTTATCCTGGCGATGAATTCGTGGTGCCGTTCGGCAACGCCGCTCTATTGCGCGAGGGCACCGCTCTCACGGTGGTGAGCTGGGGCGCAATGGTCGAGCGCTGCGAGCAAGCCATCGTGGGTAGCGGGATTTCCGCTGATCTTCTGGATTTGCGCAGCCTGTGCCCCTGGGATCGCGAGGCGACGCTGGCGTCGGTGCGCAAGACGCGCCGCTGCCTGATCGTTCATGAGGACACGATGACCGCGGGGTTCGGCGCGGAGATTGCGGCAGTGATCGCCAAGGAAGCCTTCTTCGACTTGGATGCGCCTATCGATCGGCTTGCCATGCCGGACGTGCCGAGCCCGCATAACCCGCTGTTGCTCGACGAGGTTCTGCCGAGCGTCGAGACGATTTCGCGCGCACTGCGGAATTTGGCCGAGATCTGACGATGCCGCAAGTGACCGACGTGCTGGTCCCGCCCAATGCGGAAGGAACTCGCGCCACCGTGCTGCGCTGGTGCAAGGCGGTCGGCGACGCGGTTGCACAGGACGAGCCGCTTCTGGAACTCGAGACCGACAAGGTCACCGTAGAGATTGCGGCGCCGGCCAGCGGCACTTTGATCGAGATCCTCAAACAAGTGAATGCCGAGGTGAATCCGGATGAGGTACTTGCGCGTCTAAGTCTCGCGGCACCCGCGACGGCGGCCGCGGCCGCCGCATCAGTGCCCCCTGTGCCGACGGCGACGGCGGCGACGGGCATGGGCGATGTGCAGCAACCGTTGAGTCCCGCGGTGCGGCGGCTGCTCCAGGAGCACACGCTTGCAGCAGCAGGTATCGTGGGCACCGGGCGCGAAGGCCGCATCACGGCGCAGGATGTTACGCGACACGTGGCCTCTGCGACCGAGGTGAACTCTGCGAGGCAGGCCGGCGATGAGCGCGTGCCGCACACCGCTGTTCGACGACGCGTGGCCGAGCATATGGCGCGCAGCCTTGCCGAAGCCCCGCATATCACGACACTGTTCGAGGCGGACCTCACGCGGGTACTGGCGCACCGCTCGCGCCATGCGGCCGACTACGAAACGCGCGGTGCGCGCCTGACGCTCACGGCGTATTTCATCAGTGCCTGCGTGCGTGCTCTGCGCGCCCACCGCGAGGTCAATGCCACCTTCCATCACGATGCGCTCGAGTTGCACGCCGACGTGAACATCGGCGTCGGCACGGCTCTCGGCAACAAGGGCTTGATCGTTCCGGTGATTCATCGGGCTCAAGAATTGACCTTAGTCAGTCTGGCAGGGCAACTCGGCCGTCTGGTGGAAGCGGCTCGCGCCGGTAAGCTCACGCCCGAGGACGTACGCGGCGGCACCTTCACCCTCTCCAACCACGGCGTTGGCGGCAGTCTCCTGGCCGCGCCCATCGTCATCAATCAGCCGCAGGTGGCGATTCTCGGCGTCGGCAAAGTCGAGCGCCGCGTGTGTGTGCTCGAAGTCGATGGAGTCGAAGCCATCGGCGTGCGCTCCATGTGCTATCTGACGCTGACGATCGACCATCGCGCCCTGGACGCCTTCCAGGCGAACGCATTTCTCAGTTCGGTGGTGGGTTCGCTGGAGCAGTGGCCCGCGGACGAGCCCTAAAGTCTCGAGGCGGCACCAGCCGGGTCAATTTTGGCCGATCCCGCCGAATCTCTGCATTACTGAATCGTGCGGCGCCGGCAGCGGTCCCTCGAGCTGCGCCGCGACGTGCGATAGATAACTTTCGGAGGCCGCGAACACACGGCTATAAATCTCCCGGCACAGGGTTGCCGCCTTCGTCCCCGGCCAGTCGGCGCGCAGCAGCCGCGGCGGCAATAGCGGATCGCGCAGATGCAACCGCCGGTATTCGTGAATCAACAGCGTGCGCACGATAAAGCCGGCCTGATGATCGAGACAGCGCGCAGACCGCAGCGCGTCGAGCACTCGCTCGAAACGCTTTACGAAGAGCTGGTACCGTCGCGCCAGGTCCTCGAGATTCCAGCCTAAGCTCACCAAACGCTGGGGTGCGTCGTCGTCGCCCAAGCTTGCGTCGAAGACGATGACTTTGGAGAGCGGGGCGCCCGGGCGGCGGGACAGTTTCAAGGCGCGGGAATCAAGCTCCGGGTGTGCAAATACATTGTTCGAGAGCGCTCCAAATCCGCGCCAGAGCAATTCGTCTCTGTGCGCCTTACGCTCTGCCGCTCGCATGGGCGGCAGAACGATCACAGTCCAGCGGCCAGACCATTCCGCGTCCGGTGCGCTATAGATGCGCTTGGTCGCCTCGGCGAAGCGCTCGCGGCCGTCATCAGACAAGCGATATTCGCTGAGTTTGCCGGCGCGGCGCCCCTCGAGCCAACCGTCTTTGGCCAGCCGGGCGGTGGCGGTGCGTACCAAGCGTTCGTTGAGCCCGAAGGGCTCCGCCAAAGCGATGAGACTGCCGAGAGCGATGGCGCCGCCGCGCGGCATGATGGAATCGCCGAACAGGGTCACGATCAGCGACCCGGCACGCAACGGCCGCTGGCGCCGGAAGCGTGCGACGAGCGCAGCGGCCGCGGGCGGGGCGGAAGCGGGGTCGGCGGACAGGAAGTCAGCGGTCATTTTGCCGCATTGTAATCTGCCGTTCCGCTATATGACACAGAAAATATTGATTATTATGGATTTGTGTATCACAATGGGTAGGCTGGCCAAGTGAGGAACAGGCATGTACACGCAGGCGTTGGATGTGCAGGGTGCAGATGCGGCGGCGCTCGACGAGGGCGAACTGGAACGGCGCTTTCTCGAGCGGGTCGATGCCGAGGAGAAGATCGAGCCCAAGGACTGGATGCCCGCGCGCTATCGCACGACTCTGATTCGTCAGATATCCCAGCATGCGCATTCCGAAATCGTCGGCATGCTCCCCGAGGGCAATTGGATCACGCGGGCGCCGACGCTCAAGCGCAAGGCGATTCTCATCGCCAAGGTGCAGGACGAGGGCGGTCACGGGGCGTACCTGTACAGTGCGGCGGAGACGCTGGGTGTGAGCCGCGATCAACTCATCGACCAACTGCTGTCGGGTAAGGCCAAGTATTCCAGTATTTTCAATTACCCGACGCCGACCTGGGCCGATGTGGGGGCTATTGGCTGGCTGGTCGACGGCGCCGCCATCATGAATCAGATACCCCTGTGCCGCTGCTCGTATGGCCCCTACGCTCGTGCCATGGTGCGAGTCTGCCGCGAAGAGAGTTTCCACCAGCGGCAGGGCTACGATCTGATGCTGCACCTCGCGAAAGGGTCGCCCGCGCAAAAGCGCTTGGCGCAGGAGGCATTGAATCGATGGTGGTGGCCCGCGCTGATGATGTTCGGCCCGTCCGATGCCAATTCGACGCATAGCGGTGAATCGCAGCGCTGGAAGATCAAGCGCTTCTCGAACGACGAATTGCGGCAGAAATTCGTCGATTTCACGGTGCCGCAGGCCCGGTTTTTGGACCTCGCCATTCCCGATCCGCTGCTGCGCTGGGAC
>JANXZQ010000239.1 GCA_025355445.1 Gammaproteobacteria bacterium
GGTCCCGTTGCGGGCCATTTTTTTTCAGGGCTTTCTCACGAACGTCTTGAACCCCAAGGTGGCGCTGTTTTTTTTGGCGTTTCGACCGCAATTTGTCATGGCGGATGCGCCGTCGAAGCCGCTGGCGTTCCTCTTCCTAGGCGCGATTTTCGATATCAATGGCACGCTTTGGAACTTACTGGTCGCCTGGTCGACGGCGCGCATCAGCGGACGGTTGGCGGCGGGCGACGCTTTCAAGAAGTGGTTCAATCGCTGCGTCGGCAGCCTGTTCGTACTCGTCGGAGTCCGGCTGGTCCTGACCCATGATCGATAGCCCGCAGGACGCGTTTGCGCGTTTGACCCTGCGGCTATGAGCGGCATATTCCTCAAGCTCAATTGGAAGGCACAGCCGCAAATTATCGTGTTCAACGCACCCGCATCCTTCGAGCCTGAATTGGCGCAGCTGCTGGGCGTCGAGATACTGCGCGACCCCAAGAAACCCAAGGCGATCGAGTTTGCGCTGGCCTTCGCCAGGCGGCAGACAGAGGTCGACCGGTTGTCGAGGACGCTCGCCAAAGCTTCGCAGGGCGATGTGGTGTTGTGGTTCGCCTACCCCAAAGGGTCATCGAAGCGCTACACCTGTGAATTCAATCGGGACCACGGTTGGCAGGTGATTCGCGGTGCCGGTTTTGACTCGGTGCGTCAGGTGGCCATTGACGAGGACTGGTCTGCGCTACGCTTCAGGCGGGTGGAGTACATCAAGGCGGCTGCGATGCGCCCGGCGCACCCCCAAAAGCTAACATAACGCCGGCGCAATTGGCCTGACGGTGTGAGGACCTCGGCTACGTTATGGGTATACTGGGGCTGTATGCGGGAAAGGTGGAGAGACTAGTGAAGACATTGCTCGCGATCATCGGCTGGTGCCTGCTCCTGGTTCTATGCTGGCCACTGGCTGTCCTGGCCATCGTTCTCTGGCCATTACTATGGCTATTGTCCCTGCCGTTTCGCGTGGTCTCGATCTCATTCGACGCTTTGTTCGCCTTGCTGCGGGCCATTTTATTTCTGCCCGCTCGCATGTTCGGTTATCGCGGCGGTTCCGCGGGCCGGCCCTCATAGCCGGCGATTTCGGGGCGCATCGATTCAATGTCGATCCGGCGCCCGTCAATCGCCGAGCGCCTTGCAGCAAATTTGAAGTGATTCACCGATGATCTCGGCTCGGGATGCTCTCTCGCTCTTGAAAGACGGAAACCGCCGTTTCGTCTCGGACGACAGAAATCGCGAGGCCATCACCGGCCGTGTGCGCCGTCTGCAGTTGACTGCAAGCCAGGAACCTTTTGCGGCCATACTTGGCTGCTCGGACTCCCGGGTGCCCGTGGAAATCATTTTCGATCAAGGCTTGGGAGATTTATTCGTCATTCGCGTCGCCGGCAACATTGTTGCGCCCTCTCTGATCGGCAGCGTGGAGTTCGCCGCCGAACAATTCGGCACCCGATTGGTGGTGGTATTGGGACACACGCAGTGCGGAGCGATTGGCGCCACGCTACAGCAGCTGCAACGGCCGATAGAAAATCAATCGCACAACCTTCATTCCATCGTGGATCTGATACGTCCGTCGATTGAAGGCCTGTTGACCACGGACCTGAAGCACGATCTTCCTGCACTGGCCCGCGCCGCAGTGCGCGCGAATATTCGAGCTTCGGTGAAGCATCTACGACACGGCTCGGACATCATCGAACAGCTCATCCAAAAAGCCGGACTCATGGTGGTGGGAGCTGAGTACTCGCTGGAGACCGGCGTGGTCGAATTTTTCGACGGTGTGTCGGAGAGAACCTCGTAATCGAGCACGGCAACTGAATGATCGACCTTGAACATCTCAATCAGATCGGGGTCGGCAAGTTGCCCGGCCATCTCGGCATCGTCATTACTCATGCCGGTGAATCAGAAATCATAGGCGAACTTACGATCAACGCATCGGTCATGGCCCCCAACGGATTTCTACATGCGGGAACCGTGGTCACACTCGCAGATACGCTCGCGGGCTATGGGTGCATGGCCAGTCTGCCGCCCGGTGCGGTGGGATTCACGACAATCGAACTCAAGTCCAATCACGTAGGCACGGCGCTGGAGGGAACCATCGTCGGCAGGGCAACATCAGTGCACCTGGGTAGGACCACCCAGGTCTGGGACTGCACCGTGACGCGCAAGGAAACGGGTAAGACGATTGCCCTGTTTCGCTGCACGCAGTTGATTCTGTATGGCAAGTAAGGACTATCGCGGCCCTCAATGACCGAGTGCATCGCACTGATTCGCGGCATCAACGTCGGCCGGGGTAAACGAATCAGCATGGCGGAATTGCGGCAGCTGCACATTCGCCTTGGGCATCAGAATGTGCGCACTCTGTTGAACAGCGGCAACGTCCTATTCGACTGCGACCGCCCCAATGCCGCGCAGCTTTCGCTCGCCGTTCAGAACGCAATCGTAGAGACGTTTGGTTTCGGCGCCGGAGTCGTGGTGCTCACCGCGAAGAGTTTCGCGGCCATCGTCCACGAAAACCCCTTGCTCAAGATCGCCGTGGACCCTGCAAGACACCTGGTGGCATTCGCCGGACAGCCGCGTTTGCTGGCCCCCCTGCGGCCGTTGATGAAACAGCCCTGGGCACCCGACGTTCTGGCGATTGGATCGCGCGCAGCGTATTTATGGTGCCAGGAGGGCTTAATTGCCAGCAAGCTCTGTCGGACATTCGGGCGCCATGCTGGTGAAACGGTCACTACCCGTAATTGGGCAACGGTGCTCAAGCTGCTCGCCGCGTCGAAATGACGCTGGACGTCGCTTGGCCACGGCGCGTAGCATCGCGGCCCCAGATGACGCGCCCGTAGCTCAGCTGGATAGAGTACTGCCCTCCGAAGGCAGGGGTCACTGGTTCGAATCCAGTCGGGCGCACCATTTCAGTAAAATCATGCACTTGTGCACGAATCGTCGACGCGAAAGGCTTCATCGGAGCCGCTGGCTGCGCGGGATTATTTCAGCGCAGCGGCCACCGGCGCGGGTACCGGCTTGGGAGCGGCGGCAGGTGCGTTCGACGGGCGGCTCGATGAAGTATGAAAGCCGCTGGCACCGCCGGCGATAGACGCTGAGAAGAAGCGATCGAGCAGCCCGCGCGTGGATCCGCCGCGATTCATGACACGGCTGGTCCATTGCAACGACGGATCGCCGCGCTTGCCGGCCTGCAGCGACACCGAACTGCCGCTCGATTCCCACAGTGTCAACAGCTGCACGCGGTCGTGCGATTTATACTCCGATAGCCGCTGCCAAACCGTGGTGTAGTGAATCAACGGAGCCTCTGTGAATGCGTTCACCGCAGGGTCGCGGTCGAACAGAGTGTGTTTTCGCGGGCGGAATTCCGTAGTCGAAAATACCGGAACGCCGCCTGACGTGGGCACGGTAAAAACTCCCGGTGGCGGGGCCGGCGAAAACTGACCGAAATTCACGGGCGCAGCCTCGACCTTGGTATTGATCACGGTGGCTTGATCGCCCGCCAGCGCCTTACCGGCGAGGACTAGGGTAAACAGCGCCAACCCGAGCAGAAAGCGCTCTCGCTTGTCGTGGCAATGCGCGGCTGCATCACGTAGCAGCGCATCGAGAGAAGGACGAAATTCCGACATGGTGTGGAGACTTCATCGCGACCTATGGGCATTGTCAGCATCCCCCACTGGGGCGGAAACCTGGTGCGATACGCGTCACAAATCCACATTGGACGTGCGGTACTCTCTTTCAAGCAAACATAATCCCGAGAATATCGCCTGATTATGTTCTTCGTGCGCCGCACTTAAGGGTCGGGGCTGTCCCGATACTCGGCGCGGCCAACTTCCCATTCCTGCCCGTTGAAAGGTGCCACTGACATCGACTCGATGGTATCGGCGTCGATGCAGCGCGCGTTGACGCTGACCCCATCCGGATGCGAGCGCGGAATATAAAACGACTTCACACCGCAACTGGAGCAGAAGTAATGCTGGGCGACATGGGTATTGAACGAGTAAGTCGTCAGCGCATCGCGGCCGCTGATGAGCTTGAAACGATCGGCGGGCACGATCAAATGCAAGAACCCGTACTTACTGCAGATGGAGCAATTGCAGTCCGCCACCTCGATATTGGCCGGGGCCGTCACTTCGAACCGTACGCGACCGCAATGACAGCCGCCGGTGTGTGTACGCATACCCGTAACGGCTAGCGCTTATGCTCTTGCGCTGCCAGATCGCCGACCAGCGATATTAACTGCTCGGGACCATCGGCGGTGCGAACGTCGGCGACGAATTTGCCGTTGACCACGAATGTCGGGACACCGTCGATTCGATAGCGCTGTACCAATTCGTCGGCCTTTTGCAATGCCATATCCACCGGCATGGAATGATAGGCGCTCTTGAAAGTCGCTTCCGGAATGCCGAACTTCCTCACGAATACCGTTTGAATGCGTTCCGATTCGGCGGCGTTATTCGGATCGGCCGCGATCAACGGGTTGCCGTTGACGTGGATTTCCTTGAACACTTCGCCGTGCAGCTGATCGAGCTTGCCCAAACTGTCCAGGGTGTAATACAGCCGCGCCAGGGAACGATGGCCCTCATTCCACATTACGTGCACGCGGGAGAACGTGATGTAGGCGGGCTTGGTCTTCTTCCACGCGTCGACCAAGGGGTCGATCGCATAACAATGAGGGCAGGCGTACCAGAAAAACTCCAGCACTTCGACCTGACCGGCAGGCGCCGAGGTGGGCTGGGCCGGGACCAAGCGCGTGTAGTTCTTCCCTTCCTGCCAGAGGGTCGGGCCGCTCATGGTGGCCGCGGACGCGGGTGATGTGGAGGCCGCCACGGTTGAGGCGACCGCTGCCAGCAGCGGATTGTGCGCGCCGCTGTCGCTGGGAACGTCTTCGACGGTTTCGGAACCATCTTCATTCATGCGGGTAATCTTGGAGGGCAGGTCGGCTGCCTGCTCCGTCTGCTGCTGAGCCGCAGAATGCACCGATGCCGCGCTTTTATGCGTTGTCGCCGCAGTTGCCGCACCTGATGCCGGGCGATCATCCGCCGATTGTCGCTTCCCACATGCCGCGAGGGCGAGCGCCAATCCGAGGCATAACCCCAGATGCCGAGCGCGCATGCTCAGCGTATACCTTGCAGGTAGGACGCCAAATTGCGGATGTCGTCGGCTGACAGGCGTTTCGCGATGGTCTGCATGATGCCGTTCGGGCCGGTCGGCCGCGCGCCCGAGGCGTAATCATTCAACTGTTTCACGACGTACACCGATTGCTGGCCGCGCAACGCGGGAAACTTCCCGGCTTCGTTGCCGCGCCCGGTGGGCCCATGGCAGGCCATGCATGCGGGGATCCCGCGCGCCTGATCGCCGCCACGATAGAGTTTTTCACCGGCTTGCCAGTACGAGGGGTCCGCTTCCAGTCCGGTATTGGTCAAGCTATCGAAATAGGCGCCGAGATCGGCCATATCATCCGCGCTCAAATTCGCTGCGTTTGGCATCATCACCGGATTGTTGCGTTTCCCGTCCTTGAAGTTTTTCAGCTGCTCCGTAATGTAGTCAGCGCCGATGCCGGCGAGGCTCGGCCATTCGGGATTTGCACTGTTGCCGTTCGCACCATGAC
>JANXZQ010000299.1 GCA_025355445.1 Gammaproteobacteria bacterium
GCGCACCCGTGAGCTTGATCAGCGCACCGGCGGCGCCCGGGCCGGTCACCTCCGCGGCCGAATTGGCCAGTGCGTTCTTGGCGTGAGCTTCGACCAGGCGCTCGCGCGGCACGATCTGCGTGAGCACGATTTGCGCCGCGCTGCCGGCAGCGGTGTTCACCACGCCGATCAGAAAGCCCACGAAGTACAGCCAGTGTATCGACAGCCAGCCGAACCACCACGCCACCGGCACGGTCGCCACCGCCGCTGAGATCGACAGTTCGCCAACCACATACACCGGCAATTTGCGCACGCGATCGAGCCATACGCCGGTCGGCAGCGAGAACAGCGCAAAGGGCAGGATTTCCATCGCCGTCAGCAGGCCCATCTGGGTCGGAGTCGCATGCAGCAATACGGCGGCAGTCAGCGGCAGCGCCAGCAGCGTCACCTGGCCGCCGAAAGATGAAATCAGAATGGAGATCCACAGACGCCGGTAGGTCGCATCGCGCAGCAGATCCGTTGGCGCAAGCGTAAAACGATTCAGCCACCGTTCCGGTAGCCACGTGCGAAGTTTTGCTGGAGTCATGATGCCGGGGCGTATCGATATCTTAGTCGAAAAGGCACGGCGAGGCGAGACGAGCATTTAGGTACAATCCACGAATGACGGAATTCACCCATCTGTTTCAGCCGCTACGCATCCGCGGCTGCACGCTCAAGAACCGCATCATGTCCACGGGACACGACACCACCCTGCCGGTGGACGGCACGGTGAATGCCGCCTTGGTCGCCTATCAGGAGGCGCGAGCCCGCGGCGGCGTGGGCTTGATCGTGCTACAGGTGTCCGGCGTGCACGAAACCGCGCGCTACACCAATCATGTTCTGATGGCGACCGACGATGCGTCGATTACCGGATACCGCAGCGTCGCCGAGGCGGTGCACCTGCACGGCACGGTGCTGTTCGCGCAGCTGTTCCACCCGGGACGTGAAATGGCCGAAGCGGACGGCGGCCTGCTCAACGTGGCCTACGCGCCCTCCTCGGTTCCGAACGAGCGCTTTCATGTGATGCCGCGGGCGTTGAAGAAGCCTTTGATCGATGAGATCGTGCAGGGGTACGGCGACGCGGCGCGGCGCATGCAAACCGCGGGAATCGACGGCGTGGAAATCGTCGCCAGCCACGGCTACCTGCCGGCGCAATTCCTGAATCCGCGGGTCAATCTGCGTGACGATGCCTACGGCGGCGATGCCGAGGGACGCCTGCGCTTCCTGCGCGAAGTGATCGCCGATATTCGCGCCAAAGTGGCCGACGGCTTCGTGGTGGGAGTGCGAGTGTCCGGCACCGAGGCCGACGAGCAGGGATTGACTCAAGATGAGTCGCTCGACTCGGTGGCTCGGCTCGGCGACAGCGTCGACTATGTGCACGTCACCGTCGGCACCTCGGCCAGTCTCGGCGGCGCCGTGCACATCGTGCCTCCCATGGCCATGAAGACGGCCTACGTCGTGCCCTATGCCGCACGCATCAAGCGGCAGTCGACGGTCCCGGTATTCGTGACGGGCCGCATCAACCAGCCGCAGGATGCGGAGGCCGTGCTCGCGAGCAATCACGCCGACGTATGCGGCATGACGCGCGCATTGATCAGCGATCCGGAAATGCCGAACAAGACCATGCGCGGTGCGCTCGAAGACATTCGCGCGTGCATTGCCTGCAATCAGGCCTGCATCGGGCACTTTCACAAGGGATTCCCGATTTCCTGCATTCAAAACCCGGTCAGCGGGCGCGAATTGCGCTTCGGCACATTGGCGCGCGCCGCGCGCCGCAAGAAAGTCATGGTCGTGGGCGGCGGACCGGCCGGGATGAAGGCGGCGGCGGTCGCGGCCGAACGCGGCCATCACGTCACGCTGTTCGAGGCCGAGCGGCGCCTCGGCGGACAGGCGCTGCTCGCGCAATTGCTGCCCGGGCGCGCCGAGTTCGGCGGCATCGTCACCAATCTGCAACGCGAATTGGAGCTGGCCGGCGTGCAAGTACACCGCAGCGCCCGGGTCGACCGCGCGAAGATTCTGACGGAGGCGCCGGACGCCGTACTCGTTGCCACGGGCGCAATACCCTATCGGCCCGAGTTTCCACAGGAAGGCGCGCTGCAAATCGTCGACGCATGGGCGGTGCTGCGCGGCGAGGAGATGGTGGGCCAATCCGTGGTCGTCATCGACTGGCGGGCCGATTGGATCGGCATCGGCATGGCCGAGCACTTGGCGCAACAAGGCAGAACCGTGCGGCTCGCCGTCGGCGGAATTGCCGCCGGAGAGAGTCTGCCGTTGTACGTTCGGGACCAGGCGGCCGGATCTCTGCACAAGCTCGGAATCAAGGTGCTCACCTATATGCGCTTGTACGGCAGCGATTCGGACAGCGTGTACCTGCAGCACATCAGCAGCGGCGAGGCGGTGGTCATCGATAAGGTGGACACGCTCGTGCTGTGCACCGGACACACGCCGGTGGATGAACTCTCCGATGTCCTCGAGGAAATGGCCATCGAGAGTCATGTCATCGGCGATGCGGCCGCGCCGCGCACCGCGGAAGAGGCCGTCTACGAAGGACTCAAAGTCGCGGCGGAGATTTGACGCGGCGGCGCTCGCGAGTCATCGACGTCCTCGCCGAGGAAGCCGCCGCTCTGATGGGCCCACAATCGCGCGTATAGGCCGCCCTGAGCCAGTAATGCGTAGTGATTGCCCTCCTCGACCACCCGACCCTTATCAAGCACGATCAGTCGATCCATGGCAGCAATGGTCGACAGCCGATGTGCAATGGCCACCACCGTCTTGCCCTCCATGAGGCGATTGAGGCTTTGCTGAATGGCCGCTTCGACCTCGCTGTCGAGAGCGCTGGTGGCTTCGTCGAGCAAAAGAATCGGGGCATCCTTGAGCATGACCCGGGCGATCGCTATGCGCTGGCGCTGGCCGCCGCTCAATTTGACGCCGCGCTCGCCCACATGCGCCTCGTATCCCTTTCTGCCGCCGGCATCGCCGAGCGTGACTATGAACTCGTCCGCCTCGGCACGCTTTGCCGCGGCCATCATGTCCGCATCGGTGGCATCGGGCCGGCCGTAGCGAATGTTGTCGCTGACGGATCGATGGAGCAGCGAGGTGTCCTGCGTCACCATACCGATCTGCGCCCGCAGACTGTCCTGAGTGGCGAGCGCAATATCCTGGCCGTCGATCAGCACCCGGCCCTGCGCGATGTCATAAAAGCGCAGCAGCAGGTTGACGATGGTGCTCTTTCCGGCACCGGATCGCCCCACCAAGCCGATCTTCTCGCCGGGCCGGATGTGCAGATTCAAATTGTCGATGACCGGGCCGGCCGCACTCGCTGCGGCGCCGTACGCAAAGCTTACGCCCTCGAAGCGGATATCGCCGCGCGTGACTCGCAGCGGCTGTGCATCGGGAACGTCCAGCACCGTGGGCGAACGCGCCAGCGTATTGATGCCGTCCTGCACGGTGCCGATCTGTTCGAACAGCGACGCCATTTCCCACATCACCCAATGCGATATTCCATTGAGCCGCAGCGACATGGCCGTGGCCGCCGCCACCGCGCCCACCCCCACCTCACCTTGGATCCACAGCCATAGCGTCACGCCCGCGGTGCTCGCGATCAAGCCCATGCTCAGCGCGTGATTGACGATCTCGAAACCCGTCACCATTCGCATCTGCCGGTACACGGTTTGCAGGAACTCGGCCATGGCGGTTTGTACGTAGCTCGCCTCGCGTTGCGTATGCGAGAACAGCTTGACGGTGGTGATGTTGGTGTAGGCATCGGTGATGCGCCCCGTCATCATCGAACGCGCGTCGGCCTGAGCCATGGCGACCTTACCTAAGCGCGGCACGAAGTAATACATGGCAAGCATGTAGATCACCAGCCAACCCATGAAGGGCGCCAACAGCCACGGATGAAAATTGCCGACCACCAGCGCAATGGTGACGAAGTAAATGATGATGAATACCAGGATGTCCGCCAGTATCATCCAGGCGTCGCGAACCGCCAGCGCGGTCTGCATGAGCTTGGCCGCGACTCGTCCGGCAAACTCATCCTGATAGAAGCTCAAGCTTTGGGCAAGCATGTTACGGTGGAAATTCCAGCGCAGCCGCATGGCGAAATTGCCCGCCAGCGTCTGCTGCTTGAACAGGCTTTGCAGACCGATCAGCACGGTACTTCCGGCGAGCACGGCGCCGAGCAGCAGGAGGTGGCCGCGCTCTTCGGTCCACAGCCGCGCAGGCTGCACCTTGGCGAGCCAATCGACCACCTTACCCAGAACGCTGAACAGCAAGGCCTCGAACACACCGATCGCCGCGGTCAGCAAGGTCATCGCCCCTATGTAGCGGCGCACGCCGCGCGCGCAGGCCCATAGGAACGCAAAGAACCCCTGCGGCAGCGCCGGCGGCGGGGTGTTTGGAAAGGGGGCGACGAGTTTTTCGAAGTAGCGGAACATAGCGAAAGTAGCAGAATACAGCGGCCTTGTGGTGCCCTCGCCCGGACTCAAACCGGGATGACCTTTCGATCAACCGATTTTAAGTCCAAACCTCTACACCAGATCCTCCTTGCTGCACAAAAATCACGCGTAAGCTGTTGAGTATTATGTGCGGATAGGAATTAGACAAATCTATTCGCGGGCACGCCGTGGGGCCGCGCCGACCTACATGCGGATGTCCTGGTAGGCTGAACCGGCGCTGAGTCAGTCGTCGTCTTCGTCGCCGTCAGGCGGCGTATGAAAGGCAGGTGCGATGCGCATTGCGGCGGCCGAGCCCGCGGGTACCGTGATATGCGCGAACGCACGAGGCGTTGTCAGCGGGAAGAACGGCGCGAGGTCGTCCGCGTAGGCATCGGCATAAGTTCCGGGGCCAATAAGTTCGAGTCCGAAATTGCTCTCGACCATCCGCAGGATACTGCCGAAGTCATGGGTGTTGTTGTCGACATAGCCGGCCGGCGTATAAGCCGATACAACCAGCAGCGGAACCCGAAAACCATAAACATAGCCTGTGCCCCAGCCGTTGGACTGGCCGATACGTGGAGGCGGCACGTGGTCGAACCACCCGCCCCAGTCATCCCACGTGATCAGGATCGCAGTATCATCCCAAAGAGTCTCGCCGTTCGGGCAACTGGCCCGACTGCCGATCGCGTTGACGATCGACGCAATCCACACCGGACCACCGCCCGTGTTGGCCATTGCATGATCGGAATTGGTGCCATCGGGGATCACCCACGTCACACCCGCCAGATTGCAATTCGCGATGTCGGTGAGAATCATCGAAGGCTGGAGCACCAAATGATCGGTCCATTCCGTCCCGGTGCAAGTCTTAACGCCATTCGAGCCTATCTGCGCCATACAGATGTGACTGATGGCATCCGGTGCAGACCAGATCGAGCCGGATCCGGGCGTGTAGTAACGCCAACTGATGGAGGCGGCCTCGAGCTCATCGCTCAATGTCGGGCGCTCAAAGCAGGGAAAGACGGGAGGGTTGCTGGTTTCGCTGCCGGCGGGGTCGATAACCTTCACGCTTTGGGTTGACGGCCCCGGACATCCCGCCAGTCCAACGGGCTGTTTTACGACCATATTTTCAGCAGCAAACAGCCCACTGTTGACGCTTGGTGCCGAGGTGCCCCCAAATATGAATTGATGCGCAGGGAAGCTCGGACCCTGATTGCTCTGAAACATCCGATTCGCGAAGCCAAATTCCGTCGCGATTTGGAAGTAGGGCGCCACGGCGCCTGTCGAGTTATCCACGTATTTGTACTGAGGCTGGGGCGGTACGATGCAACCCGATGCAGGCCTTACGGGAACGTTCGCGGCGCCATCCATCTTACCGTTATCGTACATGGCTACGAAGGCTGCATGGTCATGGTGCAGATCGTAGCAACCAATCAAGGAAACCGCGGTCATAGCGATCTTCTTGCCTTTGGGTCCCAGCCCGCCGGCAGCAATGTCAACCCCGGGCTCGAAATTGGGATTGCTGCCAAACAGATTGTCTATTGATCGATTCTCTTGAACGAGAACAACGACATGTTTGAAACGCGCGGTCGCAGACGCTGCACCGACTGCAACGAAAGCGAGCAACACAAAGCTCAAGGTGGATCGAATCACGCTTTCCCTCGTTGTGCCGAAAAAACCGCAAGCGAATGTGCGAAACCATTTCTCAATCACCAGAGTCTACCACGCCAACAGATCTGTTCTTCACCAGCACCCCGGTGACACCGCTTTATGTTAACCAGCCATCGACTGGACTTCCCAGGATTCAGTGGACACGACTTCGCAAGCTCGCGAGTTCTGTAGATCTTCTTTTTGATGCATTCTTTCTTGAGCTGCTGAAGATTGATTCGCGACTGCGTTGGTCCAACAGTTTCCGCGACAGCTCATGCTCGATTTAAGATGATTGATCTTGCAGAATCTCCGCCAGTGGTGCCCTCGCCCGGACTCGAACCGGGATGACCTTTCGATCAACGGATTTTAAGTCCGTTGCGTCTACCGATTCCGCCACGAGGGCCCGCGCTTAAAGTTTAGCAGCTTCGGGACGGCCCTAAGGGGCCGGACGCGCGCGCCGGGGGGTCTACAGCGCGAGGCGCTCCGGCGCAGGCACGCACCATATGTCAATCGGGCCGCGGCGGCCGCGCAATGCGAATTGCGGCAATTGCAGGAATGGCTTGGCGGCAGCTACGTCGCTTGCGGCCGATGCATCGCTTTCGAGGGCTGCGGCAACCGTGCACGAGAACAATACTTCGCCGGCTCGCGCCCGGCTGCATAGGCGCGCAGCTACATTGACGGTATCGCCGACCAGAGTGGTCCGCTTATGGCGCGACGGACCCAGCGCGCCGACCGCGACCTCTCCGAAATGCAGCCCGATTCCAATTCCAGCTTCGATGGATAGCTCGCTGCGCCAGCGCGCGGCGATGGGCACGAAGGCTTGCAGCATGGCGTGACCGGCAGTCAGCGCTTCATGTGCCCCGCTGGCCTGCTCCTTGTTTACGCCGAATCCCGCCATGATCCCATCCCCGGCCATATGAAACACAGTGCCGCCGCTTTTCTCCACAGCGCTCGCCAGAGTTCGAAAGAATTCGTCGAGCAGCGGCACAACGCGCGCCGCCGGCAGCCGCTCCGCCAATCCCGTGTATCCGCGCAGATCTGCGAAGAGCACGGTAACGCGAGCCGTGTGCACCGGGGCGCGCGGCCGAATTCGCGAAACGATAATCGAACCTAGCGGACGCAATCGAGAACGCCCTCCTCGCCCTTCGGTACTCACGCTTTGCGGTGTGCCGGAAAATCTTTGTTGTTGATGAGAGTGCTCATAAGCCATGCTCCGCAAGTGTTTGACTACAATAGCATATACAATTGCTGGCTCCAGCATAATCCTGGTGTAGCTTAGCTTTTTTCGGTTCGGCAGCGGGTAAGGCCGACCATCAACTGAGGAATGAGGCCAACCATGAATGGCAATCGACTTGTGATGACTGCGTTCACCGCCGTCCTCGCGCTGTGGCAGGGGCTCGCCGTTGCTGCAGAACCGGCGGCCTCGGCGCAGGCCGCGATCGTGAAATCTCTGTTCGACAACGACCAGACCGGCGTACCGGGAAAAGAACTTCTGATGCTGACGGTCGAATATCTTCCCGGTGGGGCATCGCTGCCTCACCGGCATGATGCGCAAGTTTTCGTGTACGTGCTCGAAGGGCAGATCAAGATGCAGGTCGCCGGCGGTCCCGTGGTAACGCTCGGTCCCGGCCAGACGTTCTACGAAGCCCCCACTGACATACATGCCGTTTCAGCCAACGCCAGCAAGACCAAACCTGCAAAGTTTCTCGTCTTCATCGTCAAGGACAAGGGGGCGCCGGTAACGCGCGAAGTCGCGCCGGCGGGAACGCCGTGAAACTTGCGGCCTTAGGCGGCGTATTTCTCTGTTGCTGGCTGTGGGCCGCTCCGGCGGCGGCGGAAATGACCGGCCAGCAACGCGCACAAGCGGCCGGCCGAGCGATCCTGGGCGCGCCCGCGCCGCGGGTCATTCTTAAAACCATCGACGGCGATTCCATCGATCTTGGCAGCCTATACGGCAAGCAAGCCGTTTACCTTAAATTCTGGGCCACTTGGTGCGTGCCCTGCCGGCAACAAATGCCGCATTTCCAGCATGCCTATGAAACGGCGGGTGCGGATCTGGCGGTGATTGCCGTCGATGTGGGCTTCAACGACTCCGTCGATGCGGTTCGCGCCTATCGCCAAAAACTCGGCATCACCATGCCCATCGTTTTCGATGACGGTAGTTTGGGCGCCGCCTTTCATCTACGAGTCACGCCAACTCACATTGTCATCGGCAGGGACGGCCGTATCCGCTACGTCGGCCATCTTGCCGACCAAGAGCTCGACGCGGCCTTGATTGCCGCCCGTGCGCCTGACGGACGCGGCCCGCAGGCTGCGGCGGCCGTGACAGCGAATGCCGCGCAGCCGGTGGTGGTCGGAGATCTGCTCCCCAAGCGATCATTGCGAACCCTCGATGGTCAGCGCTTCGAACTTCGCCACAGCGCGCCGGCGAAAACGCTCACCGTTTTGGTTTTCCTGTCGCCTTGGTGTGAGTCCTACCTCGCCACTACCCGGCCCGACGTCGCCGCTAATTGCCGCAGCGCCCGAATCCAGTTCAACGAATTGAGCGCGGATCCGCGGGTGCGTTGGTTGGGTATTGCATCCGGTCTGTGGGCCGACGCGCAGGCGCTGCAACACTATCGAAAGGCCGGCAAGGTCACGATACCGCTGACCTTGGATGCCTCCGGTGAGATGTATAGGATGTTTCGAGTCAACGACGTCCCGACCGTGCTCATCGCCGACAGCGCCGGGCGCATCGTTCGCCGTATCGAGGGAAATGCGACGCTGGACGCGGGCGCACTGCGCGCAGCGATCGAGGCTCCGGGAGATTTGCGGCTGTGACGAGTCGAGTCCTCGCACTCGCGGCCGTTTCTCTGGCGGGCGTCTTTCTGGTGGGCCATGCCGGTGCCGCCACACTGATCGCACCCGGCATTTATCTCATCCCCGGCGAAGCCGCCGCCAATCGCCAACCCGACGGCAACAGCGTGGTGATCGCGGCCCCGCAGGGCTTGATCGTGTTCGACACCGGTAGGCACGCGGATCACTCGCAGGTCATACTGGATTTCGCGCGCGCCCAGGCGCGGCCCATCGCCGCCATCGTCAACTCACACTGGCACCTGGATCACGTGGGGGGCAATCCGCGGCTGCGCGCCGAATTTCCGGACCTGCGGGTGTTTGCAAGTTCCGCGATCGACGCCGCTCGTGCAGGATTCCTTGCCGACTACCGTGCGCAGCTCATGACCGAGATCAGCCTTTCCGCCAAGAATCCCGAGGCGCAGGTATCCATGCGCGCGGAAGTCGCGCTCATCGATGCCGGCGTGGCACTCGGCCCGACCGACGTCATCGATAAATCCGTTCGCTTGAGCATTGCCGGCCGGCCCTTACAGCTGAATCTGGAGGCGCGGGCCGTGACGGCGGGCGATGTATGGGTGTTCGATCCTAAGACTCGCGTGCTGCTGGCGGGCGACTTGGTCACCCTGCCCGCGCCCTTCTTTGAAAGCGCGTGCCCGGCGCGCTGGCGAGATTCCCTGGCAAATCTCGACAAGGCGCCCTTCACCTGGCTGGTGCCCGGGCACGGCGCACCCATGCAGCGCAAGCAATTCGAGATCTACCGCCGGGCATTCTCCCGATTGCTCGACTGCGCCGCAGGCAACGCTGAAAAGGCCGATTGCATCGACGGCTGGGTCAACGACGCCGCGCCGCTCGTTTCCTCGTCAAAGGATGTGAGCTACGCGAGAACTCTCATTGGCTACTATTTGGACAATTACTTGCGCAACACGAGCGAACGGATTCGTCGCTTCTGCACCGCCTGAACGGTCCGGTCAGAACGGATAGTTGAGCCCGGTGAACGCGGCGACGCCCTCGCTGCCGTAGCCGATGTCCACGTAACCGACTACAAAGGGACGAGCGATGCCGCGAAATCCCACTCCAAACACATGGTGCAGATCCGTCAGCGGATTTGTGCCGCTGCGCGCAAATACTCGGCCGATATCGATGAAGGGCGTCACCTCGATGTCGACGAGGGTCGAAGTCGCATCGAAGGAAAACACCTTGCGCCGCACCTCGACGCTGGTGGAGAAAGAATCGCGATCGTAAAAGCGCCCCAAACCGAAACCGCGCAGCGGCTGTGTTCCTCCGAGCACACTGTCGCCCCCGCCGATCCTGCTGAGCGCCCAGAAGGGCACGTCATTTGCCGTGGGCATGTAGCGTAACGCCATATGCGTTACGAGGACCGTGTTCTTGGCAACGGGCAGGAAAGATCGCCCGTCTACACCCGCTTCGCTATACATGGAATCGTTGAACAGACCACCGCGGGCGGCCAATCCGCCATAGACGATCAACTGCAGGCCGCGGCTGGGTACGGTCAAATCGTCGCGGGTGTCGTATACGATGGCAAGCCGGTTGAGGGTTTGAGTGGTGAGGCCGAGAACATGCGCGAAGCGGGTCTCGATCGAGTCGACTTTGGTCAAGGTCCCCGGCAGCACATCCACGATTTGCAGGCTTGCGGTATACAGCAGCTGCCACTCATGCGTCAGATTCAGCCCCACTTGAACCTGAAGCCGCTCCTGTTGATTGGTGTAATTCGTCTCGTCGCTCTTCGGCACTTCGTTGCCGACGCCGTAGAAGCGCGGCGTGCCGTCCCGATCGTAGATCGCGGTGGCGTTGAACGACCAGCGCTCCTGGCGCAGGCGTCCGCGCTGAAACTCGGCATCGAAACTGCGTTCTACCCGCTGCTTGACGCCCGCAACCATCGACCACTGTTCGTCTCCGGACGTATAGCCGTAAATGCGGCCGTGTACTCCTAACCCAAAATTCGGGCTGTAGATGATGTCAGGCGCGATGATCCGGCGAATCTCGTGATTCTCGTCGGCCTGTATCCAAGTCGGAATGAGTCCCAGCGTCGTGCCGCTGTCCGGATCCACCGCAATCTCGGGCACCGGAATGAACGGCGCCGTGGCGGGATTGAACCATCGGGTCAGCCAATTCGGCGGCGAGGTAGGCGGCGGAATG